>CAMCHO010000135.1 GCA_945874455.1 Opitutus sp. GAS368 | reverse complement strand
TTCAGACCTCGTCGACAAAGACGATGACGCCCGTGGCGTTGTCAGGACCTCCGCGGCGCACGGCAAGGGACACGATCGCGCGGATGGCGGTCTCGGGATCATCGGGCTGTCCGAGCAGCTCACCGAGCTCCGAGTCGGGAATCATGCGGGTGACACCATCGGTGCAAAATAGATAGCGGTCACCCGCCAGCAGCGGCCGCGTGATGAGGTCGACCTCAGGCGGGGTGGGCTGGCCGATGCAACGCGTGAGGGCGTTGCGGTTGGCTTCTTGGTAGTAAACAACCTCGCCCTTAGCGCGACGCAGACGGGCCTCGTTTTCCACGGAATGATCCTCGGTAATCCGCATGAATTCGCCGTTCCTGAGGAGATAGGCCCGAGAGTCGCCGACGTGCGCGAGATGAAATGATTGGCCGCGCACAATTCCGACCGTGAGAGTGGTGGCAATGCCCCGTTCGGGACTGATGCGTTGACCCAGAGCATCCACGCTTTCGTTGGTATGATGCACGATCGCGGTGAGATTGGGCTCTTGATCGGGCGGAAGCGAACGGATCGCCCGCGTGATTTCATCCACGGTGTGTTGAGCGGCTTCGGCTCCACCGGGAAGGCCGCCGACGCCGTCGGCGATACCGAAAATGCATGCACCTTTATCGCAAAAAAACCGGTCTTCGTTGTTTCGGCGGACTCGGCCGATGTCGGTGAGTGCTGCGGAGCGGAGCAAGGGCATGAGTTTTTGGGAAAAGCTATTCTCGGCAACGGTCAGGCGAACGGATGGAATTTCTGGCTACGCGTTTCCCGCGTGAGTGTGGTGAATTCGGTTTGCGGCAGGCAGTCGAGAAACAGTCGTCCATAGCTTTTTGCGAGCAAGCGCGAATCGAGCAGCGTGACGAGGCCGCGATCGGTTTGGGTGCGAATCAGCCGGCCGATACCTTGCCGAAACTTGATGAGGGCGTCGGGCAAGGTGAGTTCGTTGAACGGACTGCCGCCCGCGTCGCGGATGTGTTCGCACTTGGCCTCGGTAATGGGGTGAGTGGGGGGATCGAAGGGGAGACGCGTGATGATCACTTGTGCGAGCGAGTCGCCGGGGACATCGACGCCGGTCCAAAAACTATCGGTGCCAAAGAGCACGGCGTTACCGAGATCGCGCATTTGGTTGGTCAACTCGGTGCGAGAGAGCTCTGCGCCTTGGATGAGAAATGGCCGCCCAGCGGCGCGGAAAACCGGCTCGAGGGTTGTCGCGATCGCGCGCATATCATTGTAGCTGGTGAAGAGCACGAGCGTCCCCCCGCGCACTTGGGCCACGCAGAAGCCGACGTAATCGGCGAGTACATCGAGCGCGAGTTTGGCTTCTTGCGGGGAGGGCAGGGGAACGTCGGAGGCGACGAAGACGCGCATGTTGCGCTCAAAATCGAAGGGTGATTTCACGACGATGGCGCGGGCGGTGTCGGCGCCGATGCGGGCGGCAAACGGCTCGATTTGCCCACCCATCGCGAGGGTGGCGCTGGTGCAGGTGACACTCGTGCCGCAGCCGAAAAGATGTTTCCGCAGCGCGGGCGCGACGTCGATGGGCGCACTGCGCAGGGTGACGATGGTTTGTTTGCGGCCGCCGCGTTCGGCCCAGTAGACGTGGTCTTTTTCGCCGAGCGTGAGCCACGCGGTGAGGCCGGACTGGAGGCTCTTGATGCGCTGTTTGTGATCGAGGAACTCGTCGCGTTCGCGGCCGTCCTCGAGGGTGTCGCCGACTTTGCCGAGGATGCGGTGGATCGCTCCGAGTGGTCCGTCGAGGGTGGGCTCGGCGATGCCTTCCTCGCGGACGCGCACGACGGAGCGCTGAGCGAGCAGCGTGGCGGCGAGGAAATCGAAAAATTGTTTCGAGGCGTCGAGGGCGTCGATGACGAGTTGCTGGGCCTCGGGGCCGCCGAGCTTGCGGAAGACGCCGCGTTTGGTGCGCGGGTTGAAAAGGTATTTCAGCGCTCGGTCCAGGCCATAGCTTGAAAGCGAGAGGCCGAAATTCGCGGTGGCGACTTCCGCCACGGTGTGGGCCTCGTCGAGCACCAGAAAATCATCGGCGAAGAGGACGCCGCGCGCATCCGCGGTCGCGCCGTTCGCTGTCGCGCCGCCTGACCCGATGAGGGCGAAGAGGAGCGCGTGGTTGACGATGACGAGATTGGCGGAGCGCATGCGGGCCCGGGCGCGTTGGTAAAAACATTTTCCGCAGTCGCAGTGCTTGCGCGAACACGACGAGGAGTCGGCGTTGACGGCGTCCCACACCTCGGCACGCGGCGGCGGCCGGAGATCATGGCGCAGTCCGGTAGCGGTGGCTTCGGCCCACTCGGCGATCCGCTTGAGTTCGTCGTAATCGGCATCCCCAAAAAGTGTCGCGCGATCAGCGAGGGCGTGGCCCAGGCGCGTCGTGCAAAGGTAGTTCGATTTCCCGACGAGCACGGCCGACTTGAATTCCGCGTATCGGGCGAGCGTGGGTGTCGATTTAAAAAGTCGGCGGCACTTGGGGAGGTCGCTCGTCTCGAGCTGTTCTTGCAGGGAAATCGTGTGCGTGGAGACGATCAGCTGGCGCGAGGTGTCGATCGCGTGAATGAGGCCAGGCACGAGGTAGGCGAGCGATTTACCGACGCCCGTGCCGGCTTCAAAGAGGAGCGGTGCGTCGTCCTTCATCGCCGCGGCCACGGCGCGGGCCATGGCTTCCTGTTGCGGCCGATGATCGAGGGTGAGACCGGTCTGCAGCCAGCCGTCCTCCGCGAAGATTTTCGCAGCGAGGGTGGGCGCGTGGCTGGTGGGCGGAGGCGCTGAGCCGGTGTCGTCGCGAAGGCCGATCATGAGAATGAGTCCGCCAACCAATGGATTGAGCTTGGAGCGGCGCAAATGAATTTGCGGTTGTGGTTACCGGCGGCGAGAATCGTGGCATGGTTTCGAGCGACAAAGCGGGTGATGTGTGGGTGGAAGAACTCGTGCGTTTTTTGCGCACCCAGCCCGGGGTGTCGGCGGTGCGGATCGATCCGACTGCGCACAAGGTCTTTGTTGCCACGGTGGGGAGCCCACCGCTCGAAGGTTTGGAGGAAAAGCTCGCGGCGACGATGGCGGCCGTGGAAGCGCAGGTCGCTGCAAAAAATGCGGGGCGAGCGCCCGCCGGATTTTCCCTCAGGCGCGACGGTGGGGCCACCGTGATCGGTCGTGAGACGTGCGTCACCGCTGAGAAAATGTGGCTCTGGCGGGAGCTGGAGTGGCCGGAGATCAAGGCGGAGCCATTGCCGGCGGATCAAGAGTGGCGGCTGCTCGCGAAATTGGCGGCGGTGTGCGGGGTCGCCGGGGTCGGGGGAGTGGCTGCCGAGTATCTCGCACCGGATGAGGGCTGGTTGAGCAACGGTTTTTTCTTCGTGGGCATCGTAGCCGGTGGTTGGGACGCGGCTGGGGATACGTGGGCCCGTCTGAAGAAACGAGAAATCGACATTCATTTTCTCATGCTGGCGGTCGCGGTCGGCGCCATGTTCATCGGTGCTTGGGGCGAGGCGGTTTTGTTGTTGTTTTTATTTTCCGCCTCCGGAGCGATGGAGGATTATGCTTTGGATCGCACGCAGCGAGAGGTCAGCGCATTGCTCAAGTCGTCGCCAAAAAACGCGAATGTGGTGGCTGCGGATGGATCGGAGCGGGACGTGGCGGTGGAGACCTTGCAGGTGGGCCAGCGTGTGCGGGTGAAGCCCGGCGAGGCGTTTGCGGCTGACGGGCTGATTGTGCACGGCAAGAGCGCGAGCGACGAATCGACGCTCACTGGTGAGGCCAATCCGGTGGCGAAGGGCGTCGGTGATCAGGTTTTTAGTGGGACGATCAACCTGTGGGGCGTCGTGGAGTTCGTGGTCGAGCGCCTGCCGGCGGAGAGCACGCTCCAGAAAATCATTCGGCTCATTCAGACGGCGCAAAAACTCAAGGCGCCGAGTGAGCGTTTTACGGACAAGTTTGGAACGGGTTATACTTATGCCGTGATGGGCGGTTCGTTCGCGATGTTCGTGGTGTGGTGGTGGGGTTTCCAGTTGCCGGCATTTACGAATACACCCGAGACGCGCTCGGCGTTTTACCGCGCCATGACTTTGATGGTCGTGGCAAGCCCTTGCGCGTTGGTGCTATCGATTCCCTCGGCGATCCTCGCGGCGATTGCCTGGGGAGCGCGGCATGGAGTGTTGTTTCGAGGCGGGGCGGCGATCGAAAAATTGGCGGACATCTCGGCGGTGGCGCTCGACAAGACCGGCACTTTGACGACGGGCGAACTGGCGGTGGTCGGATGCGAAAGTTATCCGCGGGGGCGGGACCGTGAAGTGTTGCAACTGGCCTATACGCTCGAGGCGAAGTCGCTGCATCCGATCGCCCGCGCCATCGTGCGGCACGCGAAAGCTGAAGGTCTGAGCGAGTTGGCGCTGGATGATTTTCAGTCGATCACGGGGCAGGGCGTACGGGGGAAAGTGGGTGGCGCGAACCTGTTGCTGGGACGGCGCGAACTACTGGAGAAGGGGCCGTTGGCCGAATGGGCCAAACAATTGCCTCCGGCCGCAGCGGAGTTGAGCGAGGTCTGGGTCATCGGCAAAGATCTCGTGGGGCGCGTGCTCTTGAAGGATCAGATTCGCGCGGAATCGCGCGAAGTCTTGGCGAAGTTGAAGGCGATGGGGATAATAACCGTGATGCTCACCGGCGACCGGCGGCACACGGCCGAGGCGGTCGCGAACGAACTCGGGCTCGACGAGGTGCGCGCTGGACTTTCGCCAGAAGCCAAGGTGGCGGCGATCCAAGCGCTGCGTGCGGAGGGGCACCACGTCGCGATGGTCGGCGATGGGGTGAACGACGCGCCGTGTTTGGCGGCGGCGGACGTGAGTGTGGCGATGGGGGCCCGCGGCAGCGACGCAGCCTTGGAGCAGGCGGAGGTAATCTTGATGCACGATCGTATCGAAAATTTCCTCGCGGCGCATCGGTTGAGCCGCCGGGCGCGGGCAATTATTCGGCAGAACCTGACGATCTCGCTTGGCGTGGTGGTGGTCATGGTGATCGCGACGGCGCTCGGCACGGTGCCGCTGGCCATCGGGGTCGCTGCGCATGAGGGGAGCACGTTGGTGGTTTGCCTGAATTCGCTGCGGTTGCTCTTCGGCCGCAATACCGTTTGAAACCTTTGAGTGACACCGGCGTCCCGCTTCGTGATCTTTTTTCACATGAACCCGAGACGACTCCACCTGGTCTGCGTGCTCGCTGCCTTCGGCTCCGGTGCAGGCTGTAAGTTTCCCAGCAGCGGAACTGTTTATGACCGCGCGCATGTCGGCCGATCGATGAGTGTCGAGGCGGGAGATATCGTGGCGGTGCGCGAAGTGCAGGTGAGTGGTCGGACCACGATCATCGGCGTGGGGGGCGGCGGGCTGGTGGGCGGTGCGGCAGCGTCGGGCGGCGCCGGGGTGGGCGGAGCGATCGCGGCGGCGGGCGGTGCGGTGGTGGGTGCCATCGCGGGGGAAGCGCTTGAGGAAGTCGCCACGCGAAAACGAGCGCAGGAAATCACGGTCAAGCTGACCACTGGCGACACGGTGGCGGTGGTCCAAGAGGTGGGCAAAGATGGCTCGTTTGCGGTCGGCCAGCATGTGCAAATTCTCCAGGGCGGGGCCGGCGCAACCGTGCGCCGGCTTTATTGATGTGAGGCCGACCCTGTTAAGAGGCTGTGCCGCGGTCGTGGCGTTGGCGGTCGTGCTGCTCGGCGGTTGCTCTGTGGCGCAGACCTTGCCGGCGGCTCCGCGTCCGTTTGGCGAAGTGGAAAGCGAAGAAAGAGGGGTCGTCGCGGGCGTGCACGACACGATGCTGGACTTGCGGACCGGCCAGGTGCGCAGTTTGCGCACGCGTTCGCCGACGATTCCGCTCGGGCCGCTGGCCGTGGCCGTGCCGATTTCCATTGGCGGCGAAAAGCGCCGTGATGTGCCGGGCGAGGAAATCACGGTCCGGTTGCGTTCGGGCCGACTCGTTTTGGTGGTGCAGGAGTTGAGTCATCCGGCTTTCGCGCTCGGAGAAGAGGTGAAAATTCTGCACGAGAAACCGAATCATATCACGGGGGAATCCCGCACGCGGGTGGCGCGGGTGGAGTAAAGGGTGGCGACCGGTCGTTTCGACGGCGGTCGCGCTCGCCGCGACTCGGGCGAAAACTAGTCGACGATCAGGACCTGATCGCCGACGCGGACCTGTTCGTAAAGTTCGACGATCTCCTGATTGCGCATGAGCACGCAGCCCGCGCTGAGGGGCTCGCCGATCCGGTCGTCATGGTTAGTGCCGTGGATGTAGACGTAGCGCTCATACGTATCGACGTTCCCGCCTTGATTGACGCCCGATTCGAGGCCCCGGAGCCAGAGGATGCGGCTGGTGATGAGGTTTTCGTTGTCGGGTTCTCGTACCAAGACCTCGAAGTAGTGTCTCCCGGTGGGCACGCGGGACTTAAAAACCATGCCGGGCGGCTGGCCGGCTCCGATGCGCTCGGCGATTTCGTGGAGCCCGCGCGGCGTGCCCAGGGAATTCTTGATATTCGACGGAGGGCGTTTGGACGTGGAAATCACGTAGCTCTTTATCAGCACACCCCTCGTGAAGAATTGCAGGGTGGCTGTGCTGATCCGCACCACGAGCAACCGTTCTCCAAGCTTGATGCCGAGGCGGGCGCAGGTTTTGTTGACCAACTCCAAAGGAGAATCACTCATGAAAATCGGATCCATTAATGTCGGTATCGTCGGCGCCACGGGCGCTGTCGGTCAAGAGCTGCTTCAGCTCTTGCATGCGCGCAACTTCCCCATGGCCTCGCTGCGGCTCTTTGCCTCGGCGCGGTCGGCGGGCAAGACCGTGGTCTGTACGGGGAAAACCTATACGGTCGAGGAAGCGAAGCTGGGCGGGTTCGCTGGCGTCGACGTGGCGTTTTTCGCCGCGGGCGGCGCGGTGACTCGGGCGCTGGCCCCGGATGCAGTGAAGTCGGGGTGCCTCGTCATCGACAAAAGCGCGCACTACCGGATGGATCCGAACGTGCCGCTCGTGATTCCGGAAATCAATCCGGAGGAGTTGCGCTCTCATCAAGGGATCATCGCGAATCCAAATTGCTCGACGGCCGTGACGTTGATGGCGCTGTGGCCACTGCACCAAGCATTCGGGCTCAAGCGCTACTTCGCATCTACCTACCAGTCGGTCTCAGGCACCGGTGCCGAGGCGGTGCTGGAGCTGGAGTCGCAGGTGCAGGCGCACGTGAAGGGTTTGCCGTTTCCGCGAAAAGTTTATCCCTACCAGATTGCCTTCAACGTCATCCCTCAGGCGGATTCGTTTGGAGAAAACGGATACACGGGCGAGGAAACCAAGATGATGCAGGAGAGCCGCAAGATTATGGGTCTGCCGAATCTGAAGGTCTCGGCGACAACGGTGCGCGTGCCAGTGGTGCGAGCGCACTCGGTCGCCGTGAACGCGGAGTTTGAGCGTCCCGTGAGCGTCGAAGGTGCGCGTGCGGCGATCGCGGCGTTCGCAGGCGCCGAACTGGTCGATGACCCTGCGAACAAGAAATATCCCACGCCCCTCGATTTCACAAAAAAGGTGAAGTGCGGCGTTGGCCGCATCCGCGTCGACACGGCTTTGGACAACGGTCTCGCGCTGTGGGTCAGTGGCGACAACCTCTGGAAGGGCGCAGCGCTCAATGCGATTCAGAACGCCGAGCTGATGGTGCGCGAGGGTCTGCTGAAATCGAAAGGGCCGCTCGGAGCCTAGGCCGCCAGCGCGCGGTTCGGGGCGCTCGTCAGCGGGCGGCCTGCGCTGCAGACGAGCCCCGCGTCATACCTGAATAATTCCTTGTCATAGCCCCAACGCGCGAGTTTTCATAAATCCTTGGCTCGGACGCTTAGCTCAGTTGGTTAGAGCACCTCGCTTACACCGAGGGTGTCGGGGGTTCGAGTCCCTCAGCGTCCACCACTTTATCTTTCCAATCTACACCTTCACATGCGCCACACGATCTCCGTCCTCGTCGAGAACAAGTTCGGCGTTTTAGCGCGCGTCTCCGGGATGTTTTCCGGTCGCGGCTTCAACATCGAGTCGCTCAACGTTGCGCCCACTCACGATGCCTCGCTGTCCCGGATCACTGCGGTCCTCAAGGGCGATGAGTCTTCCCTCGAGCTCTGCATCCGCCAATTGCGGAAATTGATCAACGTGGTTGAGGTCGTCGACTTCAAGGATGGTCAGGCGGTAGCGCGCGAGTTGGTGTTGGTCAAGGTTCGCTCGGACGTAAACAGCCGGCCTGAGGTGCTGCAGATTGCGGATATCTTTCGTGCGAAAATCGTCAATCTGAGTCCGGATTCGCTGATCATTGAAGCGACTGGCGACGACGATAAAGTTACGGCGTTACTGGGTTTGCTTGAGCCATTCGGGATTATCGAACTCGCTCGCACCGGTCGCCTCGCTCTCAAGCGCTAAATTCCTCTCGGAAATAGAAGCCCATAAAACCCTCATCGAAATTTCATCATGCCCGCTAAAGTCTACACCGACAAAGACGCCGATCTCGGCGTGTTCAAAAACAAAACGCTCGCCGTCCTCGGCTATGGTTCGCAGGGCCACGCCCATGCGCTCAATCTGAAGGACAGCGGCTGCAAGGTCATCATCGGCCTCTATCCGGGTTCGAAGTCCCGCGCCGTAGCGGAGCAGCATGGCTTCTCGGTTTTTGATACGGCGGAGGCGGTTCGCCTCGCCGATATCATTATGATCGGCTTGCCGGACATGAAGCAGGCATCGGTCTATGAGAGCGACATCCTCCCGAACCTCGCCAAGGGCAAGACCATCATTTTCTCGCACGGTCTCTCGGTGCACTTCGGCCTGATCAAACTGCACAAGGATATCGACTGCATTATGGTCGCGCCGAAGGGCCCCGGCCATATGGTCCGCCGTCTCTATGCCGAGGGCAAAGGTATGCCGGCGTTGATTGCGGTCGCGCAGGACAAGTCCAAGACCGCCAAGAAGACCGCGCTCGCTTGGGCCAAGGGCATTGGCTCGACCCGCGCCGGCGTGCTCCAGACGTCTTTTAAGGAAGAGACTGAGACTGATCTTTTCGGCGAGCAGGCCGTCCTCTGCGGCGGCGCCAGCGCACTGGTGCAGGCGGGTTTCGAAACCCTCGTCGAGGCTGGCTACCAGCCAGAGATGGCCTACTTCGAGTGCCTTCACGAGCTCAAGCTCATCTGCGATCTTATGTATGAGAGCGGCATCGCCGGCATGCGTTTCTCGATTTCCGAGACCGCCAAATACGGTGACATCACGCGCGGTCCTCGCGTCATCAACAAGCAGACCAAGACGGTGATGAAGAAGATTCTTAAAGAGATCCAATCGGGCCAATTCACCAAGGAATGGGTCAAGGAGCACAAGGGCGGTCTCAAGAATTACAATGCGCTCCTTAAAAAGGGCGAGGACCACAAGATCGAGAAAACGGGTGCCTATCTCCGCAGCATGATGCCGTGGATGACCAAGAAAAATATCAAGGGCGTGCAGGCTTCCTACTCCTAATCTCGCGACCTTTGCCACTAATCTCGAAGGCGCAGAGAATCTTCTCTGCGCCTTTTTTATTCGATGACCAAACTCATCCTCGCCACCCGTAAGAGTCCCTTGGCACTCGCCCAAACCGAGATGGTCGCTGCGCACTTACGCGAGCACTTGGGGGTCGAAACGGAGTTGCTAAAAATTGTGACCACGGGTGACCGGCAGACCGACTGGTCGTTGGAGAACAAAGGCGGCAAAGGTCTCTTTACGGGCGAGCTCGAGGCGGCGTTGCAGCGCGGTGAGGCCGATGTCGCGGTTCATAGCACGAAAGATTTGCCCGGAGATATGCCGCCGGGGTTGGCCGTCGGTGGTTATATGCCGCGGGCTGATACCCGCGACATGCTGGTTTTACGCGCCGGCGTGGAGGTCCCTGCGACGATTGCGACGGGCAGCCCGCGCCGGCGCTTGCAGATCGCGGCGCTCTTCCCGGGCGTCGTCTTCACCGAAATCCGGGGCAATGTGGACACTCGGCTTCGGAAAATTGGCGAACAGCACGTCGCCGACGGGAGCATTCTCGCTGCCGCTGGACTCCAACGCCTCGGCATCAGCGCTTGGCCCGGGATCGAGTTTATGCCGCTGACCTTCGAGCAGATGGTTCCCGCCGTTGGCCAAGGCGCGATCGGCGTGCAGTGTCGCGTCGACGATGCCGCGAAATTTGCGGCGGTCCTCGACGCGGCGACGGCGCGCACGGTGACGCTGGAACGCGCTTTTCAATCCGCGCTCGGCGCTGGTTGCCACACGGCATTTGCCGCGCACGCGACTGCCACCGCGATGTATCTTTTTCATGAAACCGTCGGCCGTCACCGGCTGCCACTGACCGAGGCTGACTTCTCCGCCCCGGTCGCCACCGCAGATCGGTTCCTGCGGCAAGTTGGTCTTTTGCCATGAGCCAAATGATTCCCCTTTCCGGTCATCGTATCGCCGTCACGCGCGCCCGCGAGCAAACTCCCGAGCTCGCCGGAAAACTCATCGCCCTGGGTGCGGAGGTGGTGGAACTGCCGCTCATCCGGATCTCGAAGCAGATCGAAAAAGATCCGCTCGCGGATGTGATGCTCGAACTCGGTGGCTACGACTGGATCGTCTTCACGAGCGCCAACGGTGTGCGGTTCTTCATGGAAGAGTTCGTGCGGCTCTTCGACGACATCCGCTCGTTGGGTCTGCTGCGCTTTGCCTGTATCGGGGATACGACGGCGGCAGCGATTCGCGGATTTCACCTGCGCATTGAGTGTCAGCCGAAGATCGCGACAGCCGAGGCGCTCGCCGAAGATCTGGTTGCGACCGGCAGTCTTGATAGCGCGAAGGTCTTGGTCATCACCGGCAACCTCAACCGCGATGTGATTGTGACGAAACTCGAAGAGGCTCGGGCCATTGTGGACTGTTTGCAGGTCTACAAAACGGAAAAGACCGACCTCTCGGCAGAACCCGTCGCGGCGGACTTCCGCGCGCGCGGAGCGGACGCGATCCTCTTTGCGAGTTCCTCGGCGGTGCAGTCGTTTGTGGACCAAGCTGCCGCGCTCCAGCTGGCCAAGGATGCTCAGCGGCCGCTGGCCGGGAGCATCGGACCGCAGACGAGCGAAACGATGAAGAAGGTCGGGATGCCGATCGACTTTACTGCCAAGACGCCGAGCCTCGACAGCCTCGTGGAAGCTTTGGTCAAAAAGCTCGGTCGGTAGGCGACAAGCCTGCTTGCAGGCGATTTCGGCGGCCTCCAATTTCAAATCCATCGCCTGCCAGCAGGCTCCTACGCCATGAAAGTCCCTTTCCTTGATTTGAGTCTCCAGCACCAGGCCTTGCGCGAGCCGGCACTGGCGGCCTTGACTGCGACTTACGACGCGACCCGGTTTTGTCTGGGCAAGGACGTCGAGGGTTTTGAGCAGGCCTTCGCGTCCACGCTTGGATATCCGCGAGCGCTGGGGATGAACAGCGGGACGGCGCCACTCCACGTTGCTTGCATGATGGCCGGTTTCGGTCCGGGTGATGAAGTCATCACCGCGCCGTTTACGTTCATCTCTTCCGCTTGGGGCATCAACTACGTCGGCGCCACGCCGGTCTTTGCCGATGTCGAGGAAGGAACGTTCAATCTCGATCCGGAGAAACTCGCCGCCGCCATTACGCCGCGGACGAAGGGTATCATCATCGTGCATCTCTTCGGGCAACCGGCGCGGATGGACGAAATCATGGCGCTCGCTCGTCAGCACAATCTCTTCGTGATCGAGGACTGCGCCCAAGCTGTCGGCGCGCGCTACCGAGGCACGCCGGTCGGCACAATCGGAGATGTCGGCACGTTCAGTTTCTATCCCACGAAAAACCTCGGTGGCTGCGGGGAGGGTGGGGCGTTGGTGTCGCGGCGTGAGGAGCTACACACGCAGGCCCGGCATATCCGCGTCCACGGTTCCGATCGCCGCTACTATCACGATATCGTCGGCGGAAATTTTCGCATGGACGGGTTTCAGGGCGCTCTGCTCAACGTCAAGCTGCCGCATCTTGCGGGTTGGACGGCGCGTCGGCAGGCGATCGCGGCCCGTTATCTGGCGGAGATTACTCTCGCTGAGGTCCGCTTGCCGGAGCAGCCCAGCTACGGAAAATCAGTCTTCCATCAGTTCACGGTTCGCCATCCAAAGCGTGACGCGCTGCGTGGGCATCTGGCGAAGCACGAGGTCGGCACTGATTTAATTTACCCGGTGCCGTTGCACCTCCAAAAGTGCTACGCGTATCTCGGGCGGGGGCCCGGATCTTTTCCGATCTCCGAAAAGATTGCGTCAACCTGCGTGAGTCTGCCGATCTTTCCCGAGCTGACGGATGCACAAGTCGAGCAGGTGATTTCAGCGGTGAATGCCTTTTAAGTCTGCCTGACCTTTGACTAAAGCCCAGCGCCCCCTCCGTGTGTTCCGCTATGGTTAATGGCATTTACGTCAAAGTGTGCGGTCTTACCTCGCTGGCGGACGCTGCGGCAGCGTGCGAACATGGAGCCGATTATCTGGGATTTATTTTTTACCCGAAGTCACCGCGCTATGTCGGCTTGAAGGCATTTAAGAGCATGATGCCGAGTCTACCCGCACTCAAGAAGGTGGCCGTGATGGTTTATTCTTCGCCGGATGATCTCGAGCAGGTAAAAGATGCGGGGTTCGATTTCGTCCAACTTCATTTTCCGAACGAGACGCCTTTTTTCGAGGCGGCGAGGTGGACCGAGATTATTCCTCCGGAACGTCTGTGGCTCGCACCGCGAGTGCCGCCGGGGCAGGACTTGGATTTGGCCTTCATGTCGTTGGCCGAAACATTTCTCCTTGATTCGTACCATCCCACCAAAATGGGTGGTTCGGGCGAGACCGGTGATTGGTCGGCATTCGCGCGACTGCGGGACAAGTTTCGGAATGTTTCCTGGGTTTTGGCCGGGGGGCTGAATCCTGAGAATATCGCGGCAGCGGTCGCTGGCTCGGGCGCACGCACTGTTGACGTCAACAGCGGTGTCGAGGTCTCGCCTGGTGTGAAAGATCACGCGAAACTCGCGGCATTTTTCGAGGCGTTGAAACAGACGCCGCCGCCAAAGAACTAAAGCCGTCCCGGTGTCGTCCTTTGGTTGAGGCGGGTCTGATCCCAACGTCGGGTCTGTTTTGAGCGCTGGTCGGCCGTCCGCTTGCGGACGCTCGGACCGCCTGCGAGCAGGCGGCCTAAAATGATTGGTCAACATCTTAGGTGACGTTGGCCTTCTGTGACGTTGGCCTGATCTGTATCCATTCCGCCGGACGAGCATTCACGAATGAACACCGGGGTCCCCATTGGGTAGCACAGGCGATTGCCTGCCATGCCGTGTTTTCGCCTTCGCGAATCGGCACGTTGGCGAGCCCGATGGGCCTATAATCTATTGCCTCGTTACGGTGGCGTGAGTCCGGCCTCGTGGGCGAGCAATTCACGTTTCAAGGATTCGCCGAAAGCGTAACCGGTGAGCGAGCCATCGCCGCCGATCACACGGTGGCACGGAATAATGAGACAAATGGGGTTGGTGGCATTCGCCCGGCCGATCGCGCGCGCGGCATCGGGATTGCCGAT
>CAMCHO010000134.1 GCA_945874455.1 Opitutus sp. GAS368 | reverse complement strand
GCCCACTCAGGTAGAGGCCGTGAAGAGTTCGCTGGCCGAACGCTCGGTCTTGATCTTGGCCTGCAATTTAATGAGAGCGTCGAGCAACGCCTCCGGACGAGGAGGGCACCCGCTCACATAGACGTCCACCGGAATGATCCGATCAACACCCTGTAAAGTAGCATAGCTGCGATACATCCCGCCCGAACTGGCGCAGGCGCCCATCGCGATAACCCACTTGGGAGAGGTCATCTGATCATAAATGCGACGCACCACCGGAGCCATTTTATAGGTCACCGTGCCCGCCACGATCATGCAGTCCGCTTGACGAGGCGAAAACCGCATCACTTCCGCGCCGAAACGCGCGATGTCGAAGCGCCCGTTACCCACCGCCATGAGTTCGATGGCGCAGCACGCCAGCCCCATCGGCATCGGCCACACGGAATTGGTGCGAATCCAGTTAATCACCGCATCGGCCCGCGAAACAATGACCTCCCCCTCAATTTTGCCATTATAAGCGAGTTCGTTGTTAGATGTGACCATGTGGGATGAGTGCGGCGTGAGTTAAAGTCCGAACCAGAGTTGGCTTCACTTCTCAATCGCGCAAGACGGTTTTAAAAAATCTTCAAAAGTAACCTCACAATCTGGGGAATTCAGCGCGGAAACGCTGGGCGAATACACCGATTTGTCCGCGAGGCTGAGTGGTGACGTTTCGTTTCCGCATGGACCGAGGCGTGGGTTGCCCGTCCTTGACTTTGCCGCTGTGCGCTCCGGTTCTTCGCCCTGTCTCTTACCACCCCAACCCGCTTCGTTATGAAATCCCCTGCTGCTCCCGCGTCCCCTCCTCATGCTGTGTGCCGTTCGGCCGCGTTTACCCGCCACCACGCTCCCTCCGTGCGCGGACGGGTCCTCGGGCTCCTGGCTTGCGCCATCGCCTCCGCCCAGGCGCAAACCATCCCGGCCGCCACCGCGCCCTCGCCGGCGACCGACGCCATCGTCCTCAGCCCGTTCTCCGTCTCTTCCGCCGGCGATGTCGGTTACGCGGCGGGCGATTCACTCGCCGCCAACCGGTTCAAAACCCGCCTGATGGATTCCCCTGCGACCGTCTCCGTCTTCACCGAGGAGTTCCTCAAAGATCTCGGTGCCAACACTCTCGCCGAAGTGCTCGAATACGGCGTCAACTCGAACGTGGACTACGACCAAAACCGGCCCGACCCCACCATGTTCTACGTCGATGCCGGCCTGCAGAACACCCGGATCAATAATCGCGGCCTGTCCGGCTCGAGCCTCACAGATTTCTTTCGCTCGCGCATGCCCGTCGATGCCTACAATACCGGCCGCTTCGATTTCGCATCGGGCCCGAACAGCGTCCTCTTCGGCGTCGCGAATTCCGCCGGCTCGATCAACACCTCGACGCTCCAGGCCGAACTCCGCAAGAATCACTATAAGTTCTCCGCCCAAGCCGGCCGGTGGGCGGACTACCGCGCATCCGTCGACACGAATGTTGTCCTCGTGCCCCAGCGCGTCGCGCTCCGACTGCTGGGCATGCACGCGCGCAAAGAAAGCTGGCGCGAATGGGACAACCGCGAGGACAACCGCCTCACCGGCTCCCTCCGCGTCGTGCCCTTCAAAAAAACCGGCACCCAAATCGTCGGCTCCTTCGAAAAGGCCAACCTCTCCGGCATGTGGTCCGTCCCGCAGAACCTGGCCGACAACGTCTCCTTCTGGGAAACGCTCCCCGACTCCCAGCGCCTCGTCGACAACCGCGGCACCGCCGCCCTCAACGCCAACCTCGCCGCCGCTCGCGGCCTCGAGCGCATCGCCGGCAACCGCCACTTCATCGTCACCAATTCCGGCGACACCTACGCCAACACCGTCGGCGGCGTTTTCGGCGGACTGAATCTCTACACGAGCACCAGCTTCTACGAAACCGCCGCGCAGTTTAACACCCTCGTTGGCGTCGTGCCCGGCTGGCGGCCGGCGATCTATCGCGACACGTTTCAGACCCTCCTGCCCGCGACTCCGCAAGAGGCCGCGCGTAACGGCCCGTATCAAGCCAACCTCGTCTCCCCCTACTCAGTCGGCTACGGCCCGGACACCACCAACGCCAGCGACGTCGAGCGCCTCTTCCTCCGCATCGAGCAGCCCATTGGCAAAAATCTGTTCCTCGACGTCAGCTACCAGAAAGAGACCGCGATCGGCTCCGCGTTCCGCCTCGATACCCAAATCTCCGCCGACCCGAATCTCTACATCCCCGATGCCACCGGCGGTGTGAAACCCAATCCTTTTGTCGGCCGCTACTACATCGACGGCGCGCCGCTCCGCACGATCAACACCGACAACAACGATGCCCTGCGCGCCTCCGCGCTCTATCACCTCAACCTGAAAAAATTTGGCGATCACAAGATCCTCGCGATGTGGGAGCGCAGCGAAAACACCAACTCCCAGCTCCAAGGCAATCAGGTCCTCATCAACGCCCGCACCAACGCCCCGATCGCTAGCGCCGATATCCGCAACGCCAACAACCGCGTCGACTATCGTACCTACATCACGCCCGGCACCGACTATCGCGCGTGGTTCGCCGGCAACTTCGCGGGCAGCCAGCCGGTCCGCCTCAACGGCATCGACTACAAAAAGGACTTCACCGATCGCAGCGTGTCCGGCAATAAATCCGAGGCGAAGACCTCCGTGCTCGCGACCCAGAGTTCATTCTTTGACCAAAAAGTTTTCCTCTCGCTCGGCGTTCGCCGCGACGACTACACCACCCTCACCCGCGTCGGCTCGCTGCTCACCGCCACCGATCCGCGCGTCACCTCCGGCTCGCGCTACGCCGGCGACGGCGTCCTCACCGACCAGTATCTGCCGATCAACAGCGAGACCTTCGACACCTACACTGCGGGCCTCGTCTGGCACGCGCTCCCGGTGCTCTCCGTCTTCGCGAATCAGGCGACCAATGTCGCACCCGCGATGACCAACCGCCGCGTCATCGCCAACAATTTCGATGTGCCCAATCCAGTCCAGGGCAAGGGCTATGACACCGGCGTGATGATCCGTCTCTTCGATAACCGGTTCAACGCCCGCCTCACCACCTTCAAGGGCGAGAATCCCGGCAACCCCGTGAATCGCGTGAGCTCCGTGGTCGTCGATCACGACCGGATCATCAGCGCGCAAATGAGCTCGATCAACCCAGCCACCGGTCGCCCGTACATTACGCAAACGGAGGCCGCCGATAAATTTGTCTATCAGAAATCGCGCGGCGGCACCGTCGGCACCTACGGCGGCGCGCTGCTCGACGGCCTTTCCGACGATGTCACGACCGGCTACGAGGCCGACCTGAAGTTCAACCCGTCGCGCGCCTGGACCTTCACCGGCGCGTTTTCCTACACGAAGCTCGAGCGCAGCAACATCTTCTCCGATTTCGAACCGTGGTTCGCCTCGGTACGGCCCTACCTCGAGCGCTTCGGCAATCCCGCCGGCCTCGTCGACCAGAACAACAGCCCGGTGAACATCGCGGAGCACGTCGAGCGCATGCAGCTCGCGATCGACGACGTGCGCAACGCGGGGGCCTTCGGTTTCAACAACCGCCCCTATAAGGCAAACATGTTCACGCGTTACACCCTCGGCACAGGCACACTGCGCGGCGTTTTCGTCGGCGGCGGTGTCCGTTGGCAAAGCCAGAATCGCGTGCAGCGCGTGGTCTCCGGTCTTTCAACCTTGGGGCGGCCCCAATACGGCGCGATCCTCTTCGGCCCGGAAATCCTCGAGGTGGACGGACTCCTCGGCTTCTCGGGGAAAACCGACTTCTTTGGTCAGCGCACCACGTGGCGCGTCCAACTCAACGGCTACAACGTGCTCAACGACCGAGAAATTCAGGTACTGCGCTATTCCGCCGACGGCACCCGGCTCTGGCGCGTGACCCCGCGCGCCCCCAGCAGCTGGCGCGTCTCCTTCTCGGTCGACCTGTGACGCCGCTGGACGTTCACCGAGCCAAAGACGCGGCTTTGCTCGGTGAATGCTCGGTCTGGACTCCGTATCCACTCTTTCACAACGGTCACAATGCGGGTTTAGCGGTCATGCCTGCCATCTTTCTTCTTTCAGAAACTGCTCACTGATTTTAAGGAGAGGCACGGATGCTGACACGGCCTCTATCTCGGCGTGCGCTCCCCGCAGACCCTCGCGAACATTGGCCGGTCGAACATCGGACGCTGCGTCCACGCGAGCGCCCCGTTGACCGTACCACATCTCCCGGTTTCACTGCCGCGCGATGCAATCCAAATGGCGGCTCTCCCACGTCCAAGGCTACCTCGGGCTCGGCCTGGTGGCAGAAGCCGCCGCGGAGTTCGCACACCTCTCCTCGACGGAGCGCGATACGACGCCGGCACTCGCTCTGCGCATCGCGATTTACCAAGAACAGCAAAACTGGCCCGCTCTCCGCGATGCCTGCATCGAACTGGTCCGGCGCGTGCCCGGGGACGCGGGCGGTTGGGTCACGTGGGCCTACGCCGTGCGGCGCTCCGAATCAATCCTCGCCGCCGAAGAAGTCCTCCGCATCGCCGAAACAAAACACCCAACCGAGCCCACGATCCAGTTTAACCTCGGGTGCTACGCCTGCCTGCTCGGCGACCTCGCCGAGGCCCGCCGCCGCGTCGACCACGCCATCGCCCTCGACAAAAATTTCCGCTCACTCGCCGGCACCGATCCCGACCTCGCTCCCCTGCGCGACGCTGGGTGGCCGGATAAACAGAGCACACCTGCCAGTTAGATTCATAGTGCGTAAAGCACCGTTCGCACCCCTCCGCCATTCCACGGCCTGTTCAACCCACCGCCTATTCACGAGGGAAAGCGTTTGGCGGTGCCGGCGCGGATCGCGCGCCGTGCGTGATCTTCGGCGCAATGGCCCAGGTGGTCGGTGGTGGTAAGGTAGCGCCCGTTGCGGTGTTGCTGGCGCTAGTGGATGAACCGGCTGTTGGCCCAGCGGGTCCAGGCGCCGGGCTGGTGCACGCCGTGGCGTTCGCGCAGGCGGCAGCGATCGTCGGACTCGGAGCGGAAATGCTCGGCCAGCGTGCGCAGCTCGGCCGCCTTGAGCGTGCTGCGCGGGGCAACTTTGCTGCGACCAGCGCGAGCGCGGTTTTGAGGTACTCGGATTGCAGGATGCGGCGTACATGGCGCACCCGTTCGCGCGCGAAGAGGCGCTTCGGCCGGTCGTGCGCTTCGTAGTAATCGCGCGCCTTACGTCCGTTGTCTTTGCCCTGGCCCAGTTCGATCCAGCCGCGCGCGGTCGACCGTGCCTTGGAAACACTCGGGATCGACGAGGGTCTCCACTAAGAAGACCGGATGACCATAGCGGGCCTGCCATTCGGCGCTGAGTCGTGCGAGCACGCGGCTCAGCGCCGCCGGACTGAGGTTCGGCGACGCGAGCGGGGCTACGACGGCGTTGCTCATCATTCCAACCGATCCATTGAGAGCAGATGCGCCTGCAACGTGCGCACCACGACGGCGCGTTCTTCCGAGAGCGGCGGGGCGGGTGGCAACGAGCGAGCGGCTGACACGCTCCCACCGTGAAAAGCCCCCCCGTTGTTCCGCAAAATCTCCCCACACCCAACGAATCAATCACATCACCGCCCTCAGGAGTATGCGTTGGCCGAGGCCGCAGGCATGAACGAAGACGAGCCCAATCAACGCGGGGCGAAAAATAAAGGAAAGGGCCACAAACCAGTCAGACAGTTTCCCCGGCCACCGCTAAAAACGCAGCGAGGGCGGGTTCGGGTGCGACGGACTGACGCCAGCCGAGGACGAGGCGACTTTCGGGGGCGGGACCGGTGAGCGGAAAAAAGGTGACCTCAGGCGGGAGGTGTTGAGCCTCGGATGGCGTCATGAATGTCGCACCGAGACCGGCGCGGACGAGGCCGATGCCGTTGGCGCGTGGCCAGACTTCTTCGGCGATGCGCGGGGTGATACCGGCACTCGCAAACGCAGCCAAAATACGGTCGTAAAACCCCGGATTATGCGTGCGGGGAAACAGCACGAACGGAGTATCGGCGAGGTCGCGGAGGCGTAACGCGCGGGGCGCGCGGCGGGGCAGTTGCCGGCGGGGAGTGGACGTTGCCGAGCCAGTGCTGCGGTGGGCGCGCGGAGTCCGCTGGGCGAGGGGGTGCGTCGAAGGGAGAAGAATGCCATTCAGCTCGCGGAGGAGGACGCGGGTGCGGACACCGGGAGTGGGAGCGTCAGGGTGGAAGAAACCGCAGGCGATCTCGCCGGATTGGAGGGCGATAAGTTGGGCGGATGTCGGGGACTCGGTGAGCTCGAGGCGGATGCCGGGATGGCGGCGGTGAAACTCGCGGATGATCGGCGGGAGCACGGTGGCCATGGCGAGGCCGGTAAAGGCGACGCGCACGTGGCCGACCTGGCCGCCGGCGAGTGCCTGAAGGTCGGCGGAAATCGCCGCGACGGAGCGGAGAATGGGCTCGAGACGTTCGAGCAGCAGTTTGCCGGCGGGCGTGATCTCGACGCCGCGGCGCGTGCGATTGAGGAGATCGGCAGCGAGCGCGGTTTCGAGCTGGGCGATGGCGCGGCTGAGGGCGGGTTGCGCGATCACCAACGTCTCGGCCGCTTTGCGAAAATGGAGCTGCCGCGCGACCTCGCGGAAGTAAACGAGGTGACGGAGCTCGAACGGGAACTGATACTCGCGAGGCATGGGGGTTTGGGACTGGGTCTACGGCTGGAGTCTGGAGCTTGATGCCGGATCGGCATCACAGGAAGCGAAAAGAGTATTTCACGGTATGGCAAGGATCTGGTAACGTGCCATCAAAGGGGTGAAGGGTTTTTGGGGTTTTGTGCTTGGGTCCAGCGTCCAAGGGTTCACAACAAGAATCTGAGGTACCAGCGGCTCGGAGCCCGAGCTTCCCCGCCAAGAGCCTCGACACCCATTTCCATTTTCCATGCGCAAATCACTCTTCGAAAAAGTCTGGGACGCTCACGCTGTCCGCACGTTGGCCAATGGTCAGACGCAGCTCTTAGTGGGCACCCACCTCATCCACGAGGTGACGAGCCCGCAGGCCTTTGGGATGCTCCGCGATCTGGGGCTCAAGGTCGCGATGCCGCACCGGACCTTTGCCACAGTCGACCACATCGTGCCGACTGATCAGTTTGCTGAGCCCTACCGCGATCCGCTCGCGCAGGCCATGATGGAAGAGCTGCGCAAGAATTGCGCCTCGACGGGCATCACGTTTTTTGACCGCGCAAGCGGCAAGCAGGGCATCGTGCACATCGTCGGGCCCGAGCAGGGCATTACGCAGCCGGGCACGACGATCGCGTGCGGTGACTCGCATACGAGCACGCACGGGGCGTTCGGGGCGATCGCGTTCGGCATCGGCACGACGCAGATCCGCGACGTGCTCGCGACGCAGACTATGGCGCTGGGCAAATTGAAGGTGCGCCGCATCGAGGTCAGCGGAAAGCTCCTGCCCGGAGTCTATGCCAAGGACGTGATTCTCCATATCATCCGCACGCTCGGCGTAAATGGCGGCACGGGTTTCGCCTACGAATATGCCGGCGAAGTTTTCGACCGCTTCACGATGGAGGAGCGGATGACAGTGTGTAATATGTCGATCGAAGGCGGCGCGCGCGCGGGTTATGTGAACCCAGATGAGACGACGTTCGCGTATCTGCAAGGCCGTCCCTACTCTCCCAAGGCCGCCCAGTGGGATGCGGCCGTGGCTAACTGGAAGAGTTTCGCGAGCGATCCGGGCTGCCACTACGACGACGTGGTCAAGATCGCGGCGGCCGACATCGCGCCAACGGTCACGTGGGGCATTAATCCCGGTCAGGCCATCGCGATCAACGAATCGATCCCCGACGCGGCGAAGACCAACGTGGTCGACGAAAAGGCTTCGATCGAGGAGGCGCTAGCCTACATGAAGCTCACCCCCGGCGCGCCTATTAAGGGCACGAAGATCGATGTCGCGTTTCTCGGTTCCTGCACGAACGGCCGTCTGAGCGATTTCCAGGAAGTCGCCCGGTTCTTGAAGGGACGCAAAGTTGCCGCCGGGGTGAAGGCCATCGCCGTGCCCGGTTCTCAGATCGTGGCACTCCAGTGTATCGCTCAAGGGATCGACAGGGTTTTCAGCGACGCCGGATTCGAGTGGCGTGAGGCGGGGTGCTCCATGTGTCTGGCGATGAATCCCGACAAGCTTATCGGCGACCAGCTCTGCGCGAGTTCCTCGAACCGTAATTTCAAAGGCCGGCAAGGCTCTCCCACGGGCCGCACGATTCTCATGAGTCCGCTCATGGTGGCGGCGGCGGCAGTCAACGGCAGCATCGCGGATGCCCGCGAGGTCTTCGCCGTGAACTAACGGCGAAGACCGTTGCAGCCAGACGTTGACGTTTACAGTCCGAACCACGGACCTCGCACCTCTCCTCGCTGACGTCCCGTAAATTTAATCTCTCCCCTTAACCTTTTCAGTCATGGCTCTCGAAAAAATCATCTCCATCACCGGTCCTGCGGTTTACGTCCCGGGCAATGACATCGACACGGACCGGATCATCCCTGCGCGCTTCATGAAGTGCATCGTGTTCGACGGACTCGGCGAATTCCTCTTCTACGACGTACGCAAGAATGCCGACGGCACTGACCGGCCCCATCCGCTGAACGAGGCGCGCTTCAAGCGTGCGACGATTCTGCTGTCGGGCGCGAATTTTGGTTGCGGCTCGTCCCGCGAGCACGCGCCGCAGGCGATCCAGAAATACGGTTTCAAGGCTGTGATCGCGGAGAACTTTGCCGAGATTTTCCTGGGGAATTGCACGACCCTCGGCCTCCCCTGCGCGACGGCGAGCCGCGAGGACATAGCCAAGATCGCGGCGGTCGTGGCACAGGAGCCGACTGCGGAAGTCGTGATCGACGTGGTGAAGCAGGAGGTCCGCTTCGCCGGGCAGACGGTAAAGGCGGAGGTGCGTGCCTCGGCTCGCGACGCGTTGATCCACGGTCGATGGGATCCGATCGGTGAGTTGCTTGATGGTCTCCCGGCGGTGCAGACGACGGCAGCAAAGCTCCCGTATCTGGCGGCGTGAGGGTAACGAAGCGGCTTTATGCAAGCCAATGGCACTAGCGAAAGTGCCCGTCCGCTCGGACCTCACCGCGAGTCCGAAGCCCGTGCGACATTTTTCGAACTTTTGCTGGGCGCCGGAGTCGGACCGGTTCACATTACTCAAACATGTTTTTCGCCATGATCGAAGTCTTCAAGGGTGCCGGCATCCTCATCTACCCCTTGGGCATCTGCTCGGCGGGCGCGGTTTTCATCATTTGCGAGCGCGCCTACGCGCTGCGCAAGGCAGCCGTCATGCCGGAAGATCTCGTGGATGCCGTCGTAGCCGGGAAGCCGCTGGTCGGTGGGCGCCACACGGTTTTGGCCCGGATCGTAGAATTTGCTGAGCAGCACAAGAACGACGAAGGTGCGGTGAAAGCGTTTGCGCGGCTCGAGATCAACCGCATGGAGCGAGGCGTGCCTTATCTCGATGTGATTTATGCCGCGGCGCCGCTGATTGGACTGACCGGCACGGTGACGGGCTTGCTCGAGGTATTCTCGCAAATCTCGCCAGATACCGGGTTGCCTGACCCGGTGAAATTCACGAGTGGCGTGGCGCTCGCGCTTTCGGCCACCGTCCTCGGTCTGACGATCGCCATTCCGTCGTTAGTCGGCAGTGGCTACCTCCAGCGGAAAATTGAAAATTACGCGGCGCAACTCGATGTGCTGTTGGAGCGGATTCTACAACGCACCCGCTGATGAGCAGTCTCATGAAAAGCCGCCGGCGGCGCCCGGAGTTAAACCTCGTGGCGTTGATCGACGTGCTGGTGATGTTGATCTTCTTCGCGTTCGTGACGATGCAGTTCAAGTCGGCGGCGACGCTGAATATCACGCTCCCGAAGGTGGAGACCGCGGGCAAGAACGAATTCAAGGGCACGGTCACGATCAGTATCGACAAAGATGGGACCGTATCGTTTTCCACGACGCCGGCGAACAACCGCTCGGTCACGGATGCCGAGTTGATTTCGCTGCTGGATCAGGTGAAAAATGTGGACCGCGATATTCCGGTACTGATTAAGGCGGACGAGACGACGCAGCTGAAGAAACTAGCATTCGTGATGGATGCGTGCCGCAAGGCGGGGCTGAACAAGTTCAGTTTACAGAGTCGGTGATTTTTTTTAAATCGGAAGTAACCGATCTCGGGTCGCGACCCTCGCGCCGACTCGCGTGAGGCGGGTTTCTGCGATTTTCTACTCGCTAGCGACTACGCGGTGCTCGCTACATTCGAATCATGAAAATTGTACTGACCGGAGTGACGCGGGGCTTGGGCCGAGCGTTGGCGGAGGCGTTCATCAAAGGTGGGCACACGATAATCGGCTGCGGCCGATCGGGTGACGCGATCTTCGATCTGCGCATGACGCACGGGGCGCCGCACGATTTTTCGGTGCTCGACGTGGGGCTCGACAACAAGGTCGCGATTTGGGCGGCGAAGGTCCTCGAGAATGACAGTCCGCCAGACCTATTGATCAATAATGCAGCGGTGATGAATCGGCTCGCGCCGCTATGGGAGCAGGACGACCGAGAATTCACGAAACTCGTCGATGCGAACATTCGCGGCGTGCAAAATGTGATCCGCCATTTCGTGCCTGCGATGGTCGCGAAGAAGCGGGGCGTGATCGTGAATTTCAGCTCGGGCTGGGGCCGTAGCGTGGCACCGGATGTCGCGAGCTATTGCATGTCGAAATGGGCGATCGAAGGACTGACCAAGGCCCTCGCCGAGGAATTGCCGCAGGGGATGGCGGCGGTGCCACTGAATCCTGGAGTGATCGACACCGCGATGCTGCGAGCGTGTTGGGCGGAGGGCGCGGCGAGTTGCCCGAAGGCGGAACAGTGGGTCAAGCAGGCGGCGCCATTCATTTTGCAGCTGGGGGCGAAGGATAACGGGAAGTCAGTGAGTGTGGGTGACGGCGAGGCTTGAGGCTGGGGCGGCGGAGGGACGCGATCGACGCACGGATCGGCGCGTGCCCGCATTGCGTCCTACGGCTCCGATCAGGGGGAGCCTGGAGTTTGAGAGACTCCCCCCGTCCCGGAGGAGATCAATGAGGGCAGCGGAAGATGCCGTCTAACTGAAGATCACGTCGCCCTGCGCTTGCGCCAGCTGCGCCGCGGCGTTTTCTTGCGGCGATCCCATGCTGTTCGAACGATCTCCTCTGCGTAGTGCGCCCACGCTTGCGGTGCTCGGTGCGGTCTTAGCGATCGCGACGGCCTGGTGGCTCAGCCTGCCAAACAAGGACGCGTCACTACCGGAACGCTGGTTCGCGCCCGGACCGTTGGGGCATGAAGCCGGCCGGGCAGTTCCTCTGCCCGGGCCGGCCGCGTACCTCTCGCGCCATATCGGTGGACTCGGTTCACCCGCGGCGGCGGCTTGGGCGCTGCACAACGGCCTGACGCCAGCGCTCAGTTTTTCGCACAATCTCAATACCGTTTTTCCGCCCACACTATTTGCCGAACACCCAGAATTTTTTCCGATGGTCAACGGGAAGCGCGAACGGCCACCCGCCCAATCCTACTCGTGGAATCCCGATCTCAGTCGCCCGGATGTCGCGGTTTATGCAGCCAAAGTGGCGCGGGACGCGTTTGTCGCGGAGCCCGGACGCGTGTCCTTTTCCTTGGGAGTGAATGACGGCCTCCTCTACGGCGAAAGTCCCGAGCTCCTCGCGGCGGTGAATCCCCTGCGTTGGTTTCGTGCTCGGCCGGACTACTCGAACCTCACGTTTCGCTTCATGAACCGGGCGGCGGAAGCATTAGCCCGCAGCCACCCCGACAAGTATCTCGGCGCACTCGCTTACTACTGGGAGGAGAATACGCCGGACTTTCCGGTGCACCCTCAGGTCATGCCCTTTCTGACAGCGGATCGCTCGCAGGGCTACGATCCCGTGTTTTGGCGGGAGGAGCTTTCGTTGCAAGCGCGCTGGGCAAAAGCAGGGCCACGCCGGTTGGGGCTTTACGACTATCTTTACGGCGTCGGATTCGTGGTACCCCGCCTGCATCCCCAGCTGATTGCCGAGCATCTGCGCCATGCCCGGAGCGTGGGCTTCACCGACTATTATTGTGAAGCCACCCCCAATTGGGGTATCGACGGACCCATGACGTGGCTGGTCGCACAGCTGCTGAGCGATCCGCACCAAAACGCCGACGTTCTCCTGAACGAATACTATGAGCGATATTTCCAAGAATCGGCGGCGCCGATGCGCCGTTTCTTCGAACGGTGCGAGGAGCAATGGATGCGCCAGTCCGGACAGTCTTATTGGCTGAAGCATTTTCGTAACGAGTCCCAGGCCGACTTGTTTCCTTCTCCCGTGTGCACCGAGTTACGGCGACAGCTCGACGAGGCTGGGCGTTTGGCGCGGCGGGGCAAGGTGCACGCGCGGGTCTCCTTGGTCTCCGACGCTTTTGGCGTGACGGAGCGATTTGTGCGGATGAACGAAAGCCGGGCGCGGTTGAGTCGCGAGACCGTGAGGATGCAGCTCGCCGGGCGGGCCGGGGTCGAGCTGCTCGCAACTTACCTCGAAGCCAGACAAGACTTCATCCGCTACAGTCAGGAGACGACTGCGCGGCAGCCCTTGGCGTTCTCGAGCATTCTCTACGACGACTTTCTGCGCAACGATCCGACGGTTGCCGCGGTGGCGGCCCTAAGTGCTGCTTTAGCGGATACGCCGCACGCGGCGGCCGATCGACTGGCCGCCACCATCCGCGGTCGCCCGGAAATGGGCGTCGCCGACGGTCTGGCGTTTGCGCGGGCGGCAGCGGCGGGCGCGACGACTGAACGGCTCACCGATGGCGGGCTGGAAGGTCCGGCCGGGGCGGGACGGAAAATTGCCGGACTGCCCTATGGGATCGCTTTACCCGGTGCCTGGCAAAGTCAGATCGAGCCGACGCAAACGCACGTCGGCGAAGTGACAACCGCCGCCGCCCGTAACGGCACGGCCGGTTTGCGCATTAGCGGGGCCGTGAACACCACCGTTTTCCAATGGCTCCCCGCGAAGTCCGCTCACCTTTATATCGCATCGGTCCGCGCCCGGGGCCACGTCGCGTCGAGTAATGCCGTTTTCCTGACCTTCGGCTGGCTCGACGCGCAGGGCCGGCACCTCGGGAAATCCATGGCCGCCCGCTTACCCGATGGTTTTTGGCCCGATTGGATTCAATTACAACAAGGGGGGCTCGCTCCCCCAGGGGCCGCTTGGGTCGGCATCGGCGTGCATCTGCAAAACCAAATGAGCGGTGACTGGGCCGAGTTTGATGATTTTTCATTGAGCGAAGCGGACTCGCTGAAGCCGCGACCACTCCCCGAAATCTGATCGGCGCAACTTCGGCGTCGGCGGATCACATCCCTACCTTGCTCGCCTGGAGGAGGCGCAGCAGTTCATTTCCCCACTGGCGGCCAGGTTCCGACCTGCAAAGTGCGAAGCACCCGTTCCGCGGCACGCGTGGTCTCCGCAGGCTGCTGCAAGCGCACCCTGTGCTCGGCAAACACGACGGCGATTGTAGAACGCCAGTTCATCTTCGACAGCGGCGCCAACTAGAACCCGACACGTAAGTATCTGGTTTTACGTGGGCGCCGGCCTGCGTGAGCGGTAGTGCTTGGGGCCTTTACGCAGACCCCATGATCACCCCAGCTCAATACAGGATACT
>CAMCHO010000133.1 GCA_945874455.1 Opitutus sp. GAS368 | reverse complement strand
TCCATGTGCCGCAGCACGCCCAGAGCGCGTTGCGCGCGCCCCCCTTGCACGGCCCACCGCGAGCTGCGGCCGTCAGCTGATCGCTTTCCGCGCGGCCCGTGGTCGCGCGCGTCCATCCGTGCTCCGCGCATCGCCGCGGAGCCGAATTCACTCATCCGCCCTCGTCCCTTGCGGCGTCGGCCCCAGCTCCTGCTTCCATGCTCGCCTTTCTCTTTTCTTTCCGCGCGTCCGCGCACCTCCGCCGCTTCTCCCTCTGCGCCCTCGCCGCTTTGCCGGCGTCAGCCCAAACAACCGCCGCACCACCCACCTCTCTCGCGCCCGTTACCGTCCTCGGCCGCGCCGCCGATCTGCTCGGCACGGCCGAGGCCGCTTCGCAGGGCAGCGTCGGCTACGTCGAGCTCGCCACGCGTCCCTTCCTGCGCCGCGGCGAACTCCTCGAAGTCATCCCCGGAGTCGTCATCACGCAGCACTCCGGCGGCGGCAAAGCCAACCAGTATTTCCTTCGTGGATTCAACCTCGACCACGGCACCGACTTCTCCCTCAGCGTCGACGGCCTGCCCGTGAACCTCCGCTCCCACGCTCACGGTCAGGGCTACGCCGACCTCAACTTCATCATCCCCGAATTCGTGCAAAGCGTCGACTACACCAAGGGCCCCTTCGCCGCCGACGTCGGCGACTTTTCCTCCGCCGGCGCCGCGCGCTTCAGCCTCTTCAAAACCCTCCCGGCAAGTTTCGCCACCGTCGAACTCGGCGAAAACAACTTCGCCCGTTTCGTCGTCGGCACCACCGTCCTCGGCTCCCTTTCCGCCTCCGCGAACTCCACCGCCTCCGCGACCACCCTCGGCTTCGAAGCCACCCACGACGACGGCCCGTGGGTGCTCCCCGAAAATCTCCGCCGTTACAGCGCCTTCGCCCGCCACACGTGGTCCGCCTCCCGCGATCGCGAATTTTCCCTCACCGCCCTCGCCTACCGCGCCCGCTGGAATTCCACCGATCAGATCCCGCTCCGCGCCATCGCCAGCGGCGCCCTCGATCGCTTCGGCCACATCGATCCCACCGACGGCGGCGAGACGGATCGCGCCAGCCTTTCCTTCGATTGGACCGCGCGCACCACCAACTCCGAAACACACCTCAACGTTTACGCGCTCACCTATCGGCTGAACCTCTTCTCGAACTTCACTTACTTCCTCGACGACCCCGTCAACGGAGACCAGTTCAACCAACGCGACCGCCGCAGCGTGTTCGGCCTCGGCCTCACCCGCACCACGGCGCTTTCGATTCTCGATCGCCCCACCACCGTCACCACCGGCCTCCAGCTCCGCGACGATCTCATCGACGAACTCGCCCTCCGCCACACCGCGCGCCGCGCCCTCCTCGACACCATCCGCAGCGACGACGTGCACGAAGCCAGTGCCGGTCTCTTCGCCCAAGCCTCAACCCGCTGGAGCGCACACCTCCGCACCGACCTCGGTCTCCGCGCCGACGGTTACTATTTCGACGTCACCAGCGATACTCCGCGCAACTCCGGTCGCCGCACCGCCACCCTTGCCAGCCCCAAATTAGGCCTCGTGCTCGGCCCTTGGATTAAAACTGAATTTTATCTCAACGCCGGCCTCGGCTTCCACAGCAACGACGCCCGCGGCACCACCATCCGCGTTGACCCCGCCGACGGCACAACGCCCGTCGATCGTGTGAACCCCCTCGTTCGCTCGCGCGGTTTCGAAGGCGGGCTGCGCACTTCGTTCACTCCCGGCCTCGTGAGCACCGTCTCGCTCTGGTCGCTCGACCTCGATTCCGAACTCGTCTTCGTCGGCGATGCCGGCGGCACCGAGCCCAGTGGCGCCACGCGCCGCTATGGCATGGAGTTCGCCAATTTCTACCGCGCCACCCCGTGGCTCACCCTCGACGCCGACGTATCGTTCACGCACGCACGCTATCGCGCCGGTGCCCCCGCTGACCGCATCGCCAACTCCATTGGCACCGTCGTCACCGCCGGCCTCGTCGTCGGCCACACCACCGGCCCCTTCGCCAGCGTCCGCCTCCGCTCCTTCGGCGCCCAACCGCTCACCGAAGACAACTCCGTCACCCAACCCACCTCGACCACGCTCAACGCCCGCGTAGGCTGGAAGAACCGCGATTGGGAATTCGCGCTCAACCTCCTCAACGCCCTCGACCGCCGTAGCGACGACATCGCCTACGTCTACACGTCGCGCCTCCGGGGAGAACCCCTCGCTGGTCTCGAAGACACCCACCTCCACCCCGCCGAACCCCGCACCCTCCGCCTCAGCGCGACGCGGCGCTTCTAATATTACTTCGCTATTTTCGGCATCCAAAGGGCGGCCGTTTTCAGAAGCGTTGTCACTTAATAAGTGACAAATAATCTCGGGTGTTTTTTGGGCATAACGTCACAGGGTAATACCAACCCAATCCCCAACGGACCGGCGACACTCCTGTCGCCGACAAAGCCGCGTCGCCGATACAACGGACCGGCGGTTTTCCAACCACCGCTCCCCTACAATTCCGCATGGCGCCCGCCACCTTTTTTCCTCCACACTCCTGCCCATGAACCTCCGCCTCCTCGCCGCCATCCTCCTCGCCACCTCGCCCGCCGCGCTCATCGCCGCCGAGAAATCTCCGACGCCACCCGCCGCCGCCGAAGCCCCCGCCGCCCCGAAGCGCCACCCGCTCCGCGGTGTCATCACGTCCGTCATCGCCGACAAGTCCGCCTTCATGGTGAAACACGAAGAAATCCCCGGCGTGATGCGCGCGATGACCATGCTGTTCAAAGTCGACGAAGCCGCCTTCAAGGCCTTCAAAGTCGGCGACGCCCTCACCGGCCTCATGTTCCGCCAAGGCAACACCTGGGTCCTCGAAGAGGTGAAGCCCGCCGCCGCAGCCGCGAAGAAATAATTTACCGCCAGCTCTCCCCGCCGTCCGCGTAGCCGCGAGCGCCAGCGAGTGGTCCGACCCCACGCACCCCACGGCACTCGTCTCGTTCGTCCCTTCCGTTGCTGCAGTCCCGTCCCGGTCCACGTCCCGTGCCCAATCTCTTCGTCATCGCCGGCCCCAATGGCGCCGGCAAAACGACCTACGTCCGCGATTTTCTTCCGCAGGAGATGCGCTGCCGTGAATTCGTGAACGCGGACCTCATCGCCGCCGGCCTATCGCCCTTCGCTGCCGAGAAGGCCTCCTTCGAAGCCGGCCGCATCATGCTCCGTCGTCTCCGCGATCTGGCCGCACGCCGCGAAGATTTTTCCTTCGAGACAACCCTATCCGGTCGCGCCTACGCCCCTCTCTTCCGTGAGTTGCGCGCCGCCGGCTATTTCATCCAGCTCGATTTTCTCTGGATTCCCCATCTCGACATCACGCGCAATCGTGTGCGCCAGCGCGTCACCAAAGGCGGCCACAATATTCCTGACGACGTGCAACTCCGCCGCTTTCACCTCGGCGTCCGCAACCTCGCCGAACTCTACCGCCCGCTCCTCGACCACTGGCGCCTCTTCGATAACACCGGCGACCATCCTCATCTGGTCGCTCAGGAAAAGAGCGGCACAATCGAGATCGTCGACGTCCCGCACCTTGCCATCATCGAGCAGTCCGCCAGTGTGCGCTTCGTGTCCGATTCACCAGCCATCACCGCAGAGGAAGCCCCCGCATTTACTCCCGACGAAGTCACCCGCCGCTCCCTGCGCGCCATGCGCCGCGCCTACGCCCGCGTCGTCCTCGAAAACAAAGCCTGGGGCCTCCCCGTGATCCAGTGGCGCGACGGTATCGGCGTCGTCGAAGTCCCGCCCGAACAACTCGAGCCTTTCGCCCGCCGCATCCTCGAAGTCGACGGCGACCCGCTCCCTGCCGACGAAGAGCGTGCCCTCCTTTCGCACTTAAAAATCTGAAGTCCCGCTCCACGCCCCACCCCATGGGTGCGAGCGTAAACGAGTGGATCCCGCGCGCTCCACCCGACCGTCCCTCCTTCGCTCCCATCCGCGCCCTCCCGCCATGCGCCCCGCTCTCCTTATCTCCGTCTCCCTGTCCCTCCTGATTCCCCTCTTCCGCACCTCCACGGCCACCGCCGCCGAGGAGAAACCCACACCGGCCACCACGTTCGTCGACGTGCCCTCACCCGCCGGACCCCGCGCCCTCGGTGCCTCGCTCACCACCGCCGCCGACGGCACGATCTGGCTCACGTGGGTGGAAGCCGCCGCCGAAAATCTCGCCGCCGCTGCCGCCAAGAAAAAATCCGGCGCGCATCACCACGCCCCCGCTCCCGCATCCTCCGCCGGTGCCCCCGCCACGCCGCCCAACACCCTCCGTTTCGCCACCTTCGCTCCCTCGACCCGCACCTGGTCCCCCGCTCGCACCATCGTCGCCCGCGCCGACATCCCGCTGAGCTCCGCCGATTTTCCCCAAATCGTCCTCGATGGCCGCGGCACGGCCACCGCCGTCTGGACCGACGGCCACGGCGGCGCGCTCGTCTCCTCCTCCGCCGACAGCGGCGCGACGTGGAGTCCGCCCGCGCCGTGGGCCCACTCCGGCCATGGCGTCGAAAAATTCTCCTTCGCCCGCCTCGCCGACGGTCGTGTCCTCGCCGCCTGGCTCGAAAACCGCTCGTCCGCCTCCACCCAACTCCACGCCCGCATTCTGGACTCTTCCGCCGCCCTCCCTCCCCCTCTCTCCGTCTCCCCATCTCCGGTGCGCTCCCCCACCGCCGACACCCTCGTCGATCCGTCCGTCTGCGATTGCTGCCCGACCACCCTCACCGCCTTTCCCGACGGCGGTGCGCTGCTCGCGTATCGGGCCCGCACCGACACTGAAGTCCGCGACATCCGCTCCGCCCGCTTCCGCGCCACCGCTTGGGACGCCCCCCGCCACCTCAATAACGACGACTGGCGCATCGCCGCCTGCCCCGTCAACGGCCCGCGCCTCGCCAGCGACGGCGGCCGCGTCGCCGCCGCCTGGTTCACCGCCGCCGACAACGATCCGCGCGTCCTCGCCTCCTTCTCGCCCGACGCCGGCACGCGTTTCCTGATGCCCCTCCGCCTCGACCGCGGCAAACCCGTCGGCCGCGTCGATACCCTGATCCTCCGCGACGGCGCGCTCCTCGTCACGTGGCTCGAAACCGATGGCAGCCTCTGGCTCCGCCGCGTCTCCCCCGACTTCTCGCTCGATGAACCCATCGCCCTTGCGCCCGCCGGCACCGTATCCACAAAAACAAACCCCCGCCTCGCCCTCGTTCGCGACTTCGCCGGTGGCAACTCGTCCGCGCAATTCCTCGCCACCTTCGCCACCGACTCCGCGCTCCGCACGCTCCTCGTCACCGTCCCCGAAGGCGACCTCTTGATCGCGAAGGCCAACTGCGATTGCGCCGCCCCTCCCGAGCAACTCGTCGGCCACGGCTTCCGCGGCGCCGTCGCCGCGCTCGCTCCTGACCGTGGCACACTCCACGTCGTCCACGACGAAATCCCCGGACTCCTCTTTGCTGGCACGCACGAGTTTCACGCCGACGCCCCGACCATCGCCTCCGTCCAACTCGGCCGCCGCCTCTTCGGTCGCATTGAACAACGCGCCGGCCAATGGTGGCTCTTCGACGTCCGCCTCGCCCAGTAGCGCCACGGCGCGGCGGTTATCCCAGCCGCAGCCCCCCCCTTGACGACTCTGCGATAATCACGCTTCTTCCGTCCCTCCGCTCTCCACGTCATCGTCGTGCCACGCTTCATCACTTTCATTGCCTTTCTCCACCGCCTCGTCGCGGTTGGCGCGGCCGTGCTCGTGTTGGCACTCACGGTCTTCGCCGCCAGCCCCGAGCTGCACGAACACGTCCACGACGCGACCCACACTCATCACGACGAGTCTTGTCCGATCGTGCTCTTCGCGAGCAGCGCCGACGCTCCCGCTGCGCCCATCGCCGCTCCCGCACCCCTCCCGACCGCGCGCACCCTCGCGCCCGCCATCACCCGCGAGATTTTCCTGTCCCCGCCGCGCTACCTCCGCCGACCGGAGCGCGGCCCGCCAGTGAGTCTGCTTAGTTGAATTCGTGTCCGCCGCGCCTGCGCGCGCGGCGTTGCCTGCTTGAGCGCATTCCGCAATCGCGGAGGCCCCATCATCGTTCGTTCAACCTAGACTCACCATGTCCATTTCATTTTTCCGTCCCTCGCTCCGTCTCTCCCTCGCTCCATCTCTCCTGCTCCTCGTTTCCGCTGCCGCCCTCGCCCCGAGCGCCCGCGCCCAAACCGTACCGCCACCACCGCCCGCCCATTCGCACACCCCCGCCGCCTCGGCGCACTCTGACGGCATGGTCACACTCGATCAATTCGTCACCTCGGTCGCGCCCTTCGAGCGCAACCAAGTCGATCTCGTCCAGAGCACCACGGTGCTCAGCGGTCGCGCCCTTCAGCTGAAACAGCAGGCCACGCTCGGCGAAACGCTCGCCGCCGAGACCGGCATTCACGCCACCTCCTTCGGTCCCGGCGCCAGCCGCCCGATCATTCGGGGTCTCGGCGGTGACCGCATCCGCCTCCTCGAAAACAGCGTCGGCACCCTCGACGCCTCCGTCACCAGCCCCGATCACGCCGTGAGCGTCGAACCGTTTCTCGTCGAACGCATCGAGATCGTCCGCGGCCCCGCCTCGCTCCTCTACGGCAGCAACGCCGTCGGCGGCGTCGTCAACGTGATCACCCATCGTATCGAGACCGATCTCCCCACCGAGCCGATCCGCGGATCGTTCGAAGTCCGGCGCGGTTCCGCCGCCGAGGAGTGGGCGCGGGGCGCTGTGTTTGATTTGGCATTACGTCCCGACGCAGCCAGTGCGCTCGTGCTCCATCTCGACGGTTTCCGCCGCTCCACCGAAAACCTCCGCATCCCCGGTTTCGCCGAGAGTGCCCGCGTCCGCGCCGAGGAAACCGCCGAGGCCCGCGCCAACCGCGAACCCGCCCCCGCCTTCGCCCGCGACCGTCTGCCGAACAGCGCGCTCACCAACTCCAGCGGCGCCATCGGTCTCTCCTACATTTCCAAAACGTTCCACCTCGGCGTGAGTCACAGCGGCCTCGACAGCGACTACGGCGTCCCCGGTCACGCTCACGAAGAGGCCCCCGCCACCCCCGGCGCCGCCGAGGGCGTCCGGATCGATCTCCGCCAACGCCGCACCGACGCGCAGGGTGAATGGCACGGCACCGACGGCGCGGTGCGCGATGTGCGTTTTAAGTTCGGCCAGGCCCGCTACCGCCACGCCGAGATCGAGGCCGACGGCGCCGTCGGCACGGTCTTCACCAACCGCGGTCACGAGGCCCGCATCGAACTCCTCCACGGCGACGGCAAACCGTGGACTGGCGCGCTCGGCCTGCAGAATTCCCGCAGCGATTTCGCCGCCGTCGGCGACGAAGCGTTTCTCCCGCCGTCGCGCACCGATACCACCGCCCTCTTCGCCTTCCAAGAACTCGCCGCCGGCCCCATCTCCTGGCAATTCGGCGGACGAGTCGAACGCACTAAAATCGCCGCCACCGGTCACTCCGCCCGCCGCGACGATCAATTCAACGGCTCCGCCGGCGGAGTCTGGAAACCCACGTCCACCTACGCCCTCGCGTTCTCGGTCACTCACACTGGCCGCGCTCCCAACGCGCAGGAACTCTTCGCCGACGGCCCGCACGCTGGCACGCAAAGTTTCGAAATAGGTGACCCCAAGCTCCGTGCCGAACGCTCCCTCAGCGCCGAGCTCAGCCTGCGCCGCCGCACCGGATTCGTCACCGGCGCCGTCACCGCGTTCACAAATCGATTCAACGGCTACATCTTCGAACAACCCACCGGCCTCGTCGCCGTCGAACACAAAGGCGCTTGGGAATTCCTCCCGCCCGACGACGACGAGGTCGCCGAGCACGGCGGCGGCCTGCCCGTTTACCGCTACATCCAGCGCGACGCCCGTTTCTGGGGCCTCGAAGCCGAAACCCTCTGGCACCTCCACGACCGCCCCGATTGGCAACTCGACTTCCGCCTCGCCGCCGATTTCACCCGCGCCCGCGAGGGCGGCCGCGACCTCCCGCGCATTCCCGCCGCGCGCACCGGCGTCGGTCTATTCTGGAGCACGACTGCGTGGAGCGCCGGACTCGAAAGCCAGTTTTACTCCGTGCAAAAACGGGTCGCAGCCAACGAAACGCCTTCCGACCGCTACGCCCTGGTGAGCGCGCACCTCAGCCGCACTGCCGAATTTGGCCACCTGCGCACCGAGGTCTTCCTCCGCGGCACCAACCTCGCCAACGCCGAAGCGCGCCCGCACCCGTCGTTCGTCAAAGACCTCGCGCCCCTCGCCGGCCGCGGCGTCGTCGCCGGCCTGCGCCTCTCCTTCTGACCGCAGTCGCCCACGTCACCCCGGGGAGGGCCGGCCCTCCCCGCCTTGGGTGGCGACGCCGTCTTCACCAGCAGTCCCAAAAACGCAGCGGGCTTTACTCAGTGACGAAAGCCGAGCGCATCGGCGTGCCTTGCTCTTGCCGGCGGGTGAAGCCGCCGGCGTTCGGCCAGCCGTGAACCACTCGGCGTCAGCGCGCGCGAGCGCCGGGTCGGTGACAACCGGTCGCTTCACGGCCACGTGCCCAGCGGACCGGCGGCTTTCCAGCCACTGCGTGGCCCGCCATGGACGCTGCCCCTTGAAAACAGCGCGGAACCACTTTTTTCTCGCTCCTGTTTCTTTTAAACTTTGTCGCAATTCTACCGCTACGCCGCTCTCGCCACGATCCCGCGAACCACTTCCTGCGCTGCCACGAGCCCAAATGTCCCGGTCACAAACACCGCCGCGCCAAACCCGCTCGCGCAATCCATCGCCAAATTTGCGCCCGGCTCCGGTTTCGCCGCGCACGTTCCGTCCGCCCAGGGAAACACCGGCGCCTCGCTCGACCATACGCAGCGCACACCCCAGTGCATTTTTCCGGTTTGCTCGCCGTGGGAAAACCCATGGTCGCGCCGCAGTTTTTTCCGCACCTGCCGCAGCAGCTCGTCCGCATACGCGTCGCCCAAATCCCCCGCACACACCTGCGTGGCATCCCGCTTCCCCCCGGCCGCCCCCACCGTGACCACCGGCAAACCACGCGCATGCGCCTCGCCGATGACGAGCGCCTTGTTCGACATCCGGTCGATCGCATCAACCACATAGGAAAACTTCTCCGCCAATAAACGCTCCGCCGAAGACGCCGTGAAAAACTCCGCCGCCGCCGTCACGCGGCACGCCGGATTGATCAGTCGTATGCGCTCCGCCAATACACTCACCTTCGTCCGCCCCACCGTACCGTCCAGCGCGGGGAGTTGCCGGTTCACATTCGTAACGCACACGTCGTCGAGATCCACCAACGTCAACGCGCCCACCCCGCTCCGCGCCAGCCCCTCGACCGTCCACGAACCCACGCCGCCCACGCCGACGACGCACACATGCGCCCCACGCAGACGCGCCAAACCCTCCCGGCCAAAAAGCCGCCCCACTCCGCCAAACCGATCAAGATAGTCATCACTCATTTTGGTGCAGCGGCCAACTGACCGCCGCAGCGCACCCGCGTCAAATCCGCAGCGCACCCCCATCCTTCCCGGCCCCCGGCCCAGGTGACGGCGCGGTGCGGTGCCGCTATGCGGCTCGGCGTCACTTCGCCTCGATCAACCGCTTGAGTTCCCCTTCGAGCTGGCCGGCATTCTGGTTGTTGCGGACAAACATCCCTTTCTTGTCGAAGAGCACGATCGCCGGAGCTTTGCCGACGTTCATCTTCGCCGCCCATCCGTTCTGCGCTTCCTTGCCGTCGAAATGCACCGGCCACGTGATTTTCTGGTCCTTGATAAATTTCATCACCTTCTCGCGATCGACTTCTTTATCGAATGAAACGCCGATGACCTCGACCGTCTTCTTGTTGAACGACCGGGCCTGCATGACTTGGTCGATCATCGTGACGTTGCCGGCACTGGAGCCACTCCAGATCACCAGGGCCACGACCTTGCCGCGCAGCGCCGCGAGATCCACCTGTTTACCATCCAGCGCCGTGAACTTCAGCTCATACGGCACTTTCTTAATCTCCACCATGTTGAGTTCACTGCGGGCCATGTCCGCCACACCCTTGTCGGCGTGCTTCAGCAGCTTGTTCAAATGCGCCTCGCCCGCGGCCGGACTCACTCCGCGCGTGAGAATTTCCACATACGAACTCTCGCGGTCCTTCAGAAACCGCCGCCCGCCCGGCATCGCGTCCAACGCGTCGAGCTTCTCCCGCAGCGGCGCGATCCCATCCCGCGAGGGCGCATCGCGAAACTCAAAATCCGTCGCGGCGATATCCAGCGCCACCATCGCCGCCACCGCATCTTTCGACAGACCTTCTTTGTAGCGCTGATTCGTCACCTCATACTTAAGCTGCGTCACATACGCCGTACGATACGCCGCGAGCTTCTTGTCCCGGATGGAGTCACCGAAAAAAGCGAGGTCCTTGATCACGTTGTTCGCCCGCCAGTGCGTCGGATACTTGGTGAGAAAATCAAGGCCGGCCGCGATCACTTGCGTGAATCGCTCTTGGGACAACTTGGCCGCCTTGTCGCTATAGAGCTTCCCAAACGCTTCGCCCGCCAAATCCGCCGGCGATTTCTCCGGGGCCTTCGTAGCCTTGGCGGCGGGTGCCTGCGCGCACACGGCGCCAGCGAGGGAGAATGCAGTCAACAGGGCAACAATGACGGGGCGTAGTTTCATGGTGATGAGAGCGCTAGGTTAACGAGGCACCCAGACGTAAGTTCACCCGCACTCCCGCGCAAGCGACAATCCTCCGCCCGCCGTCCCGGTGAGAATGCCGTTCCCCCTCGTCGAACTGCTGTCGTCTGGCTGCTGGACGTTTGCACCGCCCTCGCAGATGGTGCGAACACGTGATCGATCACACCAAAGAGGAACTCCTCTCCTTCAGTCCGGACCACCCCGACTATCGCTGCAAACTCTGGGTCCGTGTCGTCACACCGGATAGCGTCTGGTATCACGTTTTCTGGCGGCGCACTGCCCTCGCCCTCGCCCTCCTCACCCTCGCAGGCTGGCTCAGCGCCGCCGCCGGCGTCTGGGCCTTTGTAAAATTCCAGCGTGGCTACACCGACGTCCGCTACATCGACCTCGTCTTCTATCCGTGGCGCCAGGAGGACTACCGCACCGGCCTCGGCCAACATTACCTCCAGACTAGCCGCGCGGCCCTCGAGAAAAAAAACTACCGCGAAGGCTACCGCCTCCTCCAAGCCGGCCTCACCCGCGTGCCCAACGACGTCCCCGGCCGCCGCCTGCTCGCCTACACGCAGGTCCACTTCGGCCGCGCCGACCTCGCTCTGAATACTTTGGCCGAAGGCGCCGAAGTCGCCAGCGCCGATCTCGACTATCTCAAACTGCTCTTCGCCCTCCTGCTCGAAACCCACGAAGATGAACGGCTCATTTTCCTCGCGAGGAAACTGCTTCCGCCCGAGCCGGACACGGTGCTCACCCATCGATTCATCGCACTCCAATCCGCCACCGCTCACTTCGAACGGGGCCGCTACGACGAGACCGAGCGCATCGTGGACGAGTGGCGCCTCGGCAACTCCCTTGAGGGCGCCATTCTCCTCGCGAAATGCGATTGGGAACGCGGCTACACCGATCTCGCCATGCTCCGGCTCGAACGCGAAGTCGCCCGCTTTCCCCTGCGCGACGAGCTCTACCTCCATCTCGTGCGCTACCACCGCTCGCTCGGCCACGCCGACGAAGCCCGCCGCTACGCCCTCCTGCGCCAGTTCAACAATCCCGCCAGCCCCGGGCCCCGGATCGATCTGCTCCACACCTACCGCTCCACCGACGACCTCGCTGCTGGGCAGCGCGAACTCACCACCTTCCTCGCCGATTTTTCCGCCGACCCCGCAGCACTCATTTTGCTCGCGTGGTTCGCCGTCGACACCGTGCAACCCGCACTCGCCGCCCGCCTCACCTCCCTTGCGCACGAGCGGAGCTATCCGCTCAACGCCTTCAACCTCGCCCGCGTGCAAGCCAACCTCGCCGCGCAACACTACCAGATCGCCCTCGACCTCGCGCTCACCGCCCTGCGTGAGGAAAACGAAGATACGCCCCACCTCGCCTCCACCCTCAACGCGCTCCGTTGCCTGGCCCTTTACGGTCTCAAAGATTTCTCGCGTGCCGAGCTCATGCTCAATTCTTTCCTAGGCCACGCCAACCTCCGCGCCAGCGACGCGGTGTTCCTCGCGAGACAACTCCTCCTCGCCGGTGCGACCGCCTCCGCCCGTTCCGTGCTCGACCGCGCCAGTGTGCTCGATCCGCTCAACCAAGCCGCCCTCGGCGAACTCGTCCGCCTCGATGCCTCGCTCGGTAATCGCGACAAACTCGCCGAAAATCTTCCCAAACTCCTGCGCCTAAGAAAACCCTCGCGCGCCGTCTTGGAGGAAACCCTGCTCCGCCTCGATCGGCCCGCCGACGCCCCGCTCCGCGACCAAATCCGAACCGCCCTCACCCGCGCCAGCGCAACCCCCGCCCCCTAGCATCTTCCTCTCTCCTCGTTCTCGTTCTCGTTCTCGTTCTCGTTCGTCAGCTCACCCGCCCGAAACTGCGAGCACGCACCAAAGAAAATCACGACCTGGTGCCCAGCGTCGAACACCGCCTCCGCCCAATCCGCCGCCCCGCAAGCACCCGCGCCACGCTCAATGCGTCATGATGTAAAAGATAATATTGATCGCGAGGGGGTAGGCGACCTTCTCGGAATGATTCTTAAAATACTCGTGATCCTCACCCTCCCGCTCCCAACCGTCGCTGTCATCGGAGTTGTGCAATCCCATCACCATCATCCGGCCTTGGGCGTCGAAGATCACGCGATGGTGAATCTGGGTGCCCGGAATCTTGATACCGATGCGGATGTTGGGCACCTGGGCTTTTTCCCTGATTTGAAAAACACTCCGGTAGAGCGCGTGCTCAATCGGCAATTCCTCGAAGTGTGATCCGGGCAGAATCGTTTGAAACAGGCGCTCCACCTGCGCCCATTCCGACTCGCCCCAAAAATCCGTCATCAGAAGAAACCCGCCGTTCTGTAGATAGGCGCGCAGCGCGACGACCTCCGCGTCCGTTAGCCCCATCGCCCCGGGCGCGGAAGCGAAGAGAAACGGATAACTGCCGAGATCGCGATCTGTCGCGCGCAAGAGCCGGGCGTTCGGATCGACCTTCATCGAGGTCATTTGCTGCAGCCGATACGAAAGATTGAGATCGGCATCCGGGCAGTCGGTCGTCCAACCGCCCCGGGCCGCCGTCGCCGGCCGCGGCGCCGCATCATAACGCAACCGCGCAAACGTGAACACGTCGCCTGTGAACCCCGCAGCATACGCCCACTCCGGGGTGCCCGTGCTCCGGGACGGAATCTCCCGCGCGGTCTTCGCTCCCGGCGGCACATAAATCTGGCCGCCGCCATAAAAACCACCGCCCCCTCCGCGTTGGCCTCGCTGGGCATAGAGCCCACCGCCCACGACCAACCCCGCCACCAGCAGCAGAATCGGCCGAACCACTCGGCAGAGGGGAAACACCCGCATCGCTCCCAACGCCAAGCCCGCTCCGGAATCCCTCCGTAAATCGAATACCCCTCGCTGCCGCTGCTTGAACCACCTTTGCATCCAAAGAGATACGGCTAGGCGCGACAATGGTTGCACAAAACCTTCCGCCCAGCTCTAGCAAGATGCCAAGGGGTCGGACTCCAAATATCGCTGGGGGCGGGGACAATCCCGACCTAGCCGGAAGGCTTCG
>CAMCHO010000132.1 GCA_945874455.1 Opitutus sp. GAS368 | reverse complement strand
CGAGTTTTTCAAACGCGCGCTGGTGGCAGCCCAGCCACCACTCCTGGCTCTGGCCGAGGGTAAACTCGACGTAGAGCCAGCGGCTGTGGCTCAGCACCATGACAAAAAAACTCAGCGCCCGCCGCGTGCCGTCGACGTCGACTGCGCCGCAGCTGCCCCAGTCCACCTAGGCGCACTGGCCGGGCGCGAACTTCAGGGTAAGAAACGCCTCCGGGTGGCGCGGGCGCACGCGGCGCACGTGGTCCTTGAGAATCGAATACCCACCGGTGTAGCCCTGCTCGCGCACCTTGTGCCAGAGCTGCATCGCGGTGAAGGGATGACCACCGACTTTATCGCCCATATCGCCGAGGATCACGACCGGCGCGCACTCTCCGCCGTCCTCCCCCGCTCCTTCCCTTCGTAACTACGCGATGCCGTCTGACTGAAAGAGCAAAACCGCGCTTGACTCGTCCTAGTCGGATTCTACTTTCCGCACTCTTTCCCATTATCCGGGGTGGTAGCTCAGCTGGTTAGAGCGTCTGCCTGTCACGCAGAAGGTCGCGGGTTCGAGTCCCGTCCATCCCGCCATTTTGATAGCCCGTTAGCCCTCAGTGGTTAACGGGTTTTTTGTTGGCCCGAAAACGCCCAACTGACAAAGCCACTGACAACACGTGCGCGGTTGTTCGCGGCCTCACCTTACCCCTGATTCATCGCGTCGCTCTGAAAACTCGCAAGATTAGCGTTCGCGACCTAGGGAATCTCAGCGAGAATCTCCCCCCCTCGACATTCGCCTCCGCCGCGTTTTTGCCGACGACGCGCTGGCCTAGTTCGACTTCGAGCTTGAGCCGCAGGAGCAGATCGAGCGTGTGGCCGAGGGTGGCCAACATCGTCTCCACCGCCTCGCGGTCTATCGCTTCGCCGGCTTCGCGGCGGTTTCGGGCGCGGGCTTAGGCTATTTGCTCCCGCAGCAACTTGGCTTTCAGCTTGGTCAGTTCACTTGTACACGCTCGCGGACCAAACCTCGTTCAGTTCGTTCAGCTGTGATTATCTCCCAAGCTTCCAAGTCCGGCGTCTGGGGCGCACGGTGCCGCGTCATCAGTGCGGCCGGTGACATCCCGGTCCCCTTGTTCTTCTCTTGTTCTACTTGGACCACGGCATGGCCAACTACCGCGAGCCGGCGTGCGACAAGCCCCTCGCGGACGCGGTTGTTCGCAGCGGTGCAGGGGGCGACCGGCGCGATCACGACGAGCCAGACCACGCTCAAGCGGCGCGCCGAGTCCCTGCAGTTCAGGGATCAGATCGCGGCAGACGCTCCGCCAAATCGCGAACTTCACGTGATCCTCGACAACGACTGCACCCGTAAAAAATGCGACGACTGGCTCGCTCAACACCCCTACGTGCACGTCCACTTCACACCGACTTCGGCGAGCTGGCTCGATCACGTTGAAATCTGATTTGGGATCATGTCCAGAAAGGCCCTCCACGGCACCAGCCTTCGCAGTGGCGCCGAGGGCACTCGGGAAACACGGCGCCACGGCTTAGGCGAGGACGTCCTTCATCACGGTGCCGTGCACGTCAGTTAGCCGGAAATCGCGGCCGCCGTAGCGGTAGGTCAGTTTGTCGTGATTGATACCGAGCAGGTGGAACATCGTCGCATAAAGATCGTAGAAGGTCGCCGGCTTATCGACGACATTGTAGCCGAGGTCGTCGGTCGCGCCATAGATCGTGCCACCGCGCACGCCGCCGCCGGCGAGCCAGACGCTGAAGCCGGTGGGGTTGTGATCGCGACCGTCGCTGCCTTGAGAAAAGGGTGTCCGACCAAACTCGCCCGCCCAGAGAATGAGCGTGTCCTCGAAGAGACCGCGCGCCTTCAGATCCGTGATCAATGCGGCGATACCTTGATCCACTTGATTGGCCATCGCGCCGTGTCCTTTCTTGAGCCCGCCGTGCTGATCCCACGGATTCGCAGCCTGGCCAGCGCCGACTTTTTGCGGGAGGCAGCTCAGCTCCACAAAACGCACGCCGCGCTCGATGAGCCGTCGCGCAACGAGACACTGCCGGCCATACGCGGCTTGGTTGGCGTCGGCGGCATCGAGTCCGTAGAGCCGCTTGGTCGCCTCGCTCTCTCCGCGGATGTCGCACAATTCCGGCACGGCAGCCTGCATCCGGTAGGCGGTCTCGTAATTGCGAATCGCCGCCTCGACCTGCGGCTCGGGCGCGATGCCAAGAAAGCCTTCGTCGAGATTGCGAATGAAACCCAACCGCCGGCGCTGCGGCGCGTCGCCCTCGCGCGGCTTGATGTTGTCCACCGCCTCGTCGCCGTCGGCCCTGAGGATCGACGCCTGATGCTGCCCGGGCAGATAGCCGTTGCTATACATGCCCACGCCCCCGTGCGGGGCTGCCGCGCCGCCGCTCTGCAACACGATGAAACCGGGCAAATCGCGGTTCTCGGTGCCGAGCCCATAGCTCGTCCATGCGCCGAAACTCGGATGACCCATGAACGGAAATCCGGTGTGCGCGAAATAATTTCCCTGCGCGTGCTCGTTCACCTTGCTCGTCATCGAGCGGATCACCGCGAGGTCGTCCGCATGGCCGGCGATGCGCGGAAAGAGTTCGCTGATCGGCAGGCCGCTGCGGCCACGCGGCTTAAACTCCCATTGGGGCGCCATGATGTTGCCGTTTTGATTGAACATCGTCGGCCGCACCGGCACCGGCATCGGCTGGCCGTGGCGCCGCGTGAGCTCGGGTTTCGGATCAAACGAATCGATGTGCGAGACGCCGCCCGACATGTAGCAAAAAATCACCCGCTTCGCCCGTGGGCGGAAATGCGGCCCGGGCGGTTTCGCAGCGGCGGCGGTCGCGCCGAAACTTTTGTCGGCCAACAGCCCCGCAAGCGCGAGCGAACCGAAGCCGAGCGAGCATTGTTGGAGCATCGTGCGCCGAGTCGGTCGCGACGGCTGGAAGGGGTTAGCGGACATAGATGAACTCCTTGATGTTGAAAATCGCGTGCGCAAAATCCTGCCACACCCGCACGTTGGCCATGATGGCCTCCGGGGCCACGCGGTGTTCGCCGGCCAGCTCGCCGAGGTAGGCGGCGGCGGCGGCGAGCTCTTCGACGCGGGGCTCCCGCCCCAACGCCGCACGGAAAATCCCCCGCACCCGCGCCTCCGCCGACGCGCTGCGATCCCCGACCAACGCCTTCGCCCAGGTGGCCGCGCGGTCGGTCACAAATTGGGAATTGAGCAGCAGCAACGATTGCGCGGGAACGTTGGTCGCGTCGCGGCGGCCGAGCGTGGAAAACGGCGCCGGTGCGTCGAAGGTCTGGAGAAACGGATCGAGCCGCGTCCGGCGAATCTGCAGATAGACGCTGCGCCGCGGAGCGTTCGGCCCGACCGAGGGGCCATACCGCGTCTCCTGCAATTCTCCGGCGACCGCCAGCAGCGAGTCCCGGATCGACTCAGCCTCGAGCCGGCGCACGCGCAGGTGCGAGAGCCAAGCGTTCGCCGGATCGACTTCGCCCGCCCGGACGGACGGCGTGCTGCTCATTTGAAAGGCCCGCGTGGTCACGAGAAAGCGCACGAGGTCTTTCAGTGACCAGCCGCGCTCGACCACGCGCGCCGCGAGGAAATCGAGCAGCTCGGGGTGCGTCGGCGCCTCGCCCAACCGGCCGAGATTGTCGACAGTCGCCACGAGTCCGACGCCGAAAACCCACTGCCAGGCGCGATTGGCCATCACGCGGGCCGTGAGGGGATTTTTCGCGCTGCCGATCGCATGGGCCAACTCCAGCCGACCGCTCAATGCCGTGCGATAGGGCTCCGGATCGACGAACTCCAGGTAGCCGCGCGGCACGATCTCGCCCGGCTTGAGATGATCACCGCGTGCGAAAATCGGCGCATCATGGCCCACCGTTTCGAGGACGCCGGGCGCGCGCCGGGGCACGGGAATCTCCGCTTCGAGCCGGCGATACTCCGCCACCGACGGGTGCAGGTCGGGCAACGCTGCGAGCGCGGTGGGCAGAAAATTTCGTCGCGCGAAAAAATCGAGCAAGGCCCGCTGCGGCTCGGTCAGCGCCTCGGCGCGCCAGGCGTTCACCGCGGCCGCCAGCACGCGTTGGTAATGCATCGCCAATTCGCCCGCCGTCGACGGAGCCGTGCCGTCGAGCAACGGTAGCAGGGCGGTCAGCTCCGCGCGCGGCGTATTTTTCCCTTCGTGCGCGACGATCGCATCGACGCCGAAGAACGACCGGCCCTCGGCGGGCGCATGCTCCGGTTTCTTCGTCCGGTCGTCGATCGGGCGGGTGAGATCATTGCGCGTGCCGAATTCGAGGTAGGCGGAGCTACCCTTGCGATAGGCGGTATCGAGTCGAATCCAGCCGGGCTTTTCCTGATTAAGGGTGCTCTTGGGAAAAATCGGATTCGACGGGAGTGGGTAGTGGTCGACGATGGCGCGCACCATCGCACCGCCGCCGCCGAGCGCGCGCACGCTGATACTTTCCGAATCGATCGTGAAACGCGGCGAAGTCAGCAGACCGTGGTGCTTAGTGGAGAGGCGCGGGGTGAACGCGCCCGCTGGCGCGAGTCCCTCGATGACGCGGTCGCCCGCAATCGCGACGGCGAATTCGCCCGGGCGCGCGGGCCGCGCCCCGAGTCCCGTACCCGCGTGAAACCAGCGTTGATAGTCGTCGCTGGCGAGATCCCACAGCGGACGGAAATTCTCCCGGTTAAAGCGCAGTGCGTCCGCTTGTTTTTCCCACAGCGAGGTCGCCAGCGCGCGCCACGCTCCAGCAAACCGCGCGTCGTCCACCGTTCCAAGCTTCGCCCAGAGGTGCAGCGGATTAGCCGGATCGTCGACCGCCTCCTTGATCGCGTCCGCTAGAATTCGATCGCCACCGGCCTCAATTTGCCCGGTCCGCAGATCGTTCCGCTCACTTTCCAAGGCCGACCAGCGTTCGCGCTGCGCGGACGTGAGCGCGGCGAGCAGACGCTCCTGCCCGACCGCGGAGGGTGTGCCGACGCGATACGACGCCGCGACTTCGTCTGCCGTGAGTGCACGGTCATAGAGTCGCGCCTCCTCGATTTCGCCCGCGAAGAAACCGCCGCTGGCCTCGCGGTTGCGCTGGCCCAACAGCACGCGCGACCGGCGGGCGGCGTGTTCGAGCAAGTCGCCCTTCGACGAGGCGGTGCCATACGATTCACCGTTGCGATAGATGGCGATCGTGTTGTCCGCCGCGTAAACGATGGCGAGGTGGACGAACGCTTCCCCGGTCGCCGTCTCGGGCTTGCCCAGGAGCGGCGCGGTCCGCTCGGAATTTTCGCTGCCCGCACTCCACCGCTGCGAGCCATCCTCCGCGAGCGCGATGGCGTCGAAACGATCGCCCCCCGTATTTTCCACCGCCATCACTCCCCCGCCCCGCTGCTCGAGATTCGCCGGTGCCACCCACACTTCGAGCGTCTTGGCCGACAGCGCGAACGGCAGCGGCGGCGTGCGCAGGTAGGCCTTGCGACCGTCGAGCACGAGGCGCCCGTTTCTAATTTCCGCGCCGCCTTCGAGCACGCCGTGCAGTTTACCCAAGACATCGCTGGCACCCCGTTCGAAATCCCACGCCGCGACCGGCACGACACCCGCTGCGGGCAAGTGCTGGCGGGCCGGGGCGGTCTGGACGGCGTCACGAGCCGCCCGATCAAGGTCGGCCAACTCCTGCTCCACCGCGCGAATCCGCCCCGCTCCCGCGAGCAGGCTCGGGGCGCGCGCCGCCTGTTCGCGCAACCGCGACGCAATCATCTCCGCGGCGACGAGCCACGCCTTGGCCAAACCCGCTTTGATCTGCGCATGCAGGCGGTCGAGTTCGGACCGGTTTTTCTCCAGCACCTCGGCCGTGTCGATGGTGACCTGCGCGGGCCGGACGCTGGAAAAGATCCCGTAGAGCGCGGTGTAGTCGCGCTGGCTCACGGCGTCGAATTTGTGATCGTGGCAGCGCGCGCAGGAAATCGTGAGCCCCTGAAACGCCTTGCTCACCACGTCGATCTGGCTGTCCACCGCCTTGACTTGATCGTCGAGCGTATCGACGGGCTGGAAGCCGTGCTCGACAAACCGGAAATGCGCGGTGCCGAGGATCGACTCGTTGAAGCCGTCCACGTTCAGCCGCGGTCGGTCGAGCAAATCGCCGGCGACATGCTCGCGGATAAGTTGATCGAGCGGCACATCGGCGTTGAACGCGCGAATCAGGTAGTCGCGATAACGATACGCTTCGGGAATCGCCGGATCGCCCTCGCTGCCGTGCGTCTCGGCATAACGCACGAGATCCATCCAATGCCGCGCCCAGTGTTCGCCGAAGCGCGGCGAGGCCAGCAACAGGTCGGCCTGAGCCGACAGAGCCGCAACGCGATCCCGCGCAAAGTCGGTCGCGAACCGCTCAAGTTCCACGGGCGTGGGCGGCAGACCAGTGAGGATGAAGGCGAGGCGTCGCAGGAGCGCGCGCGGATCGACATCGACGGCGGGTGCGAGCCCCTTCGTCTCCATTTTCGCGAGGAGAAAACGGTCCACCGGATGCGCCGACCACGCGCGGTCCGCGACTGCGGGCGGCACGTGATCCTTAACGGGCTGGAGCGACCACCACCCTTTCCGCGCGGCGAACAGCTCGCTCCAGCTAGGTTTCCCCGCGGGTTCCGCCGTGGCATCGTCGCGCGGATCTGGCGCACCCATGGTAATCCAGCGTTCGAAATCGGCGATGACGGCGGCGGCGAGTTTCGGCGCTTTGTCCGGCATTTTGAGATCGGGATCGGTGTGTTTGATCGCGGCGAGGAGCGAACTCTTCGCCGGATCGCCAGGCACGATGACCACACCAGCGTCCCCGCCCTTCTGCCAGCCGGGCCGCGAATCGAGTCGCAGGCCGGCCTTTTGTTTCTGCGCGCCGTGGCAATCGTAGCATTCGGCGACGAGTACCGGACGGATCTTCCGCTCGAAAAAATCGCGCCCTTCGGCGGGGAGGTCCGCAGCGGAGAGCGCCGACCCAAGAAGGGGCAGCGCGAGACTGAGCAGGGTGGGCGTGATTGCCTTCATTCGGGGAACGGAAAGAAAGTGGGGGCGGAAACGAAAAAACGGGGAAAGCGTGAATCCGTCAAAACAACGTTGTTATTAAGTCGCTGTCCCCGCCTCCTGCGCGAATCCCCTGCCCTACTCCCCAACCTCATGAACATCCCGCCTCGCTCCGCCTCACCCGTTGCGCTTCGTGCCGTTTCCGCACTGGGCACCGTTTTCGCCCTGCTCGCTGCCGTCGCTATTCAAGTTTCGTCCGCGCTCGCCGCCTCGGTGCCGGCCACCGCGCTCACCGGCACGATCGAGGGACGCATCTTCAACGCCCGCAGCGACACGCTCGTCGAGAACGCCCGACTCAGCCTCGACCGCGATGCCGTCGTGGCATTTTCGGATGCCGACGGAAATTTTCGCCTCGCGCCCGTGCCGGTCGGCACCGTGACCGTAAGAGTGTTTTTCACAGGGCTCGCGCCCCACATTTTCCAGGTGGCGGTCGCCGCCGGCCAAAGGGTGCAGCAGGACATCACGCTCCTGCCGCTGACGCGCGACCCCGTCAACGCCGCCGCCGACAAGGTCGTGAAGCTCGATCAGTTCGTCGTCGGCGAATCGCGCGAGATCGAGGCCGCGGCCATCGCGATCAACGAGCAGCGTTTCGCGCCCAACGTGAGGAATGTCGTCTCGACCGATGAGTTCGGCGCCGTGGCCGAGGGCAACGTCGCGGAGTTTCTCCGCTACCTGCCCGGGCTCACCGTCGATCTTAGCGGCGGCGATGCGCGCACCGTTTCCATCGACGGTGCGCCGGCGGACAGCACGCCAGTCACCTTCGGCGGGCTGAGCCTCTCCACGCCCACGGGTACGGGCCGCGCGGTCGAGGTCGGTTTTTTTAACCTCAACAACATCTCGCGCATCGAGGTCTCGCTCTCGCCCACGCCAGACTCGCCCGGCTCCGCGCTCGCCGGCTCGATCAATTTAGTGCCGCGCAGCTCGTTTGAGCGCACCAAACCGGTCTTCAATGGCTCCGTTTACCTCATGATGCGCGACGACCTGATCACGTTCGACCACATCGCCGCGCTCTATCGCGACCCGCGCCCGGTCATCCATCCCGGCTACGATTTTTCGTGGGTGGTGCCGGTCAATCAACATTTCGGCTTCTCGTTCGCGACCGGTTTCTCGACGCAATACTCCCACCAAGTCGGCCACACCAACACGTGGCGCGGAGTCAGCGCCGCCACCAACGGCGCGGCGTTTCCGCACACCATCCCCGGCCAGCCCTATCTCTCGGCTTACCAAGTCACCGATTCGCCGAAAGAGTCATGGCGCGACTCGCTCGGGCTCACGTTCGACTTCAAGATCTCCCGCACCGACCGCATCTCAGTCTCCTACCAATACTCGTCGTTCGACGGCTGGACCGCCGCGCGCAACCTCCAGTTCAACCCCACGCAGATCGTCGCGGGCACGTTCACGCCGACGTTTTCCCAAGGCATCGCCGGCGCCGGTAACATCGTCAACACGAGCGGCAACGGCCGCGTCCGCGAAAACCGCACTTATATGCCCACCTTTAACTGGCGCCACGACGGGCCGGTCTGGAAATTCGACGGCGGCATCGGCCGCGCCTACGGCAAGGACAACATCCGCAGCACCGACCAGGGTCAGTTTCTCTCCGTCGTCTCCCGCCGCACCGGCGTGACCATCGGCTTCGACCAGATCATCGACACGCGGCCGGGCGTCATCACGGTCATCGACAACGTCACGCGCCTCCCCGTCGATCCCCTGCGCCTCGACAGCTACGCGCTCACGACAGTGACCGACAATCCGCAACGCGCGACCGACGTGAACTTCAGCACGTTCCTCAACGCGCGGCGCAATTTCCTCTGGCGCGTGCCCGTCACGCTGCGCGGCGGCGTGGACTTTCGGCAGACGACCCGCGACAGCCGCTCGGGCGTTTACTCGTGGACCTACCGCGGCAGCACCGTCCCCGGCAGCGCCGCGCCGTTCCTCGACAAGGTCATCGCCGAGCGCGCCGGCCCCTACGGTTTGGGCAAACTCCAGTTCGCGGACTACAAGGGCACCTTCGACTATTTCAAGGCCAACCCCGGCGAATTCACGCTCGACGAAAACGCCAACTACCGCGCGCGCGTGAGCGCCTCGAAGCACGCGGTCGAGGGCATCGCCGCCACCTACCTGCGCGGCGACGTGGCGCTGTTCGAGCGCCGGCTCCAGCTCGTCGGCGGCGCACGCATCGAGCAGACCAACATCGCGGCCCAAGGCCCCCTCACCGATCTCGCGCTCAACGTCCGGCGCGACGCCGCCGGTCGCCCGCTCCTCGACGCCGCCGGCCGCCCCATTCCGCTTACGACCAACGCGCTCGAAACCTCGAAGCTCACGTTCCTCGACCGCGGCACCGACGTGCGCAAGGAATACCTCCGCGTCTTCCCGAGCCTCAACGCCAGCTATAACGTCCGCGAAAATCTGATCGCCCGCGCCGCCGTCTCCACTTCGCTTGGACGGCCCGATTTCGACCAGTACGCCGGCGCCGTCACATTGCCCAACACCGACAATCTCCCGAGCCCGACGAACCGCATCGCCCTGAACAACGCCGGCATCAAGCCATGGACGGCGACGTCGCTCAAGGTGCGGCTCGAATATTATTTCACCGGCGTCGGCCAGTTCGCCGTCGGCGCATTTCGCCGCGACTACAAAAACTTCTTCGGTAGTACCGTCTTCACTCCCACGCCCGAGTTCCTCGGCCTCTACGGCCTCGATGCGAACGAGTATGGCGCCTACGAGGTCGCGACGCAGTTCAACGTTCCCGGCACCGTGCGCTCAGAGGGCTGGGAGGTCAGCTACAAGCAGGCCCTGACGTCGCTCCCGCCGTGGGCGCGCGGCCTCCAGGTCTTCGGCAATTACAGTTCGCGGAAAACCTCGGCCAACAACCTCGGCTCACTCGGCTTCAACGACATTCCCTACAGCGGTTCCTGGGGCATCAGCCTCACCCGCCCGCGCTACAACCTCCGGCTCAACGTCAGCTTCCGCGCCGCGCAGCGCCTCACCGAGGTCACCGGCGTCGGCATCGAGCCCGAGACCTACAACTACACGCCGTCGCGCAACACCGTCGATGTGCTCGGCGAATATACGATTTGGCGGCGGATCGCGGTGTTCGGAAACCTGCGGAATGTTGGCGATGTGCCGAACAACGGCACGACCGTCGGCCCCACCACGCCCTACCATGCACGCCTCCGCACTAGTCAGCGCTACGGCTCGCTGTGGACCTTCGGCCTGAAAGGGACGTATTGAAGCGGACGCCCCGCTGGCCAACGACGAAGACCAAACAGCCGGATACAAAACCCACTGCAACCACCGTGAAATAATTTACCCCGATGATCACCTGCCTCCTCGCGGCGCTGGCGTTCGCTCCTCTCGACGCCGCCACCCCGTATCGGTTTAACCACGACGAAACTAAGGTCGGCACCTGCACGCTACCCGATGAGCTGCAGTGCGTGGACGGCGCGCGTGTGACCGACCCCGCAGTGTGGCCGGCCAAGCGTCGCGGCGAATGCGTAATTTTTACCCACCAGCATTTCCCATGAAAATACTCGTCCTCCTCCTCACGCTGGCCGCCGCGTGCGCCAGCCAGCTCGCCGCCGTCGCGCGACCCAACCTCCTCGTGATCGTCGGCGACGACATGGGTTACGCCGATGTGGGCTTTCACGACAGCAAGGATATCCCGACTCCGCACCTCGACGCGCTCGCCGCGTCCGGCGTGCGCTTCACCAACGGTTACGTGAGCGGTCCGTATTGTTCGCCGACGCGGGCGGGCCTGCTGACCGGTCGCTACCAGCAGCGTTTCGGGCACGAATACAACTCCGGTGGCGCCGGTGGCGGGTTGCCGGTCACCGAGACGACGCTCGCCGACCGACTCAAGGCCGCGGGCTACGCGACGGGTCTCGTCGGCAAGTGGCACCTCGGCGCCAGCGCCGCGATGCACCCGCAACGGCGCGGCTTCGACGAGTTCTTCGGTTTTCTCGGCGGCGCGCACAGCTACGTGAGTTCGGACGGCCTGCTGCGCGGGACCGCACCGGCGGGAGCAGTCGGCTACCTCACGGATGCCTTTGGGCGCGAGGCGGTCGCCTTCGTCGAGAAGCACCGGAGCAGGCCGTGGTTCCTCTACCTCGCGTTCAACGCCGTGCACACGCCGATGCACGCCGACGACGCGCGGCTCGCGAAATTCTCCGGCATCGCCGACCAGCGTCGCCGCACCTACGCCGCGATGATGCTCGCGATGGACGACGCCATCGGCCTCGTGCGCCGCAAACTGGCCGAAACCGGGCAGGAGCAGAACACGCTCGTCACCTTCATCAGCGATAACGGCGGGCCCACGATGGTCGGCGTCACCGTCAACGGCTCGACCAACACTCCGCTCCGCGGCAGCAAGCGCACCACGCTCGAGGGCGGCGTGCGCGTGCCGTATGTCGTGTCGTGGCCCGGCACATTGCGACCCGGCGTCTTCGCGTCGCCAGTGATCCAGCTCGATTTGCACACGACCGCGCTCGCCGCCGCCGGCGTGGCCGTCAAGCCCGAGTGGAAACTCGACGGCGTGAATCTCCTGCCCTTTCTGCGCGGGGATAAAACCGGCGCGCCGCACGCCGCGCTCTACTGGCGCTTCGGCGGGCAAATGGCGATCCGCGCGGGCGACTTCAAACTTGTCCGCTACGACCTCGCCGCCGATGGCGCCAGCGGACTCTCAGACGTACAGCTTTTTAACCTACACGACGATATCGGAGAAACGAAAAATCTCGTCGCTGCGCAGCCCGCCAAAGTGCAGGAACTGCAGGCGCAGTGGGAGCGTTGGAACGTCGGCAACATCCCGCCCCCCATCGGCGAAGCGAGCGATCCCACCGCGAAGGTGAGAAAAAAGGGTGCCCAGAAAAAACAACCATGAAGCCCCGCCATCACCGGCCTCTTCTTTTCCGATTACTGACCGCGCGGTGGCTGGCGCTGCTGGGCACGATCGCATGCGCCGCGACGGCAGCGACGCCTACAGCGCCCAACATCCTCGTCATCCTCGCCGACGACCTGGGCTACGGCGACGTGCAGTGCTACCAACCCGGCCGCGGAAAAATCAGGACTCCGCACCTCGACCGGCTCGCGGCGCAGGGGATGCGTTTCACCGACGCACACACTTCGTCCGGCGTGTGTTCGCCCACCCGCTACGCGTTGCTCACGGGCCGCTACCATTGGCGCACGCGTTTGCAGTCCGGCATCGTCGAGCACCTCGGTCCGCCGCTGATCGCGCCCGACCGTCTCACGATCGGCGGGCTCGCGCAGCAGCACGGCTACCGCACGGCCGCGATCGGAAAATGGCACCTCGGGTGGGATTGGAATATTCCGGCCGAGCAGCGGGAGCTCTTCGCGCCGGGTCGCGCCGTTTCGCCACCCGTGACCGACGCGCATCTCGCGGCGTGGCGCGCCTTATTCTCGCGATCCGTCGCGGGCGGGCCGGTCACGCGCGGCTTCGACGAATACTTCGGCCCCGATGTACCCAACCAGTCGCCTTATTGTTTTATCGAAAACGACCGCACTGTCGGGATGCCGTCCGTCTTCCTGCCGTTGCCGTTGCTCCGTGGTCAGCTCGCAGGCATCGGCGGACCGGCGCTCGAGCATTGGAAACTCGAGGGCATTCTGCCGGCGCTCGGCGATCGCGCGGTGGACTTCATCACCCGGCAAGCGAAAGCCCGGCAGCGATTTTTACTCTACCTGCCACTCACGTCGCCGCATACGCCGATCGCCCCGAACGCAGAGTGGCGCGGCCAGAGCGGCCTCGGGAACTACGCCGATTTTGTGATGGAGACCGACGCACTCGTCGGCCGGGTGCTCGCCGCCCTCGACGCCAGCGGCGCGGCGAGCAACACGCTCGTGCTCTTCACCAGCGACAACGGCTGCGCCCCGACCGCCTACGCGGAGACGGCGGCGCAAGGGCATGCCTCGAGCGGCCCGCTGCGCGACTTCAAGGGCTCGGTGTTCGAGGGCGGACATCGCGTACCGTTTATCGTGCGGTGGCCCGGCGTGGTGCGGGCAGGCGGAGTCAACCGTCAGCTCGTGCATCAAGCCGACCTCATCGCGACGATCGCGGAAATTCTCGAAGCGAAGCTACCGGCCGACGCGGGTGAGGACAGTTTCAGTTTACTGCCGTTATTCAAAGGCAACGACCAGCCCGTGCGCGCCCATGCCGTGAGTTGCGCCAGCAACGGAACGCCGGGTCTGCGCCAAGGCGACTGGAAGCTCGTACTGGCCCCGGACGCACAGGCCGGCACGCCCGTGCAGCTCTACAACCTCGGCAACGACCTCGGCGAAGTGAAGAACCTCGCTGCTGCCCAGCCGGTCCTTGTCGCCGAAATGCGAGCTCGGTTGGAGACGATCATCGCCGAGGGCCGCAGCACGCCCGGCGCGGCGCAGAAGAACGACGTCGAGCCCAGGCGTTATCCGGTGGCCACCGACCCGGCGGCGAAAACCAAGGCGAAGGGGAAAGCCGCAAAAAAGTAACCGAGCGTGATCCGTTGCCGATCCGTTGGGATTTGTGACCGCGCCGAGGGGGATCAACCATGGGGGTTTTAATGTTTAATGCTGCGCCATGCCGAGAGCTCTCCTACGGAAGACGTGGGCGACACATTAAAACTGGACCCTTTTTGCAGAGCGCTGCTTGGCCTCCCTTGCTGGCCCCACCGTGCGGCCAGGACTTGCATACGCCTTGGAGAGTGCGCCGTATCTCAAGAG
>CAMCHO010000131.1 GCA_945874455.1 Opitutus sp. GAS368 | reverse complement strand
GTGAGGCGGGCGGTGTAGTCGGCGAGCGGAGTAGCGCGATCGTGGATACCGAAGTTAAAGTGGATCACGTCCCATTTTCCGGGGCCGGCGGAGGCGAGCCAGGCTTCCAGTTTCTTGAGGCCGTTGGCGGTGGGGCCGCAGTTTTCGGGGGCGCGGTGCACATTGGCTTTTCCAGCGAGGGTGGCGCGGACGGCGAGCGTGTAGCCGCGGGAGACGGAGTCGCCGATGAGGAGGACGCGCGGGAGGGTGGGATCGTCGGCGACGAAGTCCCAGGCGGTGGCAGAGCCTTTGACGAAATCGCGTTTGTGGATCGGGAGGTAGAAACCGTTGCCGAGGTTTGCCTGGAGAACGGTTTCCCATGCTTGGCGCGCGGGAGACAGCGTGGCGAATTTCTGCTGGTAGAGGCCGTCGATGCGCTGGTCTTCGGCGGCCTTTTTCGCGGCGGCTTCGGTGGCGTTGGTGGGCTCGGCGGCGGGGAGCGCGGGAGTGAGCGCGAGCGGCAGGGCGAGGAGGGAGGTGAGGAGGAGGGCGCGGAGGGAGGATTTCATGGGTAGAGGGTGGAGTCCTGATGCAACGACAACGAAGCTACGAAGGCAGCCATGACAGCTGGGGGCGAGCAACGGCAAGGCGAGTCGGGCGGCGGCTTGCAGGCGGTCGCCGCTACCTGTCGGCTTGCTGGCGCTCGCCGCTACCCGGTCAAAAACGGCCGGGTCGTTGCGGGCGTCGAGAAGCGACGCCCGGACGGTTCAGAATGGAACGGTGGCGGCGAGGGTGTAGCTGCGCGGAGTCTGATACCAGAAATTGTTGGGTGTGGTGGTGCGCGACGGGTTGGTCACATCGCCGCCGGGTGGGCGGAGAATCGTGCTGATGTAGCGCGGCTTCGCATCGTCGAGGAGATTGTCGATACTGAGGTTGAAGCGGATTTGGGTTTTGGCGGAGACGCGCCAGGTGTAGCCGACGGTAGCGGCGGCGACCCAGTAGCCAGGCGAGTAGACGATGGTGAAGGCGTCGACCTTGGGATCGTCGATGCCTTGCGCGGGATTTGCGGGGTTGACGATGGTATCGGCGCCGCGGTTACCGATGACGGCGCGACCGCGATAGCGCGCGCCGCCACCGAGGCGCAGGCCTTTGAAGCGGCCCTCCTGAATGGCGTAGTCGGTGAAGAGATTGGCGGAGGTGGTGTTCTGGCTGATGACCGTGCCGGAGACAATGCTGGCGCGCCCGGCGAGGAGCGTGTTCCAGCCGGAGACGGCGGAGTTGACGTCGGGCGAGCGGTCATTGAGCGCGATCGCGGTGCTGACGGTGGCGACGTTGGCGGAGTCGATGAGGCCGCCGGCGTCGAGGACGATCTGACGCAGGGTGGCGAGGTTTTTGTCGATGTAGGCGGCGGTGATTTCGCCGGCGTTGGTCGCGAAGGCGCGGGCGATCGCGTAGTTGGCGGAGAGGCGCCACGCTTTGGAGAAATTGGCGACGGCCTCGAATTCGAAGCCGTTGGCCTTGCCCTGGCGGCGATCCTGAAAGACGGCGGGCAAGGGCTGGAGGCCGCGGGTGTTGAGGCCGCTGACGGAGAAATCACCGACGGCGTTGGCGTTGATGATCGAGTTGATCGGGCCGCCGGTGTTGGCGGGGGCGGAGGAGTTCTGGTTGTCTTCTTGCGAGAAGTAGCGGTTGAGCGAAAGGTTCAGGCGGCGGTCGAGGAGGCTGAACCGGATGCCGGCATCGACGCCCTCGGCGATGGTGGGCGGGAGAGTGTTGCCCGTGAGCGTGGGCGTCACGCTGGGTAAATTGTAGGTTTGCGCGTAGTTGGCGTAGAGGCTGACCCACGAGCGCAGGTGGAGGACGCTGCCGACGGAGTAGGTGGTCTTCGTACCCTTGACGGGTGGGGGCGCGTAGTCGTCTTGAAAGCGATCGTTGGCGTATTGGGCGAGGCGATTGCCGGCGCCGTCGCGGGGGCGCTGGAGGGCGGGCGTGGCGGGGCCGGTGGCGCCGCCGGCAACATTTTTGGGGATGTAGCTGAGCGCAAGGTAGTCGCCGGGGGCTGCGGGTTTGAAGACGATGTCGTTGCCATTCCAGTTGGCGGGGTAGTCGCGGATGAAGGAGTTGTATTCGACCTCGTTGCGGTAGTCGTCGAAGCGGACGGCGCCGAGGACGATGAGGCGGCGTTTGAAGAACTGGCCGTTGACGGAGCCGAGGGCGTAGCGGTAGGTGGCCTTGGTGTTGGCGTTCACCTCGGGGCGGGAGGTGTCGTAGGTGTAGGCGGGCGTGATCTCGCGGGTCGTGCCGAGAACGGGATCGACGAGCTGAACCTTGCCGAGCTGCGGGAGCGGGCGGGCGGCTTGACTCCAGTAGTAGCGGTAGCGGATGAGGTCGGTGAGGGACCAGCGGCGGGGATCGGGATCGAGGCGGGCGCCGAGGAGCGTGAGGCGTCCAAGGTTATCTTGGACGTTGGTGCCGAAGAGGGAGTTGAACTTGAAGTCGCCGAAGCGGGTGTCCTTCACGTAGGCGACGGCGCCGCGGATGTTATGGGCATCGGAGCCGCGGGGATTCTGCTGCCGGTTGGCCTCGCTGTAGGGCTGGAGGAAGTTCGGGTTGGGGGTGCCGTTGGGGAGGTTTTTGTTGATGTCGATTAGGGTGGTGACGAGGCCGCGGTTGAGGGTGATCTCGGCGGCGCGGAAGCTGTTGTTTTTGTCGAGGGCGAGTTCGAAGAAGAGGGATTTTCCGATGGCGTGATTGAAGTAGAGCGCGACGTCGCGGTAGCGCTGCCAGAAGACCGGGGCGTCGAAGGACGGGGAAAACGTGCGGCCCGGGAGGCGAAACGCGGAGCCGCGGATGGCGTTGGCGAAGCGCTCGCCGGGCAGATTGAGGGCGTTGAGGAGATCGGCACCGGAAGCGTTGGGGCTGACGCCGGCGAAGAATTTACCGGCGATGGGCACGGCGGTGTTGGCGCCGGCGCCGAGGGTGAGCGCGGTGTTTTGGTAGTTCATCACGCCGTCGAAACCGGAGGCCGGCGCGTAAACGTAGAATCCGGCGGCGGCGTTGCGCGTGACGCCGAGGGCGTTGCTGTTGGTGGGGGTGGCGGTGAGTGGCGCGGAGAACGTCGTCGTGCCATCCCAGCCGGCGAAGCTGTCGTTGAGATTGGAAAAGCCGGACATGCGGCTGTTTTCGCCGTATTCGCCCTCGAGGCGGAGCTGGGTGTTGGGCCCGAGGCGCAAAGAGCCGGTCAGGGCGACGCCCTTGAGCTTGGAGAAATCGCGGTCGCGCCAGCCCCGACCATCCTGCCAGACGGCGTTGGTGCGGACGGCGAGGCGGTCGTTGAGGGGCTGGTTGACGTCGACGGAGACGCGGCGGGTGTTCCACGAGCCGAAGGAGGTGCGGAGCTCGCGGACGGGGCGGTCGAAGCGGGCCTGTTTCGTGACGACGTTGGCGGAGCCGGCCTGGTTGCCGTTGCCGAAGAGGACGGAGTTGGGGCCGCGGGAGAAGTCGTAACGTTCGAGGTTGTAGCTGTCGAAATTGACGTAGAACGGGAAGAAATTGCGCTGGGGCGTGGAGGCGCCGACGCCGCGCGTGGTGTAGGTGACGTTGGAGGCGAAGGTGAGGTTGGCGCCGTTGTCGTTGTTCACATTGGTGTTTACGGTCCACTCGATGGCGCCGTTGAGATCGGTGAGGTTGAGGGCGTCGATGAATTCGCGCGTGATCACGGAGTAGGCGGCGGGGGTGTCGGCGAGATTGCCGGCGAGGCGGCCGCCAGCGAGGGAACTGGTGGCGACGAAGCCCACATCTTTGTCGGTGCTGACGGTAAAGGGAGAAAGGGTGACGGTCTCGGCGTCGGCCTTGGGCGCGGTTGGCGCGGTGGGCCCGCCGGGGGCGCGTTGGGCGACTGCGATCGGAGCGATGGTGAAAACCAAGGCGAGAAAGGCGGCGCGGCTGATGAGGAGGGGTAGGGGCGAGTTCATCGGAAAGGGACGGGACGCGGGGTGGGGGAAGGCGATTTTTCCCGCGGTATCGTGCAGGCCGAGCGTGAGTGCGGCGGGGCGGGGCCCGCGTTCAGAGATCGGAGGTGGGGCGGGTTTTAGAGCGGAAGAACGCCAGTTGGTTGACCCCGTCGTGGTTGTAGATGGCTGCCACAGCGGAGAAACGAAGCAGCACCCACGGGGAGAAAACTTGGACGCCGTTTTTCGTGAAAACGATATCGTCAGCGACCAGCACGCAGGAGTGGGCGACGGTTCCGTCCTTTCGAATAAAGCAAATGAGGTCTCCCAGCTGAGTCGGTTCGGGGATGGAATTGTAGGTCCCGAGGAGATCGATAAACCCCGCTCGGCCGTCGAGGTAGTAAGGCTGATAGTTGATCGCGAAAAAATTGACGGCGGTCCAATGGCAATCGGGCATCTTACCGCCGATGGCATCGGTCAGGGTCGGATAGGTGAAAAGGCGCGCGCGCGCGAGGCGCGGAAGCAGGTAGATCAAATCGATTTCCGACACCCCCTCGCGGCCGATGGCCGAGCGGAAAAAAGGCATCACGTGACTGTTGGCGCGGTTCGCTCGCCAGTATTCCAAGACCGACTCGGCCTGCTCCAGCGACGGTATGCGAATGCTGGCGACGAGCGATTGTACGCGGGTTTGCGAACTGATCGCGGCGGCGATTTCGGAGGCGGAGGTGGCCTGATTGATGAGCAGAGAAAGATCACTGAATACGTGGCAGGAGCCACGTGTCCAAAGGAGTTGCTTGAACAGGATTCGTTGCGGCGGAGATAGCTTCGACTCGAGAAGCCAATCGTCGACATTGCCGGGGAGAGGCAGGGGGGTAGCATGAAACGAATTCGGCGGTAGTTTGGCCAATTCCTCGTAGATGATCTGGCGCGCAGCCGGCGCTAGCTCGATGAGCAATGCCGGGGGGGGCAGCAGCACCGGGCCCAAGATTTCATGCCGGACGTTGCTGGAATCGAGCAGGACGGCTTGCTCTGCGGCCGATAAGCCGGCCTTGCCGAGTAAATCTCGGATCGCCGCGAGCGTCCAGCCAGGGAAGCGCCAGATGGGGATTTGGTCGGGTTTTGGGGCCAACTCGATCAGTGCCGGAGGGGCCTCCAGGTAGGTCGATTTGATGGTGATGGTGCCCCAAGGGCCGGGCCGGGCCGTCCAGCTGGCGGGCTGTTCCTCAAGCGATTGGCTCGAATGCTTGAGGTCGAAGACCGGATGCGCGTCGGCGGCGGGTAATGAGTCGGGTGTCAGCGCCTGTAACGCCAAGCCGACCCAGACGAGCTTACTCCTCAGCCCATGGCGGGTCGTGGCCAGCCGCCTCAGTCCGACACCGAGCTTTTCCGAGTTTTGTTTTCTTAGCGAAGGTGAAACCATGGTAATCTGACAACAGACGCCTGATTTTCGCGGCAGTTTCTGGCCGAAAGCATTTAGGGCGAGCTGCGAGTCGATCGGTTTTACTTGGCGGGCTTCGTATCGGTAAACATCACTTTTCCGGCGGTGTCGTGCAGCCGGAGAGTGAGCGCGGAAGGGGCGGTGGCGGTCGACGGCGCGACGGAGCCGGAGAGGAAGCCACCGAACTTGATGCGGAGGAAGCGGTGCTCAGGGCGCGGTTGGTCCTCGCTCCAACCACCGGCGTGGGCGTCTGTCGCGGGGCCAACACTCCACTCTTCGATGGCGGTGGCGGGATCGCGCGAGACATATTGCCAGTGGCGGTCGCCGGTGATCACGGTGAGATTCGGTTGGCGGGCGAGGAGCGCGCGGATTTTAGTCCCTTCCACGACGTAACCTTTGTTGGCGTAGTTGTCGTCCTTTTGCGGACGATCGGGACCGACCATGGGAGTCGGCGTGATGACGACGCGAAACGTGGCGTCGGAGGCGGTGAGGGTGCGCTCCAGCCACGCGATTTGCGTGGGCCCGAGAATGGTGGGCGTCTGTTTGCGGTCAGCCTCGGACGTACTGCGGAAGTCGCGGCCTTCGAGGAACCAGACTTGCAGGTGGCGGCCCCAACGGAGCGTGCGATAGGGCGGCTCGGACGGGGCAGTTTGCTCGCGGAAGACGCGCAGGCCTTCGGTAAAGGTAAAATCGCCGCTGCGGTCCTCGGGGTGGGAGTCGTTGGTGAGCGTGTCGTGGTCGTCCTTCATGAAGAAGCTCGCGACCTGGCGGTGGAAATCGCGGAGCGTGGGAAATCCGTACATGCGGGCCCAGTGGTAGCGGGCGAGGTCGATGTTGATGGCGTGGACGGGACCGTGGTCGTAGTAGACGGCGTCGCCGGTGTTGACCATGAAGTCGGGTTTCAATGCGAGCATCGACGGATAGATCGCAAAGCCGTCGGGGCGGTCGCGATCTTCATATTGTTGGCAACTCATCACTGCGAACGTCGCGGTGGCATTGGCGGTGGCGAGCGGTGCGGTGACGAAGGTGCCGGTGGTGGCACTCGTGACGGGGGCGTCGGCGCGCGGGCGGTTTTCGACTGAGACCGTGTAGCGCGTGCCGGGAGTGAGTTGAGCGAGCGCGAAAGTGGCGGTGAAATCGCGCGAAGGATCGACGTCGCGCCAAGCGGATTCCGTCCACGCGGCGGTGGACGCGGCGGCGGGGCGATAACGCACGCGGGTCTGACCCGGCGCGCCGAGGGCGGCCCCGCGGATGGTGGCGAGGCTAGCGCCGGGGGGGAACGTGAGCTCGGGGCGGGCGTTGGCGTAGGTGGCGTTGTCGCGGAACGGAATGTCTTTTCCCGTGGTGCGATCGAAGAGCTTCGTGGTGGGCAGCGGGCCATCGTCGGCGGCGCGCTCGGCCTCGCGGGTGATGCGCGTCCACACGGTGATGGAGTGGGCGGTGGGCTCGGTGAGCTTGATGCCGGTGGCCTGATGGGCGTGGCCCGCAGTGGCGAGGGCCGTGGCGAGCGAGAGCAGCCCGAGGGTGTGGGAGTGATTCATGGTGAGGAGGCGGGAGCGTTGCAGGTAAAGCGCGGGCCGACCAGCGTGGCGAGCCACGGCATGGAACCGTCGACGGCAGCGAGAGCAAGAGGGATGAAGCGGAACGGCGCGAGCAATTGCCGGTGGAGTACGCGACTCTCGACCGCGTGGCGGGTGAAAAGGATGTGAACCAAAGGAAAAAAGAGGGGTTCGCACGGCTGGAGCCGTTCGAGGAAGGCGCCGACCGCAGTGTGAGGGGAGAGGAGACCGGGGCCGATCTCGCCGCGTGCGGGGGGAGTGCGGCGAGGCCTTGGCAACGCGGTGGGTTTCGGGCGAAGGGATCAGTCCTTGGATCTTTTAAGATAATGTGCGCGTCTTGAGGTGAGGGGTGAATTACGGGCAAGATGCGAGCGGGCAGGGGAGACAGGATTTGTTGGGATCGGACAAAACCCTTGACTCTCCGGCGGGCGTTTGAGTCTTTGGCCGACTTAAATTCATCTACGATTATGGCCAACACTAAATCTGCCATCAAAGCAGCGCGCAAATCAGCCCGTCTCCAAACTCGCAATCAAGGCGCCAAGACCCGCCTGAAGACGCTTCACAAGAAGCTCAATGCGGCTGTCACCTCCAAGGATGCCGCCGCCAGCAAGACTGCTGCCGTGGCCTACACCTCAGCGATGGATAAGGCCGTCAAGTCGGGCGTCGTTCACAAGAACGCCGCTTCCCGCGCCAAGGCCAAGATCGCGAAGATCGTCTTCGCGAAGTAAGCCGACGGACCGGTCAGGATTTCTTCCGGCGGACCCCGCACTCATCGAGTGGCGGGGTTTTGTCGTTTTAATGGTGAGGAGAGGAGCTGGCGCGAAACCGGATGGTGTGATGCGGGGAGAAAGCGGACGCTCCTTGCGGGCTCGGCCTGCGGGCCCCCATGATCGTGACGCGTGGATTTTCCTGACCCTCACACTCCGATCACCCGGCATTTCCTCTCATGGGAACGCCCGCTATTGGCGCAAGCGGTCGAGTGGCTGGCGGCGGGGTGGGGTGGCGAGGCTCCGCTCGATCTGGCGAATCGGTTAGTGGTGGTGCCGACGCGGCAAGCCGGTCGGCGGCTGCGCGAGGCGCTGGCCGAACACGCGAGCCGCCGAGGGCAGGCAGTATTTCCGCCGCGCGTCATGACGCCCGATGCCCTGCTGACGCACGGTTTACCGACGGAGGTGGCGGCGCGGATCGAGTCGCTGCTCGCTTGGGTGGACGTCCTGCGGGAAGTGGATTTGGCCGATTGCCGGGACGTGTTTCCCGTCGATCCCCCGGAGCGCAATGCGGCTTGGGCGCTCGCGCTCGGCGCGGAATTTGGGCGGCTGCAAGTGGCGCTGGGCGAGGGTGGCCTGCGGATGGCGGACGTCGTGGGACGGGTAGGCGCGGAATGTCCCGAGACGGAGCGCTGGCGTCAGCTCGGCGCGTTGGAGCGGCGCTACGACGAAACATTGGCGGGGATGGGGCGGTGCGACGAAAAGGCGGTACGGATCGCGGCGGCCGGCGATCCGATTTTACCGGCGGGAGTGGAGAAAATTGTGGTGCTGGGAACGCCCGATCCGTTGCCCTTGGCGCTGCGCGCGCTGGCGGCGCACGCAGGGAAGGGAGTGCGGGTGGACGTGGTGGTGTATGCGCCGGCAGAGGAGTCGGAAAACTTCGATGGCTGGGGACGGCCGGTGGTGGCGCGGTGGGAGCGGCGATTGATCACGTTGCGCTGCTTTGAGCAGCGGGTGCGGGTCTGCGCCAATCCGGCGGCACAAGCGGAGTATCTGGTGACGGCGGCGCGGAGCTACGCCCGAGCGGAAGGCGTGCTCGGTGTTGGCGTTGCGGATACGGAAGTGCTGCCCCTCGCCGAGCGAGCCCTGGCGCGTGCGGGAATCGTGGCCTTCAATCCCGAAGGTAAAGCGCGGGCGCAGGACGGACTGCACGCGCTCATGGTGGCTTTGGCGGAGTGGGCGGCCCTGCCGAGTTTCGAGGCGGGGGCGGCGGTGCTGCGCTGTCCCGATGTGCTCGCATGGCTGCGGGCGCGGGCGACGGGGAGATTTTCGGCCGCAGAGCTGTTGCAGGAAATCGATGCATTGCGGGCCAAGCATCTGCCGCCGACGCTCGCTGCGGCTGGGTTGCACGCGGGCAGTTTTCCGCTGGCTGCGGTCGGGTTGGCGGCGCTGGGGGAATTGCGCGCCGTGCTGACGACCGGGACGTTTCCGGAGAATGCGGCGGCGGCGTTGGCGATGATTTTCGCGGCGCGGCGGATCGATCCCGGCGCGGCGCTCGCGGAATCGGCGGTGGCGTGGACGGACACCTTGCGCGAGGTCGGGCGGGCGCTGGCTGCTTGGGGCGGTGCGGAGCTGACGCTCGCGGAGCGGTGGGCCGTGGCCCTCGGGGCGTTTGCGGCGGAGGTGAGGACGGCAGAACGACCGGCGGGTGCGCTCGATTTGCTCGGCTGGCTGGAGCTCTTGTGGGAGGACGCGCCGCATCTCGTGGTCGCCGGGGTCAACGATGGGAACGTACCCGAGGCGACCGTGGGCGACGTGTTTTTGCCGGAGGCGTTGCGGGTCAGCCTCGGGCTCAACACCAATGCGGAGCGGTTTGCCCGGGATGCGTATCTGCTGACCGCGCTGACGGCGTGGCGGCATGGCGACACGGGACGCATGGACGTGTTGCTGGGGAAAACCTCGAACGCGGGTGATCCACTGCGGCCGTCGCGGCTGCTGTTGCGCTGCGCCGAGGCGGAGCTGCCGGGGAGGGTGGAGCAGCTGTTTCGCAAGGTGGAGGCGTCGCGCCCCAATCTGCCCTGGGCGCGGGCCTGGCCGATGCGGCCCCGGGTGGTCGCGTCGCCGCAGAAAATATCCGTGACGGCACTGCGGGACTGGTTGGCGTGCCCGTTGCGATTTTATCTGCGGCATGGACTGCGCATGGCGCGGGTCGATCCGGCCAAGGATGAACTCGATGCGGGCGACTTCGGGACCCTCGTGCACTCAGCGTTACAGCAGCTCGGTAAAAGCGAGGAGCTGCACGATTGTGTCGACGCAGACCGGATACGGGCATTTCTAATGGAGCAATTCGAACGCGTGGCACGTTTGCGCTACGGGACGGAGCTGACGCTGCCACTCGTGGTGCAGTTGGAATCGGCGCGGCAACGGCTGCGCGCGACGGCAGAGGTGGAGGCCCGCGAGCGGGTGGACGGTTGGCGCACGGTGGAGGTCGAGTGGAAATTTTCGTTTCCGCTCGGCGGGCTGACGATCAGTGGAACGATCGACCGAATCGACCGGCACGCAGATGGCCGCGTGCGCGTGCTCGACTACAAGACGGGCGACACGGCGGTGGAGCCGGACGAAGCGCACGGGCGTGCGGTGCGCCCCGAGGATGACGGGCGGCCGGACTGGATGCGTTGGGCCGACGCGGAAGGAAAAATCCGCGTGTGGAAGGATCTGCAGCTGCCGATGTATCGGCGGGCAGTCGCGGCCGCGTGGGGCGACGCCGTGGCGTGCGGGTATTTCAACCTGCCGAAGGCCGCGGGTGGGACGGCGGTCCTGATGTGGGCAGGATTTTCCCGGGAGCTCCAGGCCTCGGCGGAGCGCTGTGCGGAGGGCGTGGCGACGGCGGTGGTGACGGGAGGATTTTGGCCGCCCCGAGAAATCTCTGGTCGCGAGGCGGACTGGGATGAGTTTGCGGAGCTGTTCCACCAAGGTGCCGCGGCGAGTGTAGCGCGGGAGGGCAGCGCATGAGTCCGCTGAAACATGAGATGATTTTGGCGTCGGCCGGCTCGGGGAAGACCTATGCATTGACAAACCGCTTCGTGCAGCTGCTAGCCGGAGGAGCGGAGCCGGAGCGGATCGTGGCGCTGACGTTTACGCGGAAGGCGGCGGGAGAGTTTTTCGACGAAATCCTCAAGAAGCTGGCGCGGGCCGCGGCGTCGGAAGACGCGGCGTATAAGCTGGCGCATGACGTGCGCGCGCCGGCGCTGAAGGCGGCGGATTTTTTGCGGCTGCTGCGGGCGGTGGTGGAGGCGATGCCGCGGTTGAGCCTCGGGACGCTGGACGGATTTTTCGCGCGCGTGGTGCGGAGCTTTCCCTTCGAGCTTGGGTTGACGGGGGAGTTTCAAATCATGGAAGAGGCGGCGGCGCGACGGGAACGGCGGCGGGTGCAGCGGCGGATGTTTGCAGCGGCGGGGGAGCCGGACGCGGCGCAGCGGGAATTCATCGAGGCGTTCAAGCGCGCGACGTTTGGCGTGGACGAGAAACGACTCGCGCGGTTGCTCGACGAGTTCTTGGACGCGCACGGCGATACTTTCTTAGCGGCGCCCGAGGCGTCGCGTTGGGGGCAGGCAGGGCTGATCTGGCCGGACGGATGCCCAGGCCTCGCCGCCGCCGGGCGGCGCGTGCCGGCAGCGGCGGAACTGCACGCGGCGTTGCCATGGGAGGCGTTGAACGAAAAACAATGCGCGCGTTTTCAGGATTTTTTTGCGACGCTGCCGGAGTGGTCACCGGGTGCGCCCCTGCCGGGCCCGGTGAAATATTTGGTGGGGAACAGCCTCAAGATTTGGGACCAGCTCAACTCCGGTGCGGAGGGCGTGGAGCTGATGATCGAGCGGAAAAAAGTGACGCTGGGTTCGCGGGCGCGGACCGCGTTGGTGGACCTGGTCGCCGGGATCGCGGGTGCCGAACTCGGGCGGAGTCTGGAGCGGACGCGCGGCTTGTTTGCCGTCTTGCGCGGCTACGAGGTCAATTATCACGAGGCGGTGCGGCGCGCGGGGCGGCTGACGTTTGCGGATGTGCTGCGTCTGTTGTTGCCCGGCACCGACGGGCAGGTGCCGGTGTTGTCGAGCGGAGTCGGGGGCGACGCGCGGCTGTTGATCGACTGGCGGCTCGACGCGAAGTTTGACCACTGGTTGCTGGACGAATTTCAGGACACGAGTTACGCGCAGTGGAGTGTATTGAAGAATCTGATCGACGAGGCGGTGCAGGACCCGGAAGGGGGGCGCAGTTTGTTCTATGTGGGCGATGTGAAGCAGGCGATTTTTGCGTGGCGGGGCGGGGATCCGCGGTTGTTTCGCGAAATTTTCGATCGCTACAACGCCGCGGCACCCGGGACCATCCACGAAGGACGGTTGGATGCATCGTATCGCTCGGGGCCGGCGGTGATCGCGATGGTGAATCGGGTATTTGGTGACGCCGCAGCGCTGGCGGTGAGCGTGCCGCCGGCGGCAGCTGCAGCGTGGGCGCGCGAGTGGCGGGCACATGTCAGCGCGAAGCCAGAGCTCGGGGGCTGGGCGGAATTGCGTCATGCGGATGACGAGGCCGGGCGCTTTGCGGAGACGTTGAAGATTTTGCAGGAGACCCAGGCATTGGCGCGCGGGCTGGAAGTCGCAGTGTTGGTGCGCAGCAATCAGACGGCGGCGGCGCTCGCGGAATTTTTGCGCCGCGAAGGATCGATCGCGGCGGTGGCCGAGAGCGACCTGCACGTGGCGATGGATAATCCGCTGACGGCTGCGCTGCTGGCGTTGCTGCGGGCCGCGGCGCATCCCGGGGACACGCTCGCGCAGGAGCACGTGAACATGACGCCGCTCGGTGCGTGCTTGTACGAGGCCGGGATCAGGAGTGGCGATGCGTTGACCGAGCACGTGCTCGGGCAGATTCACGAGCACGGGTTTGCGGGGACGATCGAGGTGTGGTTACGAACCCTCGGGCCAGCCATCGACGGTGATGAGTTTAGCGCTGAGCGCGGGCGGCTGTTGGTGGGAGCGGCGGCGGAGTTTGACGAGAGCGGGAGCCGTGATGTCGCGGATTTTCTGGAGTTTGCGGAACGTTTTACGGTGCGAGATACGGAAGCGGCGGGCGTGGTACGCGTGATGACGATTCACAAGGCGAAAGGGTTGGGCTTCGACCTCGTGATTCTGCCGGACCTCGAGGGTGCGACGCTCGCGGCGGCGCGCGAGGGATTGGCGGTGCAGTATGCGGCCGACCGGTCGGTGGAATGGGTATTGGCGAAGCCGATGAAGCTGTTTGTGGAGCATGACCCCGTCCTCGCGGCGCATCTGGCGGCGAGCGAAGCGGACGCGGCTTATGAGAGCCTGTGTCTGCTCTACGTGGCGCTGACGCGTGCGAAGCGGGCGATGTATGTGATCACTGGACACGTTGGCGCGAAGTCCACGTCGCGGAATTTTCCATGGCTCCTGCACGAAGTGTTGGGGGAAGTTTGGCACGAAGGAGAGGCGCGTTGGTTTGACGCGCTCGAACTGACCGCGGCGGAGTCCTCGCGCGCAGAGGGGACCCGGGCGGCGGCGAACGAGTCCCCGATCGCTGAGGGCGGAGTGGATGAGCACACGGTGCAGCGGGCGGTGCGGCGGCCGGCTCGCACGCCCTCGGCGCTGAAGACGGGGGATGTGAACGGCGCGGCGTTGTTCGCGCTCGCGCGCGGCGGTAGCGCGGTGGAGTTTGGCTCGGCCGTGCATGCGATGTTTGCGGAGATCGAATGGTGGGACCTGACCCGTGGCGGGGAGGGCGCGAAAAAAACAATAGCGACGCTGGAAGAGTCCGGTGAAGCGGGAGCGGAGGCGGCGGGTTGCCTGCGCGCGGCCGCTCTGGCGGGCGTGTGGGCACGACCGCGCGGCGCGGTGGGCGCGGCCGTGTGGCGGGAGCGGGCGTTTGAGGTGGTGCTCGAGGGTGCCTGGGTGACGGGGGTGTTTGATCGCGTGATTGTCGAATGCGACGCCGAGGCGCGCCCGGTGAGGGCGACCGTGTTTGATTTTAAAACGGATCGAGTGGGGTCTGAAGACGATTTAGCTACGTCGGCGCAACGGCACTCGGGGCAGTTGGCGGTTTATCGGCGCGTGGTGGCGATGCTCACGGGGATTCCTCCGGAGCGGGTCACGTGCGAGGTGGTTTTTACGCGCGTGCGCCGACGCGTGGAGGTGGGTTTTTGAAGGGGAAAACATAGGCAAAAGCAT
>CAMCHO010000130.1 GCA_945874455.1 Opitutus sp. GAS368 | reverse complement strand
AGGATCGCAGGATAAGGCTGCGACGTCGACGCGAGCGCAACCACCGCGTTGCCACTCGTGATCGCCGGCGCGAAGAGGGACACGAGCGCGAGCAGCGGTGACTCCTCGGGCGCGAGCACACCCACGATTCCCATGGGCTCGGTGACCGTAAAATTGAAATACGGCGCGGCCACCGGATTCACGTTGCCCAAAACCTGCTCATACTTGTCCGTCCAACCGGCATAATAAATCAGCCGATCGACGGTGGCGGCAACCTCACGGGCCGCGGCCACTTTCGACGCACCGCCCAACACGAGGGCTGCCGCCATTTCGCCAGCGCGCGCCTCAATCATTTCCCCGAGCCGGTAAATAATTTGCCCACGATTGTAGGCCGTGCGCTTCGCCCAACCGGGGCCGGCCTTAGCCGCGGCCTCGACCGCGTTGCGCAAATCCTTGCGCGTGCACTGCGGGATGTTGGCGAAGAAATTTCCAGCCGCATCTTTGAGCGGAAATACGCGCGCGCTCTCGGAGCGGATAAACGCGCCGCCCACGTAAACTTTCGGAGTCTTGGTGATAGGAATTCGGGACATGTTTTAGAATCGTTCTCGTTCTCTTAATCGTTCTCGTTCTCTTTTCCTCTCAGATTCGCTCCACGCTCTGCGTGGGAGAAAGCGAAAGATTAGGAGAACGACAACGATGACCTAGATCAGTGTGCAGTAATCCAGCAGCCCCTGGCGGCCGCCTTCGCGGCCGAAACCGCTTTCTTTGTAGCCGCCGAAGGGCGACGCCGGATCGAATTTATTGTAGGTGTTCGCCCAGACGACGCCTGCCTTCAGCTCCGTCGACATCTTCAAAATCCGTGAACCTTTGTCGGTCCACACGCCCGCGCTCAGCCCGTATGCAGTATTGTTGGCCTTCTCGATCGCCTCATCGACCGTGCGGAACGTCAGGATACTCAGCACCGGGCCAAAAATCTCCTCCCGCGCAATGCGGTGGCTCATACTCACACCCGAGAAGAGTGTCGGGCGGAAATAGTAACCCTTCGTCGGCAGCCGACACGTCGGCTGAAACATCTCCGCACCTTCCTTCACGCCGCTCGCCACCATCGCCGTGATTTTCCGGAGCTGCTCCTTCGAGTTGATCGCGCCAATGTCTGTATTCTTGTCGAGCGGATCGCCCACACGCAGGACCTTGATGCGGTTCTTCAGCTTCGCGAGTACTTGCTCCGCCACCGGCTCATGCACGAGCAGCCGCGAGCCGGCGCAACACACGTGGCCTTGATTAAAGAAAATCCCATTGACGATGCCCTCGACCGCCTGATCCAGCGGCGCGTCGTCGAACACGATGTTCGCCGCTTTGCCACCGAGTTCCAACGTCATCTTCTTGTCCGTACCCGCGAGCGAGCGCAGGATGATCTTGCCGACTTCCGTCGACCCCGTGAACGCAATCTTCGCCGGAATCGGGTGATTCAGCACCGCCGCCCCGACATCGCCCGCACCCGTCACAAAATTCACCACGCCCGGCGGCAAGCCCGCGTCCTGCAAAATTTCCGCCAATTTGAGACACGTGATCGACGTCGTTTCGGCCGGCTTGAGCACGACCGTATTCCCCATCGCCAGCGCCGGCGCGAGTTTCCACGCCAACATCAGCAGCGGAAAATTCCACGGGATCACCTGCCCGACCACGCCGAGTGGTGCGACGCGCCGACCCGGCGCCACGTAGTCGAGTTTGTCCGCCCAACCGGCGTGATAAAAAAAGTGCGCCGCCGCCATCGGTACATCGAAATCCCTTGATTCCTTGATCGGCTTGCCACCATCCAGCGTCTCCGCGACGGCAAACTCCCGCGCACGATCCTGCAACAGCCGCGCGATGCGGAAGAGATACTTCGCCCGCTCGCGGCCCGGCAGCTTGCCCCAGACGTTATCGTATGCCGCCTTCGCCGCCTGATACGCCGCATCGACATCGGCGGCACTCGCCTGCGCGATCTCAGCCAGCTTGTGCTCGTTGGCCGGATTGATGGAGTCGAAATATTTCCCCGACTTCGGGGCGACGAACTGCCCGTTGATGAAGAGCTCGTAGCGCGTCTTGAGTTTCGGATCGGCCGTCTCCGGCGACGGATCAAACTCCCACAGGTCGCCAAAGATCAACTCAGGCGCAGGACGAGCCGGACGGGTGGAGGTTTTCTTGGCAGTCAAAGTGGGCATGGGAAAAAGGGTTTAACCACGTTCCGTGGTTAAAAAAATCAGTAGCTCTCCGTCGCTTCGCTAAAATAATACGGCGCTTGGTAGGCCCCGGTGTTCTCTTTTTCGATCTGCCGGATCAGGTCGTTCAGCAGCGCACTCGCGCCGAAACGATACCGCGCATTATTCAGCCACGCGTCGCCCAGGGTCTCCTTGATCGCGACGAGAAACGTCAATGCCTGCTTCGCCGTCCGGATGCCTCCGGCCGGTTTCATCGCGATGCTCACGCCCGTATCGAGATAGTAGTCACGGATCGCCTCGATCATCACCTGATTGTTGCCGAGCGTCGCATTGAGCGAGGTCTTACCCGTGCTCGTCTTGATAAAATCACCTTCGCGGATCACGCGCATCGCGAGAAACGACGCCGCCCGGATGTTGTCGTAGGTTTCGAGTTCACTCACCTCGAGGATGACCTTGAGGGTCGCCTGCCCGCACGCTTCGACGACCGCCCGGATTTCGTCCTGCATCACGCCAAACTCCCCCGACAAAAACGCCCCGCGATTGATCACCATATCGATCTCGTCAGCCCCGTCAGCCACCGCCGCCTTCACCTCGGCGAGACGCGTCTTGAGCGGCGCCTGTCCCGAAGGAAAAGCCGTTGCCACCGACGCGATGCGCACCGCCGTCTCACGGCCGAGCGCCTTGCGCGCGTGCTTCACCATCGCCGGATAAACACACACTGCCGCCACCTGCGGCACACCCAGATCCGGGTCGTGCGGGCGCAACGCCTTCTGACACAGTGAGGCGACCTTCCCCGGCGTGTCTTTGCCCTCCAGCGTCGTGAGATCCACCATCGATGCGGCGAGTTTTAAGCCCCAGAGTTTCGACGTCTTCTTGATCGAACGGGTCCCATATTTCGCGACACGCTCCTCGATCCCGACGGCATCCACGGGGCCAACTTCATCAAACAACCGGCGCAAAGCCGCATGAGGTGAACGTGCCAACATCAGCAGACTATCGGCAGCGCCCCGAGTGAAAACAAACGAAAACTCGCCACCCTTCGTCACGCGTGGTCAGAGGGTCTCCGCCTCCTCGCCTCGCCGTTTCTCCTCAACACCGCAGCGAAGTTCGCGTTCGCCGACATCATCGGCAAAGCCAAAGACGTCGGCGCCTCGGCCGCTCTCGCCCACGGCCGCCGCCCCCGCGCCCAGCGCTTTTTCTCCAAGCTCGACTGAATCACGCCGAGAGCTTTCTCTAGGGAACTTCCCCAACCTTAGCTTCCTTATGAAATCACCCCTCCGCGTCCTCTTGCCTCTCCTCGTTCTGGCTCTCGCGTCACCCGCTCCCTGCGCGATGGCCGCAGAAAAAACGCCCGCTCCGTCCGCACGGGACCAAACCCGAGTGATCGCCGCCGTCACCGCTGCCGACGACGAACGCTGCGCCGCGACCAAGGCCGGCGATCGTGCGCGCCTCGCTGCCAGCTATTCCGACGATCTGTACTACGCCCACTCCAGCGGAAAAATCGACAACAAGGCCTCGCAACTCGAGGGCGTCCTGAACGGCACCAACGTCTACGAGAATTTCGACTACAAGGACCGCACCTTCATCCCCGCCGGACCGGGCATCGTCCTGATGAAGGGTCGCGTGCTCGTTCATATGAAGAACAAGACGAGCGGCCAAAAAACCATGAATGATATTAACTATCTTTCCGTTTGGCGGGAGGAAAACGGTAAGTGGCGTTTCCTCGCTTGGCAGGCCTGCAAGAATGTTCCGCCGGCAGCGCCGACAAAATAATCCGCGTCCCACCGTGCCGCACCGGGCGCACCCACCTGATTTAATTTCGCGCCTCATGAAATTCTCCCTCCGCCCGCTGCTGCCTTTCCTCGCTAGTGCGTTCGCTTTCACCTCGATCGCGCCCCTCGCGACTGCCGCCGAAAAATCTCCCGCCCCCGCGTTCGCCAACGAAGGCGAACGACTCCGCGCCGCACTCGCCGCCGCCGACGACGAGCGCCTCGCCGCCACCAAAGCCGGCGACCAAGCCCGCCTCGAAGCCATCCTGTCCAACGATCTCCACTACGCCCACTCGAGCGGCAAGGTCGACTCGAAGGCTTCCCTCATCAAGGCCCTCACCGCGCGCACCTCCGTCTATGAAAGCTTCCACTACCAAGAGCGGAAATTCACGCTGATCGGCGCAGGCCTCGCAACGATGACCGGCCGCGTCCTCGTCAAAGTGGGCCCCGCCGGCAAACCCAACGAACTCGATTTGAGCATCCTCGCCATCTGGCGCGAGGAAAACGGCAAGTGGCGCTTCCTCGCCTGGCAGTCCTGCAAGATGCCCGTCCCCACCGCGGCCCCGACGAAAAACTAGCGTCAGCGTTCAAGCCGGCTAGTCATCGCGAGACGCGCGCATCCGCACCGATTTTTGCGTCGCGGCCATCGTCGGATTTGTCCGCGCCCACGGCTCACTTCGTCGGCAGCTTCCAGTGCTCGTTGTCGAAGCGAGCCGTGCGCATGATCTCGGCAATGCGCGCAACGCGTTCCGGATTTTTTCCCGCGAGGTCCGTGCGCTCACCCAGATCGGTCACGAGATCGTACAGCGCCATCGGCGCCGTCGGCGACTTGAGGCGGATGCCCTTCCAACGGTCGCCGAGCAACACCGCCTGCGACACGCCACCCTCGTAAAATTCCCAATAGAGATAGTCGTGCTTCGTCTGCTCACCACGGCCCAGCAGGGTCGGCACGATGCTGCGACTATCGAGGCCAGCCGGAGATTTCACCCCGGCGAGTTCGGCCCACGTGGACATCAAATCACCAAAATATCCCACGTGCGCCGACACGGTGCCCGCCTTGATTTTACCCGGCCACCGCGCGAGGAACGGCACCCGGATGCCGCCGTCCGTGAGCGCACGCTTGATCCCCGTCAGCGAACCACTCGCGGAGAAAAAGGTCGGATCGTAGTTCGGCCCACCCTCGCGATGGGGTCCGTTGTCGCTCGAAAACATCACCAGCGTGTTCTCATCGAGTTTCTGCTCGCGCAAAAATTTCAGCACCTCGCCGACCCCGTCGTCCATCCGCGTGATCATGGAGGCATGATTTTTCTGTGAGTCATTCCAGCTCCGATCAGCATAGGCTCCTTGGTCGGGCACTTCATTACCCTCGCCGAGTACTCGCGAGCGCTCGTTGTTCCCATGCGGTGTGGTCAATGCGAGAAAAAGGAAGAATGGCTGTGCTCGGTTTTTCTGCACAAACGCACGCGTCTCCTCGAAAAAGAGATCGCTCGCATACGCCAAACGTTTCGTCGCGTAGCCGGCCCCGGGCACGTCGCCGATCGGCGTAATATCGTTGGGCAACTTCACGACGGTGTCGTTCCGCCACAGAAAATCCGGGTAGTGGTTGTGCGCGTGCGTCTGGTTAATAAATCCGAAAAACGTGTCGAAGCCTTGCTTCCACGGCGCACCGACGCTGTCGGATTCACCGAGGCCCCATTTGCCGATGAGGCCGGTCGCATAGCCGCCGTCGCGCAACACGCGCGCCACCGTCACTTCGTCGGCGCGCAAGGTCTGCGCCGCGTAACCAATCTTGCCGGCGTTGCCCCGCACGGTCGTGTGGCCCGTGTGTTTGCCCGTCATCAACACGCTCCGCGACGGCGCGCACACCGTGCTACCCGCGTAAAACTGCGTGAAACGCATCCCTTCCGCCGCGAAGCGGTCGAGATTCGGCGTGCGAATCTGCGTCTGGCCGTAGGACCCCAGTTCCCCGTAACCGAGGTCGTCGGCGAGGATGAAAATGATGTTGGGCTTGCTCCGCAGCGGCTCCGCCGCGTGGGCCACGGGAGCGCGGAAGAAACAGGTGAGCGCAGCCGCAAAACAGAGGGAGAGTGCGCGGTGCGAGGGGAATCGGCGGGTGGACATAGAGAAGAACGAACAGAACTCGCGGACGAATTCAAACCTCCGTGCGAATGGATCGAGGCAGGGCGCGGTTTCAGCCCGTCTTTTTCACGCTGTGATTGGGCGCAGGGTGTAAATGAACGTGAAGTAAGGGGGACGCGCTCGACGTGGCAGGGCGTCTCGACCGTGCGCGAACGCGGAGCTTGCCCGCTCGCTTCCGAACCCATGGGCGGGAGGCCCCGGCCACTGCCAGCGACGCCTTTTCTGCCACGTCCGCCCGCACCCTCGCTCAATTCCGCGGCACGCTTTGTAAAAACGCCATCACGCCTTCGGTGTAGTCGCGCTCGACTTGCTCGGTGAAGGGCGAGGTGCGGGGCTCGTAGCCGCCATCGCGAAACGCCTCCGCAGTCGGCAGGTAGCCGAGCCAGCCATTGCTGTAGCCGAAGAAAAAATTGTGCCGAAAGGGCGAGTCAGCGCGCACGCGCAGCGCAATCTCACAGAAGAGTTCGACCGGGCTGCCCCACAGAATCGTGTCGTTGATCCGCAGGGCGCGCACCGGAATGCGCACCAGATCAACACCCGCCGGGCTCTTCGCACCGTAGGCCGCCAGCTCTTCGGACCAGCCGAGGTCTGCGCGGCGCGGCGTCTCAATCCACTTTTCGCCGAGCCAGAGTTTCGCCTCGACCCCGGCAGCCAGCGCGCGGTTGGCCTCCAAAATCTTGTCTCCGAGGAGCACGCGGAATTCCCCAATATGCGACTTCGCCAGATCCTGCACGGTGTAGATCGGCGCGAGGTTGCCCGCAGCTCCATTGATGTAGAGCAGGGGTGCCCCGATTTTCTCCTCAACGTAGCTGCTGACCACCCCGGGGCCGTCGCCGCTCACCTGCAACATGGAGCCGGCGAGCACAGTCCCGTGCATCGCATAGTTGGCGATCAGCCCGAGCGGCGAGCCGTCCGTGCGCTCGATTCGCAGGAGACCGATCTGGCGGTCGGCAGGCCCGTCGGGATTGAGCCCGAGGGAAATCTTCCCATCGGCGTCGCGCGCGCGGCGGTTGATGTTGGCACGCGAGAAGCCCGTGCCAATGGCGATGCGCGCGGGCGCGAGCCGCGCCCGCGCGTCGCGAATGCCGGCGACGAGCGCGGCCTTCACAAATTCACAATAGTCGCGGTTCCAAGGATGATCGGAGCGACCCTTGAGCAAGACGTCATACATCCCAGGCGGACCGACCTCGGGCGTCGAATGACTGTGCGTGACAGTCCACCAGAGCTGGCGCGGCTCAAGGCCCAGCTCCTTTTTCAACGTGGCCGTGACGTCATCATAGACCGTGGGGGAAAACAGACAGAGCTCCGACGCGACAATGAACGTCTGCGTGCCGCCGTCGTCGAGCGCCGCAATGCGATGGTAAATCTTGTCGCGCACGCCCGTCGATTGGCGCGGTCCGTAGCCCATGAGCCACTGCGGCGTCGTGGGTGTGATGTCGACTTTGACGACCGCCGCGCGGAATTCCGCCCGCGCGACCGCCAGCGAAATCACGAAGAGGCCAAGGAGAAAAACGAGCGAGTAGCGCATGGGTGATCGTTCGGAGTCGATGGTAGCGAAAATAAAAAAGGGCGGGTCCGAGACCCGCCCTACCCTCGTGCCTCAGCCGTTAATCGGCCAACCGGCGCGATCGGTATACTTACGCTTCAGGAACGCGTTCGCTTCCGGCGCGTTCGTCACCGTGCCCGTCTTCCCGTCGTAATCGAGTTTCTTGCCCGACCGATAAGCGGCGAGACCGAGGGCCATCTGCTCCGTCATGAGCCCGTTGTAGTCAAAATTACACGACGTCTTGAGGTTCCCTTTGCACGCGCGGAAAAACTCGTCCTGGAAGTTGCCGATCGGGGGCGTCACTTCGGCGGGTTTACGCGGCTTGTAGTAGGTGAGATCGGAGGAGTCGGCCGCCGGGATGAGCGTACGCGTGTTAAAATCCGCGACGAGCACGCCCTTCGCACCTTTGAACATCACACCATGACCGATCTTGTTCAGATCAATCCAGGGCTTCGGAGACGTCGGCAGCGCGCCGCCTTGATACCAGCTCACGCGGATCGCGGGACGCCAGTCGTTCGCCGGATGATTGAAATGCGCCGTCAGCTCGACCGGAGTGACATCGGGATTGAAGGCGTCGCCCTTCGCCTCGATCGAGGTCGGCACGCCCGCGTCGATGGCGTTCCACGCGAGGTCCATGGTGTGGGCGCCCATATCCCCTACCTGGCCGGTGCCAAAGTCCCAAAACATATTCCATTGAAGGCAATTGGCTCCGGCGCTACCGGAGAAATAGCCAGGATTATAGGGGTGATACGGAGACGGGCCGATCCACTGGTCGTAATGCAACGTGCTCGGCGGCGTACCCTCGGGCGCCAGGTAACCGGGGCGCGGGAGCTTGCGGTTGCCCCACACAAACACGCCCTGCAAATCACCGACGGCACCATCTTTGATCAGCTCGCGCACCCGTGCGAAGTTCGGATTCGCGTGCCGCTGCGTGCCCGCCTGCGTGGCGATTTTGTCCTTTTTCTTCAGATACTCGGCCCGCACCAGGCGGGCCTCTTCGACGCTCAGGGCGATCGGCTTCTCCATGTAAACGTGCAGCCCGCGATTCATCGCCCAAATCGCGATGTGCGCATGATGGTGGTCCGGCGTGCAACACACGATCGCGTCGAGCCCTTTATGATCGAGGCACTTTCGCCAATCGATGTAGGTCTTCGCACCGGGAAATTTCGCCAACGCCTCCGGGAAGCGCAGCTCGTTCACATCGCACAACGCGACGACGTTTTCTTTGGCGAGCCCTTCATAGTGGGCGAGTCCGCGGCCCCAGACGCCGATTAGCGCGACGTTGAGTTTCTTGTTGGGCGTATTTTGTCCAAACAGCGTGCCGCTCCGGAGGATCGTGAGTCCCGTTCCGGTGACGGCCGCGGCTTTGAGGAAATGGCGACGGTTCATAGATGACATAGTGGGGTGGGCCGCCGGACTGCGTTCGCCGCCGATGGGCAGAGACTGCGCGTCCTTTGGCTGGGGCACCACGATGCGAACCGCCGGGCCCGCGTCGAGCCCAAGAAACACGCCACCCATACGCCAGGTTTTTTACCCTCCGCCGGTGATCCAACTTCCCGGAATGCTCGCCCCCGCCACCGAGCGCGCTTTCCAAAATCACCCGTGGTTCTGCGCCGTGGTGGTCCCGCAAAACCGTAGCTTCACGGCCCCGCCCTTTCAGCGAACAGCTCCGCTCCTTCGTCACTGGACGCCGCACTGTGCGCCGCACCCTCTTCGTCATCGCGAGGAGCTCGGTGCGGCGGCGAGCCATCTGAAATGCTTGCTGCATTGCCCCTGGCGGCTTCGCCTCTCTCGCCATGACAAACCGGTCTGAATCCCGCCGCCTCCACGCCGTCCAGTCGCCGATCATCCCGGTGATCGCGGATCTCATCCGTCGTCATCCGGGCACAATCTCCCTCGGACAGGGCGTCGTCGGCTACGGACCGCCACCCGCCGCCGCCGAACAGATCGCCCGTTTCCTCGCCGAACCCGCCAATCACAAATACCAGCCCGTCGCCGGCATTCCCGAGCTCCTCGCCGCTCTCACGCAAAAACTCGCCGCCGAAAACGGCATCCTCACCGGGCCTGACCACGGCAACCGCATGATGGTCACCGCCGGCGGCAATAATGCCTTTATAAACGCCGTGCTCGCGCTCGGAGATCCCGGCGACGAATTCATTTTGCCGACGCCGTATTATTTCAATCACGAGATGGCGATCACCATGGCCAACTGCGTTCCCGTACTGGTCCCGACTGACGCGTCCTACCAACTCGACGTCGCAGCGATGCGCGCCGCCATCACGCCACGCACCCGCGCGATCATCACAGTTTCCCCGAACAATCCCACGGGCGCCGTCTACCCGCCCGCCACCCTGCGTGCCATCAACGCCCTCTGCGCCGAACGCGGCCTCTACCATCTCCACGACGAAGCGTACGAATATTTCACCTACGACGGCGCGGCGCATTTTTCCCCCGCGTCAATCCCCGGGAGTGCGGCTCACACGATTTCCTGCTACTCGCTGTCCAAGGCTTACGGATTCGCGAGCTGGCGCATCGGTTGGATGGTTTACCCCGCGCACCTCGAAGCCGCGCTGCGAAAAATCCAAGATACCTTGCTCATCTGTGCTCCCGTAATTTCTCAATACGCGGCCGTGGGCGCGCTCGATGCCTCCGCCGGAGGCGGGGTCGCCTACGTCCGCGAAAAACTCCGCGATCTCGCCGCCATCCGCGCCGTCGTGCAGTGCGAACTCGCCCCGCTCGCCACCGAGGGCCTCGTCGAAATTCCGCCGGCTGACGGCGCGTTCTATTTTCTTCTGCGCGTCCGGACCGCGCACGCGCCGCTCGCCATCGCCGAACGCCTCATCCGCGACCACCGCGTGGCCGTGATTCCCGGCAGCGCATTCGGCCTCACGCAGGGCTGTGCGCTGCGCGTCGCCTACGGTTCACTCTCCGCGGCCACCGCTGCGGAGGGCATCGGCCGGCTCGTGCAGGGGCTGCGCACGATCCAGCACAGCGGATAAAACGCTCGCGCCGCTACCGCACTCGCCCGACCCCAAACTGATCGCCCGTGCGCACGGGTTTTCCACCCGTAAAGTGGATTTCCACGATTTTTTCGCTCTCGGCAATCGTCCCCGTTTCGTCCTTGAGCGTCGTGACGATTTTCCGCGTCGCCACCTCGATCACTTCTCCGGTGGAGGGATAAGCATATTTTCCGTCGATACTGAACGTGATCCAGCCCGGGTCGTCGCGCACCACGATGCTCGCCACCTGCTTGGGCGGCATCACGGTCGCATTGAAGACGTGCAGCCGCTGATTCGCCGCGTCGCACACCCAGACTTCTTTTTCGTCGGGTGTGAGGCCGACACCGTGACTCGGACACCCGTGGCGCTTGGGCACGCCCGGCTTGAATCCTTCGACTTCCACGCGGTGTAACATCTTACCCGTCGTGATATCCCCGACCTCGAAGCCGAGCAGGCCGTTCACGTTGACGAACGCGAGAGTCTGGCGGCCGTTGACCGTGAAGGGTCGGATGCCCGAGCTGAACGGGCCCACTCTCCGCACGATGGTGTGCGTCGCCGTGTCGGCCACGTGCAGGAGGGGCGAGCCGATGCCGGCCATGTAAACCTGCCGGCCGTCGAGACCGAATACGGTGTTGTGCGCGCGCGGGATCGGCTCGAGCCGCTTGATGACATCGCCCGTCAGCGCATCGACGACGTGCCAATGGTCTTTCTCCAGGGAGGGGAGATACATCACCTTGCCGTCGGGCGAGAGCGACATGCGGTCGCAGCCGCCGTCGTAAGCTTTTTCCCATACGATCTGGTCGGTCAGCACGTCGAAACAGGTGACAAACTGCAGCGTGCTCACATAGAGCCGCCCCGTCACCGCGCTCGCGACGACTCCCTTCACGTTGAGCGGCTTGCCATCGGTCGGGTGGAGACCGCGCGCCGCGATGCGCTTCACCAACGCGTGACCACGGTCGATGTCGAACACGAGCACGCCATGCCCACCGCGCTCGAGGTAGTTGCGGATACCGGGGACCGCGACGTAGAGGAGGCGTCGCTCGGGGGCTTTCGGCGCGACCTCGGCCGCATGGGTGAGTGAGGCAAACACTCCGGCGAGTACGACCAGCCCGGCCAATATCCTCCCGGGGAAAGGAAGCTGAGGTTTCATCGCCCGAGCGTCGCGCGAAACCCTCCCGCCTCGCAAGCCGCTTTGTCACGCTCCTCGGCAATCGTCGCCGGGCTTCGCCAATGCGACCCACCACACCCGCCACCGGGTCGTGCCCCCTGAGCTTCGCTTGGCGAAGAAGCCTCCCGCAGCGGCGCTTCCGGACTTGCCGCTATCCCGCAGGCAGGGAAAACCTGCCCGTTTGATGACAATTAACTCCTCGTTCTGGGCGCGCTGCCCTGCTTTGTTTCTAGACCTAATTTCGCAGACCTCTTGAAAACCACCGTTCCCCACCACTCATCACGGCGTCCCGCTCCGCCTCTGTGCGCACGGTTGCCCGAGTCGCTCCGGCGGTTTCCGGTCTGGCTGTCGTTGGCTATTACCTGATTCGCGCCGCTTCCGCCCTCTCCATTTTATAGATCATGTCCGGACCCGGTGCCCCTATTCCCTTTCTCCGCAGCGAGCGGGCCCTCGTTAGCGCCCTCTGGGTGATCGGGCTGATTCCGGTCGTTTATATCCTCACCCACGCCCTGCTCGTCTCGCGGAACGTCGCCTATTGGGACGAACTCGACACCGCCCTCCTCCTGCTGCTGCGCCTCGACAACGACCCCTCCTGGTCGGAAGTCATCGCCAACCTCTTCGCTCTGGGTAACGAGCACCGCACGTTCACCAGCCGCCTGCTGTTTGCCACCAGTTACTGGACCACCGGCACCATCAATTTCGCGATCATCGGGGCGATCGGCAATCTGTTCATCTGCGCGTTGTGCGGGCTGCTCATCGCCACCGCTGGCACCCCGGTTCGCCGGCTGCGCATGGGCGTGTTGCTGGCGTTTCTCATTTTCCAGCTCGAGCACTACGAAAATTTTCAATGGTCCGGCGCTTCCATCGATCACTTCCAAGTCGTCTTGCTCGCGGGCGCGAGTGTGCTCGGGCTCTCCCGCAGCACTCGGGGCGGCTTCCTCGCAGGGATGCTCTTCGCCCTGCTCGCCACCTTCACGCTCGCCCACGGGCTCGTGGCGTGGGTGGTGGGGGCGATCACGCTGGGCGTCGAGCGGCGCTGGTCCCGGCTAAACGTCTGGCTCTTAGTCGGTGCGGCCACCGCCGCCGTATTTCTTTTCGGATTCAGTTTCAACCCCGGCCACACCATCGGTGCCCTGAGTGGTAGCGGGATCAGACCCATCCTCCACTATTGGCTGTCCCTGTTGGGCGCACCGCTGGCCCTCGGCGAATCTGGCGCGGCGCCTTTCCTCGGCATCGCTCTTCTCGCCTTGCTCGGCCGCGCCATCAGCCAAGGGGCCTTTTCCCGAGAGCGGATCGCTGTCCCCCTCGCGCTCTGGGCGATCGGTGCCTTGGCACTCGTCGCCATCGGTCGCGCCGACGTCACCCAGGGCCACATCTACTCGCGCTATTACATTCTGGGCGCGCTCGCTTGGGCGCTCGTGCTCTTCCTGCAGTTTGAAGAGCGCCACAACCCCGCGCATCCCTATCGGCTGCTGGTCCGCGCGCTCCCCCTGCTCGGCCTTTTCAATATTTTGGCCAATGCCCAATTCACTCATGACGCCCAGAGCTGGGTCATCTGCCGCGATAACGCTGCCGAGTATTTCCAGCGTTTCGGCCGCGACGGCCTGGGTCGGTTCACGCTGCATCCCAATCCCGAATACGCCTCGCAACTCCTCCGTGAAGTCGAACAGGCCGGTCTCTACCGGATGCCCCGTACGTGCAAACAACGCTGGTTCCCCGATGCGCGGATCACCACCGACCTGTCCTACTACGTCGACCGCATCAATTTCGAGGACCAGGTCGTCTCGATGGAAGGCTGGGTCGCGCACCCGGGCCACACCTCCGCTCCCAGCGAGATCCACGTGATTTTCCAATCCAAACAGTCCCAGCACATTTTCACCACGATCCCGCAGAAACGTGCCGACGTCAGCGCCGCTTACCCACAAGAAAAATGGCTCGATTCCGGCTTCCGTTTTCAACGCCGCCGGTGGCTGCTTCCCGCCGAAGATTTCCAGATCGGCCTCCTCATCTATTCCGAGGGCCGCGCCGAATTTGTCATGACCGCCCACCGCCTCGACATGCGGGGCAAGGGCGAAGGCATCCTCGCCAACGGCCAGTAGGCGATCGGGCGCGTCGCGCTTGCGTCCCCGGGCTGCGCGCGTCGAGCATTCCGCCATGTTGACCAAGGCCGAACTCCAGCGCCTCCGCTCCCTGCGCGAAAAAAAAA
>CAMCHO010000129.1 GCA_945874455.1 Opitutus sp. GAS368 | reverse complement strand
GCACAATTGAAAATCGCCTTCACGGTTCGACGCGCGCCGCTCTGGCTAAACCGCACCGAATACAACCCCGTCCACTGCAGCGGTCGCGCGCCCTCGCCTGCCCGCGTCACGTCCAGCGCCCCGGTTGTCGCTCGCCGCAACATGATCCGATGAAATCCCGCCGGCCGCGCCTGATCCAAGCGTGCCGCCAATTCACCGACGCCCGCCGGATACAACACGCGATCATTCTTCCGCTCCGCGGCCAAGTGTAGTGCCATCGGCAGCACGTCGGTGCCGGCCACTTCCCAGCCACTGTGATTTGCCTCGGCCCGCCACCGCGCGAGCGACCAGTTATTGAAGTGTGGCCCGCACACATCACCGCCGAGATAACTCGACGACATCGTCGCGAGCTCCCCGCTGCCGTCGTCGTTGAGCGCATCCCACAGCCCCAACAGCTCCCGCAGGCGTCGCTCCTCGCGCAACTCGTCCACCGCGAGGCCGAAACTTGCGAGCCACGGTCGCAGTCGCGTCGCGGGGTGCGCCTCACCATTGACGCCTAGATAGAGCGCTCCACCAGCGCGCAGGCAGGAGGCCATGTTTTCTAACACCACCGATGGTTTTGGCAGATAGCTCAACACCCCGTGGCACGTGATGAGATCGAAATCTCCGCCCACCACGTCTGCGATTTTCCGATCAGTCAGATCTCCCACGCGAAAGGTGATGGGGCGGACCCCATCGGTCGCGCGCTCGAGTCGCTGCGCCCACACGATGGACCGCGGACTAAAATCCACAGCCACGATCTCTGCCGTGGGTAGCCGCCGCCGCATGACAAAAGCTTCCACCCCCGTGCCACATCCCGCCACCAACACCCGCTGCGGCGCGCCGCGCCCGGGCCGCCCCACCGCCTGCATCCACTTCAACGGCGGTAGGGATCCTCCTTTCTCGACGAGGCCTGCGATGTTCGTCGTCGGATAAGGCCGGCGTTCGTAGCTGCGTTTGGTGCGTTCTTCCGAGGTCACGCGCGAGTGCTTGGCGATCCCTCCGCGACACGTCAACGGTCCCGGCGGCCAGCCTCCCGTCGCAGCGGCGGGACAACCCACGTCTCAACTGTCCTTTGATTTCGCTGCGGGTAATGAGCGTCCCTCGGGTTTACCCGGTTGCCAGCTGTCGAGCGAGTCGCGAGGGTGGTGATACCTTATGAGCACCCGTCGCGACTTCCTCCACCAAAGTACGTTGCTCGGCGCCACCCTCGCGTCGACGTCGGTGTTCGGGCAGGTCGGCTTCACCTCGCTGGCCCGCAAGGTCCGCGTGGCGATCGTCGGCGGACGCTTCGGCCTCAGCTTCCAATTCCACGAACATCCCGACTGTGTCGTCGAAGCGGTGGCCGAACTCCGGCCCGCACGCCTCGCGGCGCTGCAGAAGGTCTATAAGTGCACCAAGGGATACCCTTCGCTCGAAGCGATGCTCAAGGACCCTAAGGTCGAAGCAGTCTTCCTCGCGACGCCGGCGCCGGACCACGTCCGCCATACCCTGCTGTGCTTAGCCGCCGGCAAGCACGTACTCAGCGCCGTGCCCGCCGCAATGACGCTCGAGGATTGTGGCCGGCTCGCCGGAGCGGTAAAGCAATCAGGCCTGACCTACATGATGGCCGAGACCAGCTGCTGGCAGCAGCTCACAATTTCTGCCCGCGCGTTCCACGCCGAAGGCCGCTTCGGACATCTCTACTATACGGAATCGGAATACCATCACCCGGGTCTCGAGACGCTCTACTTCGAGAACGGTCAGCGCACGTGGCGCCACGGCCTGCCCCCGATGCATTACCCCACGCACTGCACCTCGCACCTGCTCAGTGTCACGGGCGAACGGCTGACGGAAGTGGTCTGCCACGGCTGGGGCGACGAGCACCCGATCGTGAAGGACAACGCCTATCACAACCCTTTCTGGACCGAGACCGCGCTCTTCCGCACCGACCGGGGCAACAGCATGCGCGTGGCGATCTGGTGGCGCGGCGCCCAGAAGGGCGGCGAACGCGCCCGCTACTTCGGTGACAAGATGAGCTTCTATTTCAGCGACCCCACCGGCACGAACGGCCCTTCGATCGTCCGGGCCGAGACGAAGACCGAGAAGGATAGCGGCGGCTTCGAACGGTCCTCGCAGATCCTCGAGAGATACGCAGAGGTCAAATGGTGGAAGACAGACCTCCTGCCGGAACCGCTGCGCCACGATAGCGGTCACGAAGGCTCGCATTGCTTCATCACCCATGAGTTCGTCGATGCGCTCGTCAAGGGCCGTAAGCCTTTCGTCGGGATCGATGAAGCCCTGGCCTTCACAGTGCCAGGCATGATCGCCCATCAGTCCGCGATGAATGGCGGCCAGTCCCTAAAGATACCGACCATCACGGGCTAAGACCCCGTGCCCCCGTTATTACCTTGTTTCCTTATCACCTGGGCTCAGGGCATCTCCGCGCCACGGGCCGCGGTGACGAGGTGATACCACTCCTCGCGCGTCAGTTCGAGATCCGCAGCCGCGGCCAGCTGTTTGATCTGCTCAGGCCGGGTCGTGCCGATGATGGGGACGATCTTGGCCGGGTGCTTGAGGATCCAAGCCAAGGCGATGAGCTCACGGCCGACCCCACGCTCCTTGGCGATCCGATCGAGGACGGGGAGGACCGCGGTCGGATTGTAATGACACTGCCCAGGCAGGAGATCCACGCCGCCCGAACCGAGGAGGCCGGCGCCGAGTGGACTCCAGGCCAGCGGGGTGACCTTCTTCTCCTGACACTGGTCCAGCGTGCCGTCGTGCAAGGCAGAGAGCTGCATCAGGCTGACCTCGACTTGATTCGCGACCAATGGGAACGAGAGCGCGTTCTGGAGGAGCGAGAACTGCGAGGGACTGAAATTACTCACGCCGAACTCGCGCACCTTGCCGGAGGCGCGCAGCTCCGTGAAGACGCCGGCGACCTCGGCGGCGTCCATGAGATAGTCGGGACGATGTAAGTGCAGCAGATCGATGGTCTCGATGCCGAGCTGCTTGAGCGAGCGTTCGCACTGGGCGATGAGATGGGCGCGGGAGAAGTCGTAACGCACCGGCGCGCCGATGGGGCGGTTCTTGAATCGGATGCCTCCCTTGGTCGCGAGGGTCATCTTGGAACGGAGGCCCGCGTTCTCGTTCAGGATCCGGCCGAAGACGCGCTCCGCTTCGCCGTCGCAATAAATGTCCGCATGGTCGAAGAGCGTGTAACCCGCGTCGATCGCCGCGAAGATGGCCGCCTTGGCCGCCGCGTAATCCGCCGCTGCGTCGCCCTTGGTGGCGATACGCCAGCAGCCATAGGCGAGGCGACTGGACGTGAGCTGACTCTGGCCAAGAGTGACGGTCTTCATGCGGATGGCAGGAAGCAAAAGCCGCCGCCCTACCGCAAGTCTATCCCCGGGGTAGCCCCCCTCCTCGCGTTGTCGATCAGGGCATTGCTCCGGAGTACTCGCTGCTGCTGCCACCGGGTGCGCCCACGCCTGGCGCTCTCTGCCCGTCGCCATTTTGCTCGGAGCCTTGCGCGGCTTCTGCGCCGCCTGTTCGCACGCGCTGATCATCTGAATCCCCCACCGGACGTGCGTTTGCTGATCGCGGCGTTTAGCCCGAGTTGGCGGGCCGCTTGAATGTTCGCGACTCCGATTTTAGGCGCGACTTCGCCGACGGGCGCGGGCACTAGAAAGACTGATCCCGCTTCCACCATGAGAACCCTGCCCCGGTTACTGTTTTGCGCCCTGACGGCTTTCGTCGGGGCATCGCTGTCCGCCGCCCCCGAGCCGTTCGTCACCACCGCGCCGGTCGTCCAGATCTGGCCGGGCGTGGCTCCGGGGTCGGAGGGTAAGACCGCACCGGAGCGCTGGGTCGAGGGCAGCCGGCCCGACGCCATGCACCGCGTGACCGATATTCACAATCCCTCGCTCACGATCTATCTCCCGCCGAAGGCCAAGGCCACGGGCGCGGCCATCGTCATCGCGCCCGGGGGCGGACACCGCTACCTCGTGGTCGACCTCGAGGGTGAACTGGTCGCCAAAAAGTTGAACGAGCTGGGCGTCGCGGCCTTTGTCCTGCGCAGCCGTCTCGCCCGCGCCGAGGGATCGACCTACAAGGTCGAGGTCGAGTCGTTGGCCGACCTGCAGCAGGCCGTCCGGGTGGTGCGGGCGCGCGCCGGCGCATGGGGCGTCAATCCGGCCCGCGTGGGCGTCATGGGCTTTTCCGCAGGCGGCCATCTCGCGACGCTCGCCGAAAACACCTTCGACGCCGCGACGCGGCCCGATTTTGCAGTGTTGGGTTATCCGGCGTACATCGGCGCGGGCACGGTGGTCGCCAAAAACGCCCCGCCCACCTTCATCTTCGTGAACGACGACGACAGCTTCGCAACTGGGGCCGGTGAATATTATCTCGCCCTGAGAAAGGCCAAGATATCAGCCGAATTTCACGTGTTCCGGCGCGGCGGCCACGGTGTGGGCGCCACGGGGCGCACGCCGGAATGGGAAAAACTCGGCGCGGCAAAATGGCCCGAGTTGCTTGGCATCTGGATGACCGACCTCGGCCTGCGAAATTGACTCCGGGCCGTTGCCCGCGAATCACGCGAATTGGCTCGAATGCAATCCGCATAGATCCGCCTGATCCCCGGGAGTCCTATCCAACTCATGCCAATTTTCTCCCAATATGAGACTCATTTGCCCGGAGGCAGGAGCCTGCTTGCGGGCGACCTAGGACGTGGTCAGCCGGTGAAATGTAAAATCGCTGGCAAGCAGGCTCCTACAAAAAACCGGTGTTCGTCTCATCTCGCACGCGCAGGGGAATCAGGTGTGGGCCGAGCCGGAGGGCGCTGGTCATAACTTTGTTTTCGATACCGGTCGCCCACGGGCTGGAGTGGCCCCACAACCGCATCGCGATATTTCCCTCTTGAACGTCCTCCCGCAGCACGCGTTCGCTGGGGATGCTCGATTAATCAGCGTATCAGGGGGGGATTTAGAGCTTCCTAGGCAAAATGGAATTATACCAGCCACTCGATTTTTTCCGGGAACATTATTTTTCCCTCTGGGAGACTTGGAGGCGCGGGCCGGAATTGGCCGTTTATCGAAGCGATTACTACTTCTTTCTACGCGGGTTTGAGAGGTAGCCAAGCACTATTTGTAAGTACTATTCGACTACCCGTTTTAACCATTTGGTGTCCGTTTTGGTGTCCGCTGGCCCTCCCCGAATGCGGCCTGCGCCAACGCGCCTTCAACTCAGTCAACTGGTCAACCGCACGCTCCACACTTACCACAACGCGCTCCGCATCCTCTGCGCGGCCCTCCCAGATCGAGTTCAACGGCAGAGACCACCACGGCGAACGCCTCCTCGTGCAGGAGGCCTTTCGCGTGCATCGCGCCAGGAAAATGCTCGTCCCGATCATCGACGACGTTCACCTGATGCAACCCGAGCGCCTGAGAAAATTACGGCTGCTCGCCGCAGCGAACGGCGGGAGGGCGAGCCGGAGAGCGCAAGAGGCCGGCTCGCATGGAGCCCTCTCGCAATGGCTCGCGCGGCGAGCGGTCACCCGCAAGCGAAGGAACTCGCGTCGCTCGCTTTCGAGGGTTTCACGATGGCCGTCGCCCAAGCCGACGGCTGGGCCAATGTGCACGCAAATCTCTCGGTGCGGTTCGGGGAGCCGAGCCGCGCTCACCGCGCCTTTGACCTGCGCACCGTGCCCGTAGGCGAGGCTGTGGGCCAAGGTGGGCTTCGCACAGCGCTCGGCCCAAGCCCGCTGGTTCCGCAACTGCTCGAGATCCGGCACCCGCTCACCCACGCGCAGATCGACGCCATACACCGTCACCGACCGGCGTGGGAACGCGAGCAGTGCGAACATTTCGGCGTGGCCCGGAAAGATGGAGAACGAGAAGTAGCCGCTCCGCGATTGCAGCGAATTCCGCCTCCGTGTGCTGTTCGGTAACAGCCCTTGGTTTTCCACCGGCACGTGAGCCGCCGTGTCGTGATAGAGCCGCACCCAACCATCCGGGTTCGCCCGCAGCCACCGCGCCAACCGGAGCACGGCCTCCGGCGAAGCCTCTCCGGTCGCAACCTCCGACAGCGGATTGTCCGTCTCGATCATGTCGTTCCTCGGAATCAATCCAGGTCGCTCAAGCCGGTGCCGCCCGTAGTGAGGTCCAGCAGCAATTGCACCACGGTCCGCTTGCCGCAGCTATCCAAACGCACGAAATTCCCCACGAAGTTCACCGGGGTTCCTGCCCTAAAACTACCGAGGATTTCCCACGCGGCGGCTTCACCGGAGGATGCGCCCGCATGGCCGTGCGCCATCCGCCGCTGAGTGTCCAGCGCGACTGTGCTCGCCGCCGTCATGGGGCGAAGCCGGCGCGAACTCCGTGGTCGCTGGCAACGGTATTGACCGTTGCGATACTCGGCTCGAACGAGGCCACTGGAGTGACCTCCGGCCAACTTACACCGGTGATCTGCGTGGCCGCATACCGCGCCGAGTCGTTACGCAGACGCTGCCAACACGCGCGGGAAGGCGTCCAATGAAATCCATACGTCCGCAGCTTCCCGATGGTGTCAGCCGGCGGCTTCGCGTCGTGGTAGATGCGCACGCGACACGCCTCTGCGTTGTCCTCCACCCTACCCCCGGAAAACGACAACGTCACCGATGCGCGCCCACTCTCGTTGGCCAGACCCTTTAGCCGTTGCTGCATGCGCCGGATATTCGCGCCGTTGTTGGTGAGTGAATAGCCCGGGAATCCGAAGCGCCCGCCGAAGTCGGGCTTGAGTAATTCGCGGGCGCTCGTGTCGCGCAGTCCGCAGGTGGCGACGATCTGCGCGACCTTCTCGTCGTCGGTCAGCCGCGGGTTGCGGACGATCTGATTCGCCGCCTTCATCACCACCTGCAATTTTTCCGCCGCCGCGATTCTTGCCTGCAATTGAGTGACCGCATCGGTGTCTTCCGAGCGAATGATACGTGAGGATGCAGGAGAATTCATAAGGCTAGGGCAAAATTCCGAACCGCTGGTGCGGTCCGCTTGGCAAGGTGAGGAACCGCCGATCCAGCGTCGGCCGGTGAGCCATCTGTCGGCTCGGACTTTTCGGATAATTCTCAATCGGCGTTTCCGTGCGCGGGTGAGCAGGTCGTCCGTCGCGGCCTCATCGGGAAACGCGATGACCGTCCGCGCGACTCCGGCCAGCGTGATAGTGCGCTCACCCGCATTCGCGGGACCGTCGTGCATCCACTTCGCTGTGACGCGCCGCACGGCGATACCGCGCTTTCGCGCCCCCACTTCGACCTGCGCGGCGACACCGTCGCTGCCAGCGGTGTGGATTTCCTTCGCGCCCAAGGTCCGCAGGGTGCGTTCGAGAAACGCCAGATCCTCGACGCTCACCACGTGGTGTCGCCCGCCGGTGACGATGACGATGACGCCCAAGGCTCGCGCACTCCTGGCAAGAGATACCCTTGCCGTTCCTTGCTGGTCAGCGGCAAACCCTGCCCGAGCGGAGCCTGAGCGGATTTCATCGTCGGCCGTTCTACGGCAAGTCGCTCGCGCACCAAGCTCGGCGCCTCCGCCACCCGGGCCAGCGCCACGCGCACGGCTGCGTGCGCGGGCGTGTTTTTGAGACAATCGAAGTTCGCGGAAACGTTCAGCGCGAACTCCGCCTGAGCGAGGTGGTCGTCGAAGTGCCACCGTGTGGGCGAGTCGACGGGCATCGGGTTAGGCCGCGACTCTAGCGGCGGCAGCCGGAGGCGGGGTCGCCGGGGTCGTTGCCGGGTTCGCGAATTCCCGTCTGGCCTGCCGATCCTTTTCACGAAGGGCGGCGCTGACAAATGCCTTGTCCTTCATGTACGGATTCACGCCATCCAGATCGTGGTCGATCCGTGCTTTCGCGTCGGCGTTCTGCGCTTGGTAGAACGCGCTCGCCTGCGGCAGCTGCTTCATGATGAGGCGCATCTCGCTTTCGTGTTTTTGTTGGTCGCGATAGATAAACGTCTCGATCGCGCGCTCGGGATTCTCCTTCACGAGCCGCGTGTAATACGTGACGTCGTCGGGATTCGCTTTTTTGTGTGCCTCGATCTTCTTCTTCACCTCGGGATTGTCCCGGAAGACGAGCGGCTTGGGTTTCGTTAGGTCGGTTTTTTCTTTTTGGTCGATGGCCATATGCGTGTTGGTTTAGGCCGCCTCTTGATGTGCGGGCGGTGTCGGCACCGGGCGGGAGTCCCGCCCGAAGGGTTCGGAGAGCACAGGGTTGAACGGCGGCTCGGTCGGCCCCTGCACGAGGCGCAACGCGAGGTCGAACTGCCCGCAGAGGTCGGCGGATTCGTGCCGCGCCAGCGCGAAGGCCATGAGGCTCTTGGTTTCGATTGGCGGATTCGCGCTGGAGAACCGGCCGTTCAATTGGTCGGCCGCCGAAGCGAATTCAGCGTAGACGCTTTCGGGGATTTGGAGGGTCAGGGTGATCATCGTTGTTTTGGCTGCTTGGTTGTTGGTTGGTGTCTGCGCCGGCCCTGCAACCCGGAGGGTCGGGGTCGGAACGAAGTGACGGCCGTCCCGGGAGCCGGAGGCTCGGCGAAGGCGGACGGGCGGCGGCGCGGAGTGGAGACCCCGACCTTCCGGGGCGTGGCCGGACCCTCCGCCGGCGCGACGGTCGGCGGGCCGCGGCTCGGGGCGGCCCGCTGTCCGTCGCGAGACGGTGCGACCGCGACGATGAACCGGAGACCGATCGCGACCCGCGTGAATCGCCGGTCCCGGGCCGCCCCGTCGGCGAGGATCTCGACGGACTCGATGATCACCCCCGGTTGCGCAGCCAGCTCGGCCACGAGTGCCGCGTAAGCCGGCCATTCCTCGATCCGGGGCGCGACCCGTTGCAGCGTGACGCGGCTGCGCGGTTCGCCCGGCTCCCAGCTCCAACGCCAGCCGGCGCCCTGCCCTTGCTGCAACGTGGCTAACCTGGCGGGAGTCCAGGCGATCCGCGTGAGCCCCCGCTGTTGTTCACGGAGACGATCGCGCACGCGCCCGTCGCTGCCCTGCAACCGGGCGCGGTCGCTGGTCAACAAGGCGAATTCCGCCGCCCCAGCGCCGGGAACAGGCTGCTCGTAGTGGGAAAGCCACCACACGATGCCGAACAGCAGAACGCAGCCGCCGAACGTGAGCCAAACGCGCCGCGAGATCGAAGATGACGTGGTCATGGTAGAAATCCTCCCGTGAGACTGAAGAACCCGCCCGCGCCGGGCTTGGTTTCCGCAGTCCACGGCGCACCCGGCGGCGCTAGCCGCGTGCTCCATTCCTCCCCTGCGCGCAGCCCCGCACCCGGTGCGACCCAGCCGTCGAGCGCCCAGCTCCGACCCGTGATGCGCAGGGACGTGAGCGTGACCTGCGCCGGCAGTGTGGTGGAGATTTTCTCCAGCAACGCGCCGCACGGTGGTCCCACGGCGCCACCGTCGAGCGAGCGGCGCAGCGCGGCAATTTCAGCGGCGTTCTCGCGCAACTGTGCGACCTCGCCGCGCAGCGCGGTCAACCGGGCCTGCTGGTCTTTGACGGCGACCTGCCTAGCAACGAAGTCGTGGCCATACGCGCCCCCCGACCAACCGGCCGCGATCAGCAAGGCCACGCTCGCCGCCATCAGCGCACGCTGCGCTGTCACCGCCGATGTGCGGGGCAACAGTTGGGCCGGATGATAGCGGGGCAACACCACCGGTTGGGCGAGCGCCTCATGCAAGGTGACCTGCTCGACTCCGGGGTAGCCCTCGACTCCCACCAAGGCTCCGAGCGCAGAGGCGGTTTCCTCGTCCGCGCAAACGAGCAGTACGGCTTCCTCGGTGTGACGCGCAAGTACGTCGCCGAGCCATGCGCCCACGTCGGCGACCGACGACTCGCCATGCCACAGCAAGGCCGTGCGAACGCCGTCGGCGGGATGACGATAAGCGACGGCCCGTTGGGCCTGTAGTGCCACCACAGTGACCGCGCCTGCTTCACTCCCCTCGCCTGGCAGCGTGTGCAAGAACGTCGCTAGCGGCCACGCCGAGTCGACGGCGAGCCCGCGCTGGGCGAGTCGGGTGGCGAGCCCCAGCAGTCCGGGCTGCGTCTCGAAATGCAGCAGGGTCGCGAAGTCACCGCCCATCGGCACGACGGGCTCGTGGCTCCACGCACAGCCGGGAATGCGGAGCGACGGGAATTCCTCGGCGAGGGCCGCGGCCAGCGTCGCCCGGTCCCCTTGAGGACACGCGACGGCGACCGTCTTAAGTGCATCCGGTTGGAAAACCAACCGGAGGCGGACGGGTTTCGGTTCATCCGCGTAGCGCGCGACGAGCACCTCGACCGCTTGCTCAAGGTCCGAGAATTCGACCGACGCCCCGGTGCCGGCGAACCACCAGTGGTCGCCCCACAACAGCACGGTGAGCGGCTCAGATGGACGTGAGATAAACATAAACGTCGGTGACTCCGTTGGTGGGGGCGGCGTAGGCGACGAGACCGGTGTCGGACGCGGCGCCTTCGACGGGCGCGAGCTGCGCGCCGTTCATCGCGACGGCCAATTCATAGGCGTCCTTCGCGGGGCACGCGGGGATCACCAGATAGGCGACGACGTAGTTCGCGTTGAGGTTCGTCGTGCCATCCAACCGAAAGTTCGCCCCAAGTGCAGCCGACGGCGCGAGCGCCGGATTTGCGGTGCGAGCTTCGGCGCGCGTGACGTTGGACCAATTGCGCTGGGGCGCGGCATCCGGCGTCATCACGAAGCCGAGCGCGGCCTGGCTCCAAGTGACTTCGTTCCCGGTGCCAGTGGATGTGAAAGACTGCGTGCCCATGCGCAGGGCGAGCGGTTTCTCGATTTTGCCGGTGGCCAGCAGCACGGTGTCGAGCCGCGCGGCGTTACCTTTCGCGACCTCAGTCGCACCCGTTAGAGCGGCACCAGCGGTCGGAATACCGGTGCCCTCAGTGCGCGGCAGGCTGCCGTTGCCTCCAGCCATCGAGAGATAGTCGGTCAGCGCGGTCTTGAGCGTATCGACGGTTTTCTCGACTTGCTGGATACGCGCGTTGCGCAACGCATCGAAGCCTTTCGGCAAGAGCAGGCCTACCAGTACGCTGACAATCGCGAGGACGAGGACGAGTTCGAGCAGGGAGTAGCCCTGCGTGAGGAGACGTGTTTTTTTGGTATTCTTCATATGTTTTGGGGTTATGGGCCAAATGGCCCGGTGAAAAAATCAGAGGACGCGGGCGACCTGTTCGATGGTGGTGAGACCCTGCGCAGCGGCGGCGAGGCCGTGCTGCCAGAGGGTGGCGCCGCCTTCGCGATCGCGGAGCGCCGCAAGTTCGGCCAACGGCGCGTGCGCCGCGATCAACGGCAGAAATTTCTCGGCCGGGATCACTTCGTGGATCGCGAGCCGCCCCTGAAACCCGCGCGCGCGGCACGCCGGACAGCCCACGGGCCGGCAAAAGTGAGCGTCAGGCATCCGGTGTGCTTCGCGCAGCCGGGCGTTGTCCGGATGGGGTTCCTTGCATTCAGCGCAGAGCCGGCGCACGAGCCGCTGGGCGGCGACCAAGCGCAGCGACGCCGCCAACAGAAAACTTTCCACGCCCAGATCGCGCAGTCGGGGAATGGCCGCCAACGCGTCGTTCGTATGCAACGTCGAGAGGACGAGATGCCCCGTGAGCGCCGCGCGGATGGCGAGCTGCGCCGTCTCGGCATCGCGGGTCTCGCCGACGAGGAGAATGTCGGGATTCTGCCGCAACACTGCGCGGAGCGACGTGGCGAACGTCAGGCCGATCTTTTCGCGGATCTCTGTTTGCCGGATGCCCACGAATTCGTATTCCACCGGGTCTTCCAGCGTGTGGATCACCCGACCCTCGTGATCGAGTGAGTGGAGGGCCGCGTGCAAGGTCGTGGTCTTGCCCGAACCGGTCGGCCCGGTGAGGTAAACGAGTCCGGCCGGTCCGGCCAGTGCAGCGCGGAGCGCCTCGGCTTGCGGCGGCGCGAGCCCGAGCTGCGCGAAATCCTGGCTCGGCATCGTCTGGTCGAGGAGCCGGATAACGAGACTCTCGCCGTGGACAGTGGGCAGCGTGCTGAGACGCAGGTGAAACCGACGGCCCCGCTCCCGGAGCATGGCGCGTCCGTCTTGCGGCAGGCGTTTTTCCGTGATGTCCATCCCGCCGAAAATCTTGCCTCGCGCGAGCAATGCCTCGCGTTGCGCAACGGGCAGTCGAACGTGGCCGTGCATTTCGCCATCGAGCCGGAAGCGCACGACCAGCCCGTCCTCCTTGGGTTCGAAATGAACGTCGCTCGCGCCCTCGGTGGCAGCGGCGCGCAAAATCGCGTCGAACGTGCGCGTGGGGTCGCCGCTCATTTCGGTGGCCCCGGTGGTCGCCACGGCCTTGGCGCGAAAACTCTGGAGAAAATCAAGCATGGTCAGTGGACGAGTCGGGGCGTGAGGAAGATCACGAGCTCGGTGCGCGCGCGGAGGTTCGCCTTGCTGCGAAACGCCGCACCGATGAGGGGAAGTTTGCCGAGCAGCGGAATCCGGCGCTCGGTTGCAGCGGTCTCCTCCGAGATGAGTCCGCCAATGATCGCGGTCTCGCCGTCGCGGAGTCGCACGATGGTCGAGGCCTGTTTCACTTCCGTGACGGGCGCGGTCTGCCGCCCGTCGGGACTCGTCACGATGGCCTGCAATCGCGTGATGGCCGGCAGCACGTCGAGCGTGATCATCCGGTCGCCGTCGATCTGGGGCGTGACCGCGAGGATGGTCCCGATGGTGATGGTCGAGACGGAAAACGTTTCCTGGGTCTGGTTGAACGCGGTTGTCGCGCCCGGCTGTTGCAACGTGGTTGTTTGTTGCAGACGGAAAAAGGGGCGATCCTCGCCGACTTTAATGAAGGCCGTCTGATTGTTGAGCGCACGCAGCCGCGGCTGCGCGACCGTCTTCACTTCACCCTGTTGCTTCAGGGCCTGGATAATGGAGGAGGCCCGACCGAATCCGAGGGTGGCGGCGAAGCTGTTGGCCCCGAGGAGCGCGCCGCCGACTCCGGCCACTTCGAGCGGTGCGCGCGCCTGCACCCGCACGCCGTCGAGGGTGGACGCCGCGAGGTCCCAATCGACGCCGAGTTTTTGTTCGTCGCGCAGGGTGACCTCGACGATGCGCGCTTCGATTTCGACCTGCTGCGTGATCCGGCGATTCACGAACTCAATGAAGGCGCGGATGGACTCGTGCCGTTTGACTGGCGCGGCGATCTGCGCGACCCCGCTGAAGCGGTTGAGCACGAGGCTGTCGCCCTCCTTCAGCATGGTCCGCAGCTCTGCCTCCAAGGTAGTCCAAAACGTGTTCTGGTTCTCCTGCGAGATGGACACCTGCGTCGCATCGGACGCGGCGTTCCCGCTCGCGAGATTCTGCGACCCGCCATTCTGAATCCCACGCGAATTTCCTCCGCTGCCGCCGGTGGCGCCGCCGAGCGTAATCGATGCGCTACCCGAACCGCTGCGGGTGAGCTGCGGATAGTCGATGGCGTAGAGCACGGTCTGGCGCTGACGCACGACAATGCCCGAAGCGGTGACCTCGAAAAAAAGACCGGCCGGCTCGATGAGTGCCGAGAGTGCGGCGCGCACCGTGCCACCGCCAAAGTCGATGGTGACCTCACCGGTGATCCCGGCTTCCGCCTGGATCAGGGCCTGGCCGGTACGGCCCAACGCACGCAGTGCAGCCGGCAACGGCGTTTTCTCGAACCGGAGCGGGCCGACGGTTTGATCGAGGGGCGAAGGCTCGGCGGCACGGGCGAACGCGACGAGGACGGCAAAACAGAAAAGTATTTTCATAGGGTTAATCTGTCAGGGTTTTTCGAGGACGAAGGGCGGTGCGGGGCTCGTGGTTTCATCGCGCAGCAGCGTGCGCGACTGGCCGCGATATTTGAGCGAGACCGCGGCGATGACGTTGAAGGTCTGATTGACCGGGGCGGCCGGGAGGAAGAAGCCGTCGCCCGGCTGGTTGGCCTCGAGCGTGACCGGACCGGCCCCTGTCACTTCAACGTAACTCCCCGTCAAAATCGCCGGACCGCCGAGGAGCGAGAAACTCACGGGCAATCCCGAGGTCGCGCTGGCGGTTATAGCAAAGGGCGGCGAGGTCAGCCCGTGGTCGCCGGGTG
>CAMCHO010000128.1 GCA_945874455.1 Opitutus sp. GAS368 | reverse complement strand
CCGGCGCAGTTACTCAAGCTCGCCGCGCAGCTCGCGGAGCAAGACACGAAGCTCTCCGCGCTGTTTGCCGACAAGGCGGAACTCAGCGCGCAACTCGCGCAGGCGCGGCAGGAAATCGCCGCGATCAAAAAACAGAACGCCGCCACGCCGGACGCGCACGACTACTCGGAAGCGGAGACGCGCGACGCGTTTATCGACCTCTTGCTGAAGGAAGCCGGCTGGCCACTCGCGGAAAAACGCGACCGCGAGTATGAAGTCACCGGCATGCCCAACCTGCCCGGCAAGGGCTACGTGGACTACGTGCTCTGGGGCGACGACGGCCTGCCCCTCGCCATCGTCGAGGCGAAGCGCACGAGGAAGAGCGCCCAGATCGGCCAGCAGCAGGCGAAACTTTACGCCGATTGCCTCGAAAAACAGTTCGGCCGGCGACCGGTGATTTTCTACTCCAACGGCTACGAGCACTGGCTGTGGGACGATGCGAACTACCCGCCGCGCCCGGTGCAGGGCTTCTACAAAAAGGACGAACTGGAGCTGATGATCCAACGCCGCCAGAGCCGGACCTCGCTAGCCCAGGCGGCCATCGACGAAAAAATTGTCGAGCGCTACTTCCAACTCCGCAGCCTCCGCCGCATCGGCGAAGCGTTTGAAATCGATCACGACCGGAAAGTGCTGCTGGTGATGGCCACCGGTGCCGGCAAGACCCGCACCGTGATCGCGCTCTGCGAACTCCTCATGCGCTGCAACTGGGTGAAGCGCGCCCTCTTCCTCGCCGACCGCAAGGCGCTGGTGAAGCAAGCCGTCAACGCCTTCAAAAAATATCTGCCCGGCTCCTCGCCCGTGAATCTCGTCACGGAAAAGACCACCGAGGGCCGCGTGATGGTCTCCACCTATCCGACGATGATGGGCCTGATCGAAGAGACGGCCGACGGCCAACGCCGCTTCGGCCCCGGGCACTTCGACCTCATCATCATCGATGAGGCGCACCGCTCGGTTTACCAAAAATACGGCGCGATCTTCCGCTACTTCGATTCGCTCCTCGTCGGTCTCACGGCGACGCCCCGCGACGAGATTGATCGAGACACCTACGGCCTCTTCGACCTGGAAAAAGGCGTGCCCACCGATGCCTACGAGCTGAAGGACGCCGTGGCCCACAAGTTTCTCGTGCCCGCGAAGGCCGTGTCGGTGCCGCTGAAATTCCAACGCGAAGGCATCGCCTACGACGATCTCCCAGCGGAAGAAAAAGAAAAGTGGGACGAGCTCGAGTGGGACGAGGAGGGCGACACCCCGCAGCGCGTCGAATCGGAGACGGTGAACAAGTGGTTCTTCAACCAAGACACCGTGGACAAGGTCCTCGCCCACCTCATGACGCGCGGCCAGAAAGTCGCGGGCGGCGACCGCCTCGGAAAAACCATCGTCTTCGCAAAAAACCAAAAACACGCGGAGTTCATCGCGGAGCGTTTCGACGTAAACTACCCACACCTGAAGGGCGCGTTCGCGCGCGTGGTGCATTGCGACCTGCCCTACGCGCAGTCGCTCATCGACGAGTTCTCGGTGGCCGCCAAGGCACCCCATATCGCCATCTCCGTGGACATGCTCGACACCGGCATCGACGTGCCCGAGGTCGTGAACCTCGTGTTTTTCAAACTCGTGCGCTCAAAAACAAAATTTTGGCAGATGGTCGGCCGCGGCACGCGCCTCAGCCGGGATCTGTTTGGGCCCGGTCAGCACAAGGAGTTTTTCACCATCTTCGACTACTGCCAGAACTTGGAATTCTTCAGCCAGAACCCCGAGACGACCGAGGGCTCCCTCGGCGAATCGCTCGGCAAACGCCTCTTCAAAGCGCGGCTGGAAATCATCGGTGAACTGGACCAGACCGAGCCCGGCCGGGTCGAGCAGAGCGCTCCCGACGTGATCGAACTGGGCCGCGAACTGCGTGCGCTCCTCCACACGGAAGTCGCCGCGATGAACGTGCACAACTTTGTCGTCCGCCCCCAGCGCCGGGTCGTGGAGCACTACGCGCAAGGCGCCGCGTGGACCACCCTCGACGCCGAAGCGAGGAGCACGCTCGCGCGCGACGTCGCCGGCCTGCCCCACGAGCTGGACACCGAAGACGAAGAGGCGAAGCGTTTCGATCTCCTGCTCCTGAATCTCCAGCTCGCGGTGCTGCGCTCCGAGCCGAGCTTCGAACGGCTCAGTCGCCAGGTCATCGCCATCGCCGGCCTCCTGGAAGAGAAAGCCAGCATCCCCATGGTGCAGCTCCAGCTCCGGCACCTTCAGGAAATCCAGACCGACGAATGGTGGCGCGACATCACCGTCCCCATGCTGGAGCGGACGCGCCAACGCCTCCGCTCGCTCGTGAAACTGATCGACCGCCAGCAGCGCAAACCGATCTACACCGATTTCGAAGACGTGCTGGGCGGCGAGACGGCGGTCGAACTCGCGGAGTTCACGACGGCGGACAGCTTCGAGAAATTTCGCGACAAGGCGCGCGCCTTTCTCCGCGAACACCTGGACCAGCTCGCAATCCAAAAGCTGCGCCTCAATCAACCGCTCACGGCGCTCGATTTACAGGAGTTGGAGCGCGTGCTCGCCTCCAGCGGCGTCGCCCCACCCGAGCATCTCGAACGGGCGATAGCGGAAAACGAAAGCCTCGGGCTCTTCGTGCGCTCGCTCATCGGCCTCGACCGCGAGGTGGCCAAGCAGGCCTTTGGCGCGTTCACGGCGGGAAAAACATTGAGCGCGAACCAAATCGAGTTCGTGAATCTCATCGTCGATCACCTCACCGCCCATGGCGCGATGGCACCGGCGTTGCTCTACGAATCGCCCTTCACCGATTTGAATCCACAGGGCCCCGAGGGTGTTTTTACTTCAGCGCAGGTTGAGCAGTTGGTCGTGGTGCTGACGGAGATCACCGAGCGAGCGATAGCGTAACCCTTTGTTTTGAAACTCCTGCGCAATCCGCCTCACCGCCCCGCCCCCAACTTCTCCGCCACCAGCGCCGCCAGTGCCTTGCCCCGCACATCCTTTGCGACGATGCGCCCCTCGCGATCCAGCAGGAAACTCGCCGGCAACGCCGTGACACTATAGCGCGCCGCCAACGGTGATTTCCAACCCGTAAGATCGGCCATGTGCCGCCACGTCGCGCCATCCTTCGCAATTGCTGCCTTCCAGCTGCGCGCGTCGTGGTCCACCGAGACCGCAAGAATTTCAAAGCCCGCGGCGCGATGCCGCTCGTAGAGCTCTCCATACCCCCGGTTCTCCAAGCGGCATGGCCCGCACCACGACGCCCAAAAATCCACGAGCACGAAGCGCCCGCGCAGTTCCTTGAGCGAAACCGTCTGCCCTTCCGGAGAAGCTCCCGCCAACTCCGGCGCGAGCGCGCCGATCGCCGTGACCCGGAATCGCGCGATGCGTTCTTCCATCAATCGCGAGATCTCGGCCTCGGGAAACTTCCCCGCGAAATCACGCACGACTCCCGCCAACGCCTCCAGCCGATCGTCGCCATCCCACCGCAGCGACGCCGCGTAGAGCGCCGCTGATCCGCGCAGCTTCGCCACCGTAAATTCGTTCAATTCCCGGCGGTGCTCTCGATACGCCGCCACTTCTTTTTCCGTCAGACTCGCGACCGCCGCCAAATCCCCCGTCGCCTGCCGCGCGGCGATGGCCTCGCGCACCGGAAAAACTAGCCGCGCGAGCGACTCCGCGCGAAACGCCTCGTAGGCCGCGAACAATGCTTGGTCCGCGCCGCCAATCACCCGCAGCCCGCTCCCCTCCGTACCCACCGTTACCCGCAGCGCCTGCCCATCAGCCGCCACGAAAGAAATGTCAGCGTCTCCCACGCTCAACTTGAAGAGTCCTGGGCCTTGCTCCGCACGCAGACTGAATCGTCCGCCCACGAGCCGAGCCGTGGCCACGGGCTTCAATTCCCGCGCCTCGAGCGACTCTCGGCTCAAGGTAATCGGCCCATCCGCAAACGAGGCGGGCAATTGGGCCGAGAGCTCGAAGGCCGCCCGCAATCCACCACTGCAAAGAGCACAGCCAACAAGGAGCGTCCGGCGAAGCAGCATCGAGCAGCGGGTTAACATGCGCGCACCGTAGCGCGCGGCTTCAGCCCTGCAAGTCGCCCGATTTCTCGCTCGCGCGCGGCCCCTCCTCAACGAATCGTACCTGCTCACACCGCTTCCCCATGCGCACGCTTCGTCTCCTCCTCGTCACGCTCAGCCTGCTCGCGCCGTTCGCGCGCGCCCAATCCCCCGCCCTGCCCGCCAAGGAAACGCTTCACCTCTTCCTCCTCGTCGGCCAATCCAACATGGCCGGACGCGGCATTATCACAGCCGCCGACAACCTCCCGCACCCGCGTGTACTCATGCTCACCAAGGCCGGCGCATGGGTGCCGGCCGTGGACCCGCTACACTTCGACAAGCCCGCCGCAGTCGGCGTCGGGCTCGGTCGCTCCTTCGCCAACGCCGTCGCCGAGGCCACTCCGGGCGTCACCATCGGCCTCGTCCCCTGCGCCGTCGGGGGCTCGCCCATCGACGCGTGGCAACCTGGCTTCTACTACCAAGCGACGCAAAGCCACCCGTGGGACGATGCGCTGCGCCGGGCGAAACTCGCGCTGCAATCCGGCACCCTCAAAGGCATTCTCTGGCATCAGGGCGAATCCGACTCCAATCGCGAACTAGCCCCGGGTCACGAAGCCAAGCTCCACAACCTCATCGCCCGCCTCCGCGTCGAACTCGCCGCCCCCAACGTGCCCTTCATCGTCGGCCAACTCGGTCAATTCGCCGGCAGCCCTTGGAGCGAATTCAAAACTCAAATCGACCGAGCTCACCGCGATCTCCCAGCGAACGTGCCGCACACCGCCTTCGTCAATTCCGACGGCCTCAAGGACAAGGGTGACAAAACCCATTTCGACGCCGACAGCTACCGCGATCTCGGCCGCCGCTACGCCGAAGCCTACCTCAAACTGAATCGAAAATAACAGACCGGCGTTCACTTCGCCGTGGACCCCGCAACGTGAAGGCAGGTGTTCTCATACCAACGTCATTTGAGTTTTTGACCGCGGTAGCCGCGAGCGTGAGCGAGTGGGGTTTCGACTATCGTCCAAATATCACGTGACGCGGGTATCAGATCGGGGCTGGACATCCGCCCCGCTCTGCGGACCTGACGTATTTGCCCACCGCCGTAGGGCGATGCAGAACCCTCGGTTGATCGGCGACAGATCACCGATTGGTTCCTGGCCGTTGTGAATCGTTACTTACGCTCGAGCCCGGGCCGGCTCAGAGGAGAAAGGGATAACAATGGTGCGGGCGGCGGGAGTCGAACCCGCCTCTCATGCTTGGGAAGCACACATAATACCGATATACTACGCCCGCAGAACCGCTCTTAGATGTGTGCAAGGCGCGCTGGGCTGACAATGGAAAAATCGCTGAGCCCCGCGCGCCGAAGGTGAATGGCCCTGGATTCCGACTTCCCGGGACACCCGGAGTTCGCCAGCTCGCTACTGCTCACCGGTAAATTCGCCGGGCTTCGAGCGCGCTCTTCAGCGTCACCGAATCGGCATACAGGACGCCTCCTCCACTCGGCAAACCGAAGCCAATCCGCGTGACATTCAGCGATCGCTCCACGGCCATCGCCGGCAAATGCTCCGTCAAGTAATGGCACGTCGCCTCGCCCTCGACATCGTTCGACAACGCGAGGATCAGCTCGAGCACCTCACCCGACTCCACCCGCGCCCGGAGCGACGCGAGGTTGAGCTCATCCGGCCCCACCCCGTCGATCGGAGACAGCTTTCCGTGCAGCACGTGATAAGAACCTCGATACGCCCCGCTCCGCTCGATCGCCACCAAGTCAGGCACATGCTCGACCACGCACACGACCGCGCGGTCGCGCCGCACGTCGACGCAGACGGCACAGTGGTCCGTCTCCGCGAGATTGCCGCAGCGCACACAACGGCGCACCGCCCGCGCCGCCTCTTCCAAGGCCGTCACGAGCGCCGCGAGCTCCGCTGGTTTCTCCACCAGCAAATGGAGCGCTATCCGCTCGGAGGAACGGTAGCCCAACCCCGGCAGTTGCTTCAGATGTTTCTGTAGCTTTTCAAACGCCGGCGTCATCGCGATCCGGGGCCGCCGCTCAGAAACCGCCCGGCACCTTGAATCCGGACGTCACCTTCTGCATTTCACTGTCATTAAAATCCTTGGCCTGCTTCGCCGCGTCTTGGACGGCCGCGAGCACCGTGTCGGCAACGACCTTGGCGTCCTCTTTCAAGAAGTCTGGGTCCAGCGCGAGCGAGAGAAATTTACCCGCGCCACTGACTTTGAGCTTCACCGCACCGCCGCCGCTCGTGACGTCAATTTCCTTCGCCTCGAGTTGGGATTGGAGCGCCTCGATTCCGCGCTGCATTTTCTGAGCTTGTTTAAGAAGTGTGCCTACACCGGCCATAAATTTTGATGAGTTAAGGGTTGAAGAGGAGAGTTGAGAGACCGGGCCAATCCTAACGCGATAATATTTTTCCGTAGCCCTCTCGGAAGGTCGGATACTCCGGGCGCCATCCGAGCATCGCTTTCGCTTTCGCGTTCACAATCACCCGATCGGGCGTCACTTCGCGACGCCCCGCAGCGGGCACCCCCGTAAAACGTGGCGGCGGCACACCCAGTTGCGCGGCGAGCCACGTGGTGATCTCCGCCTTGGTCGCCGCCGCATCGTCCGCTACATTGATCAGTTCGCTCCCTACGAGCGCTGGCGCCGCGAAGGCCTCCCACACCGCCGTGCAAATGTCATCGCGATAAATCAAATTGAGCCAGTAGTCCCCCAGCCCCGCAACCACACCGGATCGCACCTGCTCCAATAAGTGATGCCGATCCGGTCCGTAGATGCCGGCGAGTCTCAGCACAAACCAGCGCGCGCAGGCTCCGTTGTTCGCCCGCAAAAGATTCTCGGTCTCGCGCAAGATTTCGGCGCGCTCCCCCGCCCCGTCCGCCGCAGCCGTCTCATCGACCCGCGCGCCACCCCCTTGCCCATAAACCGAGGTGCTGCCGGTGTAGACCATCGTCCCAGCGGCACCGCGCGACTGCGCCCACACAAGGATCGAGGCCATTCCTTCGAGATAACTTCGCCGATAACCTTCAATCCCGCCCCCACCCGAACTCACACAGTTCACTACAAAATCGGCCCCACCGCCGATCTGCCGGTGCCACGCATCACTGGCCAATTCCGCCACCACCACGTCGATCCCTTCCGCACGCAGCGCCACCGCCTGCGCCGCGTTGCGCGTTAATGCGGTGACCCGGAGTCCCCGCGCAACCGCCCGCCGCGCCACCTCGGTACCGACATACCCACAACCGAAAACAATCAGACGTTTTCCGGAATAATTTTCGTGCGCGTCGTGATTCATGCGCGCTCAACTCAGCTCATGACTGCGGTTCTCGCAATCCTGGCAGCAGGGTTTCGCGAGATTACCCAAGCCGGGCCTTCATCGTCCTGTGCTGCCGCCGTGTCGAAGGGACTCGCGTGCTCATCGCGTCGGCGGCCACCCCTCCGCGCACGTAGCGATCCAAAATCCCTTCGACCCGCCCTGTTGGCGCGCCCGTCATCGGCCCGGCGATCGCCCTTCGCGAGCCGGCTGACCGCATACTTGCTGCCCTCGAAACGCGCCGCCCCTCTCCTCTTCGTCGGCTCGGTAAGCCTTTCGCCGATCACGCTGGTTGCCATGGCCCGCCGCTTACCTTCGCCTATTTTTATTTGGGGTAACCCCCCAGCACTCACACCTCACCATGATCCCGCCCAGCAGCCTCGGCTCCCTTCCGTCGATTGCCCTCGCGATCATCGCCGTCCTCGGAGCCGCGCGGCTTTCCTGCGCACGCTTGAAGTTTTCCGCCAAAAACGAGCCCCGTTCCCGCGACCACCGCCCAGCTTCCCTGGCCTCTCCTACTCTATGAAACCTTACGATTTCCTCATCCTCGGCGGCGGCAGCGCCGGCTTCAACGCCGCCCGCGTCGCCGTTTCCCTCGGTCTCCGCACCGCCATCGTCGACGGTGCCCGCGACCTCGGGGGTCTCTGTATCCTTCGCGGCTGTATGCCTTCCAAGACGCTCCTTTACATGGCTGACGTGCTCCATCTCGCGCAGAAAGGAACCACGTTCGGCCTCAAAATTCCCTCCGCCCGTGCCGACATGAAAGCCATCCATGCGCGGAAGAAAAAAATCATCGGCGAGTTCGCCGCTTACCGAGAACAGGCGCTCGCTTCCGGCCAATTCGACCTCATCCGCGCCCACGCTCGTTTCCTCGATCCGCACACGGTGGAGCTCTCCGACGGACGTCGGCTCAGCGCCCAACACATCCTCATCGGCACCGGCTCAAAAATCAGCGTCCCGCCCGTGCCGGGTCTCGCCGAATCAAAATTCTGGACCAGCGACGACGTCCTCGATCTCGATTTCATCCCCAAGAGCGTGATCGTCCTCGGCGGCGGCATCGTCGCCTGCGAACTCGCCCAGTTCCTCAGTCGCATCGGCAGTCGCGTCACGCTGGTACAACGCAGCGCCCACCTCCTGCGCGACCACTCCGCAGCTGCGGCGACCGTGGTTCAACAGGCCTTCGTTGATGAAGGGATCGAACTCTTCACCGGCACGAAGCTCGAACGTATCACGACCGACCGTCGCGGCGTCACCGTCGACTTTCTCCACGACGGAAAAAAAATCACCCGCCGCGCCGCGCACCTGTTCAACGCGCTCGGCCGCGAGCCGAATACCGACACCCTCGATCTCGCCGCCGCCGGCGTCCGCGCCCGTCCCAACGGCCAGATCATCACGAACCGCTGGCAGCAAACGAACGTGCCGCACATCTACGCCGGCGGTGATTGCTCCGGCCCCGTCGAAATCGTCCACGTCGCCATCCAACAGGGCGAACTCGCCGTCCGCCACGCCGCCGGCGTGAAAAAAATCAAATCCATCGATTGGTCGCTCCTCCTCAATGTCGTCTTCACCGACCCGCAGCTCGCCACCATCGGCCGCCTTGAACGCGAACTCGACGAAGCCGGCACGCCCTACCTCGCCGCGAGCTATCCGTTCAACGACCACGGCAAATCCATTCTCATGGACGCGAACTACGGCTACGTGAAGGTCATCGCCGAGCCGGAGCGCGGCCGTATCCTCGGTGCCGAAATTGTCGGCAAAGACGCGGGCGAACTCATCCATCTTTTCAGCGGCCCGCTCGCGATGAAAGCCACCGTCTTCGATTTACTCCGCGCGCCGTGGTATCATCCCACCCTCGCCGAAATCATCACGTATCCACTCGAGGAGATTGCCGAGACCCTTTCGAAACGAAGGTCAAATCCGTAGCGCCGATTGCGCTCCGCGTGCGTCTGCTCCGCGTCGACGACCTCGTGGCCGCAGTGAAACGAGTGCGCCGCGTTTCGTCAAAATCCATGTCGCCGGTCACGCCCTGTCGGCGCGGATAAACTGCCCGCTAGTTCTCGTCGCTCTTGGCGCACCTAGCGCGCGATTGCCAGCAGATCTGACAGCTCCACGCGCTTCTCGTAGAGCGCCTTGCCGACGATCACTCCGTCCAAATTAGCGTAACGTCGCGCGAGCTCCGCCAACTTCACCACGTCCTCGCGACGGCTCACTCCGCCGCTCGCGATCACGTTGAATTTCCCCGCGTTCAACATCGCCTCCTGGGCCGCAAAATTTGGTCCCGTCAACATTCCGTCGGTGCCAATGTCCGTGTAGATAATGGTCCGCACGCCCACCGCATCCATCCGCTTCGCGAGATCGAGCGCCCCCGTGCCCGTCGTATCCACCCAGCCCTTCACCGCGACCTTGCCGTCCTTTGCATCAATACCGACCGCGATCTTGTCGCCAAACGCCTGCACCAGTTCGGCCACGAAACGCTCGCTTTCCGCCGCGCGCGTACCGATCACCACACGGCTCACGCCAAAACCCAGCGCCCGCTCCACCGCGGCGCGCGTGCGCAGGCCGCCACCGAGTTCCACCTTCATCCCGATCGCCGCGATCGCCTGCACCTCTGCGAGATTCTGCGGCTCGCCCGCAAAGGCTCCGTCGAGGTCCACAACGTGGACCCACGCACTGCCGGCCGCGCAAAACTGCGCGGCCACGTCGGCCGGATTCGCCGCATACACGGTCTCTTGGTCGGCACGCCCTTGGAGCAGCCGCACAGCGCGGCCACCTTTGATGTCGATGGCGGGATAAATGATCATACGAAGAAACGCTTTGCGCCCGGACATCAGGGCGCGAGACTAAAACCCATGTCGACCTACCAAGTCCCTGTTTTCCTCTCCGAACTCCTCCATGCCCGTTCGCCCTCCGGCTACGAGGCCGAGGCCCAGGCCGTCTTTGACCGCCATGTGAAACCTGCCGCCGACGCCTACACCGGCGACGCCCTCGGCAATCGCCTAGCCACGCTCAACCCCAAGGGCGACCCCGTCCTCATGCTCGCCGGGCACATGGACGAACTCGGCCTCATCCTCACCTACGTCAACAAAGACGGCTTTATCTACTTCGATACGATCGGCGGTCACGACCGTACCATTATCTCCGGCCGCCGCGTGATCATTCAAACGGCCCACGGCACCGTCAAGGGCGTCACCGGCAAACGCGCGATCCACCTCATGGAGGACGCCGACCGCAAAAAGGTCCCCGAGATTCACGAGATCTGGATCGACATCGGCGCTCGCACAAAAAAAGACGCCCTCGCCCGCATCGCCATCGGTGACGTCGCCACCTACGACCACGAATTTGAACTGATTCACGGCAGCGTCGGCACCGCCCGCGCCTTCGATAATAAAGTCGGCGCCTATGTGGTTGGAGAAACCCTGATCAGGCTCGCGAAGGACAAGGATCGCAAGAAACTCGCCGCCAAAGTCGTCGCAGTCGCGACGTCCCAGGAGGAAATCGGCTGCCGCGGTGCGACCACTGCCGCCCACGCCGTCGATCCCCACATCGCCCTCGCTGTCGACGTCGGCCACGCCACCGATCACCCCGACTGCGACAACCGCAAATACGGTGAGACGACGCTCGGTGGCGGCCCCATCCTCTGCCGCGGCGCCAACATCAACCCAAAGATTTTCGCCCGCCTCGTCGCCGCCGCGAAAAAATTGAAAATTCCCTACCAGATCGAAGCCGACCCCCGCCCGACAGGCACCGATGCTCGCGCTATCCAAATGGGCCGGGGCGGCGTCGCGACTGGCCTCGTCAGCATTCCGCTGCGCTACATGCACACCCCCAGCGAAGTCGTGGACCTGGAGGATGTGGAGCGTTGCGTGCAGCTCTTCGTCGAGTTCACTAAGAGCCTCGAAAAGGGCGACTACGCCCACTGGTAATCCCCCCCACCTCCCGCCTCTTTTTTATCCATGAACTACCGCCCACTCCTCGCCGCGCTTTTCCTTTGCTTCGGAACGCTCGTCACCTCGCTCGCTCAGGAAACCGCTCCTGCGTCCACCCCGCCGGTCGCCGACCTCAAAATTCTGGTCGATCAGATCCAAGCCAAGCTCCGCGCCGGAAAATCCTCCGCCGCCGATCTCGCCCCCGAACTTGCCGCGTTCGATGCCTTGCTCACCAAATACGCCAGCCAGCGGACCGACGACGTGGCCCAAATTCTCTTCATGCAGGCAACGCTCTACGGACAGGTGCTCAATGATGCGGAAAAAATGAGTGCATTGCTCAATCGACTGAAGGTCGATTTCCCCGGCACCAAACCCGCCGCCGCTGCGGACAGCGCACTGACGGCACTTGATCGCCGAGCCAAAGCCAAAGAAGCGAGCGCCTCCCTCGTCGGAAAACCCGCACCCCAGCTCCACTTCAAATGGGCCACCCTCCCCGGCCTCAAGACGCTGGCCGACCTCAAGGGGAAAGTCGTCGTCCTCGATTTTTGGGCCACGTGGTGCGGCCCTTGCGTCTCGTCGTTTCCGCAGGTCCGCGAGCTCACCGCCCACTACAAAGACCTCGCTGTGGTGGTCCTCGGTGTCACCAGTATCCAGGGTTCCATTTCCGGTCTTCAGCCCCAGCGCATCGACACCAAGGGAGATCCACAGAAGGAAATGGCTCTCATGAGCGACTACATCAAGGCCAAGGAAATCACGTGGACGATCGGTTTCAGTGACGAAGAAGTTTTCAACCCCGACTATGGCATCACCGGCATCCCCCACATGGCCATCATCGCGCCTGACGGCACGCTGCGCCACACCGGCTTGCATCCGGCGATGCCCCACGCCGAGAAAGTTGAAAAAATCGACGCACTCCTCAAGGAATTCAAACTCCCCACGCTGGCCACCGCTGTCGTCCCCTAGCGGATCTTTGACCCTCGGCTGAGCGGCCCACTCAACTCCGCTCGCTCAGTCGTTTCGCAATCGCAACCCTCTAGGCGGGTATCGTCGTACATGAAAGAGCGGACTGACATTCGGTCGGCTCCGGCAATGGTTACCACAACGCCGCCCTCGAATCGTGCGGGCGCATTTAATCCAACGCGCAGCCCGTTGTCCCCTGATCGCGAGCGAGGCCGACTTCATTTCGCGCGTTGAACCGCGATCACGTCGGGCGCCAAGTCTTGCCCAAGCTAATCGCCGCTGCGGCCAGCCCACCAGAAGGTAGCCCCCCCCGCGAAGCCGTGGCTTCGCAGGGGTACCCTGAGGGCTCATCGTGGGTGTTTGCTTGGCGTGGGCCGGCGCGAGGGCTTCCGGCGGAGGCTGGGCGTGACTCAGACGGCGACGAGTTCCTTGTCCAGAAACGCACGCGCCTTGCCGAGCTCCGTGGTGACGTCCTGCACACTCGACCCCAGCGCGGAGCCGCGGGGCGAGGGATGCATGAAGATCGAGGTGTAGCCGTTGAATTTTTTTCGCTTCAGCGCCGCGAGCATCGGCTTGAAATCGAGCGGGCCGACACCAGGCAGCTGGCGCTTCTGCTTCGAAGGCGCGAGGTCGCCGCTGCCATCGCCGAACTGCCATGCGTAGTAATAGAAAATCTTACCCGCCACGTCATCGACCAACTTGCCGAGCAACTCCGCGTCCTGCGGCAGGTGAAACGGCGCAAACGAAATGCCGACGTGCTTCTCTTTAATCTCCTCGGCGAGGATGCGCACCCCAGCGGGCGTCTCGAGCAGGCCGTTGAGGTGATTCTCGATCGCGAGCTCCACCTTAAGCTCACCGGCCACTCCGATGATCGGCTTCAGTTTCTCGAGCGATTCACGGATGGCGGTCCGTAGGGCGGCTCCGCGCAGATCTTTTCCGCCGGGAACATTGGGGAAGCCGGCGACGATCTGGTTGCCGCCAAACTTCAGCATCGCGCGCAGGTGCGGCTCGCACTTGCCGAAGCCGGGATCCATGCAGGTATAGCAGCTCACCTTCACAGCGTGCTGCTTGAGAATTGCGGCAAACTTCTCGTGCCCCAGGTAGTCGATCTGCTCGCGCTGATTGCCCCAGCGCCCGGCCCATACGTCGAGCCCTTCATAACCGGCGCTTTTCACCTCGGGCACGATGTCCTGAATCGGCAGCGCGCCATACTGATTCGTCGAAAGCACATAGCGCAGCTTGAACGGCGCCGGCTCGGCGGCTTGCAACAACGGGTTTCGGCCCACGGTTAACGCGACGGCCACACCCGCTCCGGTGCGGACGAAATTACGGCGGGAGAGACGATGCACGGCAGGTTCAGAGGTATTCACAGGGAAAGTGGCGATGAAAAAGGAAACCGCCAAAGCACCGCCACCGAACCTGAATCTGCTCAGGGAAGCAAATCATCCGATCTGTTACGGCGGCGAGCTGTTACGGCGGTCCTAGCGTTCGAGGGCGCGCTGGGTCTTCAGGTTAATTGCGCCGACGGGAGCAGCGGCATTGTGATCGGCGCTAGTAGTGTCGTCGACCTCGCTGCGGTCGAGAGCATTGACGGAGACCTCGCCGAAGCTGCAGGAACGCGCGTCGGCACCTGGGGAATGCCCCTCGCTCCCGCTCGCGGGCTACGCGGTCGACCTCGGCGCGGTCACCGAATCGCCGCGGAAAAACTCCGGCATGATCAGGCTGGCGCGCTGCGTGACGGCGTTGCCCTCGAGCAACTCCAGCACCGGCGGCAGCAGGCTCTTCGCCATCACGTGCGGGCTGACGACATACCGCGCCGGCGCGGGCGCGAGGAACGACAAAAACGGATCGTCGTC
>CAMCHO010000127.1 GCA_945874455.1 Opitutus sp. GAS368 | reverse complement strand
GGGGGGAGGGCGAGGGTGAAGTCGTTGATCGTGTGCGTGAGGTTGGAATTGTAGGCGGGGTCGCGGTCGAGGAGGTCGCCCCACGTGGCGCGCATATACTCGACCTCGCTGCGGAAACGGTCGCGTTTTTCCAGCGTATCCTCTTTTCCGCGACTGGCGCTTTCGTGGTGGTAGAGTTCGGCGTAAGGCGTCCAGAGGTTGTTGAATCCGGCGGCGCGGACTTTCAGGCAGAAGTCGACGTCGTTGAAGGCGACTTTGAGTTGGTCGGCGTTGAGGCCGCCGACTTGCAGGTAAACTTCCCGACGGATCACGAGGCACGCGGCGGTGACGGCGCTGAGGTTTTGCTGGAGGAGATTGCGGTGAGCTTGACCGGCGGCACCGCGGGGGTGCGTCTGCCACGCGTGCGCGGCGACGCCGCCGATGCCGAGGATGACGCCGGCGTGTTGGATGCGGTCGTCGGGGTAGTAGAGCTTCGCGCCGACGCAGCCGATCTCGGGGCGGAGGGCGTGGCTGACCATCTCGTCGAGCCAGTCGGGGTTAATGACGGTAAGGTCGTTGTTGAGAAGGCCGATCAACGGGGCGTCGGTGTGCTCAACCGCGAAATTATTGAGCGCGGAGAAATTGAATTCACCGGGGGAGCGGAGGACACGGACGGAGGTCGCGCCATCGCCCGCCAGCGGGCTCCTCCCTGGTAGCGAGGCGAGGTAGGCGAGGGTGGCTGCGTCGTCGGAATCGTTGTCGACGATGAGGAGCTCGAAGTTTGGATACGTGGTTTTGGCGAGGAGGCTCTCGACGCAAGGCTGGAGGAATTCGAGGCGGTTGCGCGTGGGGATGATGAGCGTGACGCGGGGGGCGGGCGTGGGAACCGGGTAGTGCACGCGCCAGTAGGAGCCTTTGGTGGGGCTGATGGTGGCGGTGATGCCGGTGCGCACGAAGTGTTCGCTGATGACTTTTTCAGCGGCACCGGTGGCGTAGCTTTTCGCGCCGATGACCATGGCGGTAGAGCCCGGGACGCTGCGCCAGTGGTAGAGAATTTTCGGAATGTGGCGGATGCGCTCGGGGGCGGTGCGCTCGATGACGCGCATGGCGAGGTCCCAATCTTGCGAGCCCTCATAGCCGACGCGGAAGCCGCCGACTTCGCGGACGAGGAGCGTGCGGTAGACGCCGAGGTGCGAGATGTAGTTCTGGACGTTGAAGAGATCGGGGTTCCAGTCGGGCTTGAAGTAGTGGTCGTAGCGGTCGCCGTTTTCGTCGATTTTATCTTCGTCGCTGTAGATGAGATCGGCGTCGGGATGGGCCGCGATTTCGAGGGCGACGCAGGCGAGGGCGTGGGGGCGGATTTCGTCGTCGTGGTCGAGGAGGGCGAGAAATTCGCCGTGAGCGAGGGCGAGGGCGGAATTGGAAGACGCGGAGATGTGGCCGTTGGTCTCGCGCAGGACGACTTTGATGCGGGCGTCTTTTTTCTGATACGCTTCGAGAATTTTGCGGACGTGAGGTTCTTTCGAAGCGTCGTCGGCGATGCAAAGTTCCCAGTTTTCGTAGAGCTGACGGCGGACGGATTCGATGGCGCGGACGATCCATTTCTCCGGCGTGTTGTAGGTCGGCATCAACACCGAGATGAGCGGCTTTTTAGGGAGTGCGGCGATTTTCGCGCGGATCTGGTCGGCGATCTCGGGGGTGAGGCGGTCGTAGGCGGCGGCCCAGGCGGCGTAGGAATTGGGCGGCGGCGGTGCGTCGTCGGTGGTACGCTTGATTTGGCGCGTGAGGAACGGGGTCCACGCGCCGGCCTCATCTTGGGCTTCGAGGACGAGCGTGCGGATGCCGCGTTTGGGGATTTCGATTTTTAGCATCCAGCCGCAGCGCTCGGCGCCGGGGTGGTCGCGGAAGTGGTCGAGGACGTCGAGGCGCTCGATGCCCGATTGGGCGGCGACGGTGACGTCACCGAGGCGGGCGCGGATGGCGCGGATCGGCGCGCGATTTTTGCGCAAGGACCACCCGAGAATGTTGAGGGTTGCTGGAATCGTGCGCCAGTCTTGGGGACGATCGATGTTGCCGTGGAATTCTGCGGAAGTGGTGGCGGGGGCCGAGGCGGAGGCGGATGAAGACGAATCGAGGAAGAGGCGGCGGAGGTCGCGGAGCGGGGACGTGATCTTCCAGGAAAAGGAGGACTGCAGCTTCGCGATTTTTTCGTCGCGGGAACGGAGGACGGCCTGGGCCTCGGCGAGACGAGCGGCGGCGGCGGCTTGGTCGGCGGCGCGGGTGGCTTCGAGGGTGGAGCGTTCGGCGGCGAATTGGGCGCGGAGTGTGGCGGCCTCGGCGGCGTGGGCGGCGCGGGCGACGACGGTCTCGTTGCGCGAGAGGACGAGGGCTTCCTCGGTAACGGTGAGGGAATTCTCGAGGGCGGCGATGCGGGCGTCGGCTTGGATCAGGGCGTTTTCGTAGGCGACGACTTGTTGGCGACCGGACTTGAGGAGGGCGTCGGCTTGTTCGCGGAGCTGTTTGTAGTGAGCGATGGCGCCGACGGCTTCGTGGTAACCGCCGCGAGTGATGGCGAGTTCGCGTTCGAGGTTGTCGGCGTGATTCTTGGTGAGGACGCGGGCGTGCTCGAGCGTGGCGGCGTTCAGTCGCTCGGCGGCGAGTTGCTCGGTGTGGCTGAGGTTAGTGGCGGCGACGTTTTCGCGGGCGGCGGCGAGGAGGGCGTCGAGGTTGCTGATGTGATCGCGGGAGAGTTTTTCGCGGGTGAGGCCTTGATCGCGTTCGGTCGTGAGTTGGCTGATACGCTCGACGGAGGCGCTGGCGTCGAGGGCGAGTTCGAGCTGGCGTACAAGGTGCGCGAGGAGATCGGTCTCGGCGGCGAGGGCGGCGGCTGGGGCGCCGAGGGCGGTGGCGGCGCGGTGGGCGCGGGCGACGGTGAGGGTGGTCTCGCTGGCGGTGGGAGGGGAAATGAGGGACCAATCGGTGGCCGAGGGACGGGTCAAAATGGTCGCGTAGAAATTGGCGAGCGCGAGGGTGTTGGCGACGAGATCGAAGTGGGTGTGGGCGAAGGCGACGCCGTTTTTACCGAGGGTGGCGCAGAGTGCGGGATCGATGAAGAGGAGTTGGCAGGTGTCGGAAATTTCCGTGGGAGTGCCGGTGGGGAGGAAAATGGCCTCTTGGCCATCGGTCATGAGTGCGGCGAGGTTGGTGGGCGGGAGGACGACGGGGCGGCCGCTGGCGAGAAACTCGGGGAGCTTGGAAGGGAGGCGGTAGTCGTTGAAGTCGCCCGGCTGGCCGGGTTGCACGAGGACATCGGCGAGGGCGAGGAGGCGCGGGAGTTTGGCTTTTTCAACAAAGCCGAGGTCGATGACGTGGCGGGTGAGCTCGGGGGAAAGTGAGGCGAGAAACTTCGGGGCGTTGAAGCCGGTGCGGATGAGGCGGGTGGGCGTGCCGCGCTGGTTGAGGAGGGCGATGGCGACGTAGAGATCGCGCATCTCGGGCTCGTTGGCGAAAGTGTTGCTCCCGGTGAATACGATGACGCGTTCATCGTCGCGAAGGCCGAGCTCGGCGCGGAGGGCGGGGTCGGCGGCTTGTGGGGCGTAGAGGGAAAAATCGACGCCGGGCGGGAGGAGTTGCGAGGGGATGCCGGCGGGGATGAAGGCGCGGAGACTGTTGACGATATGGGTGACGCCGTCGGCAACGCGGAGAAAGGCCTCGTGGCGCAAGGGGTGCGGGAGAGCGTCGATGAGCCAAGCGTCGGTGGCGGCCGGAGTGGCGTCGCGGAGGGAGGCGAAGGATTCGCCGGTGTAGGCCTCGAGGAGGAAGCGCTCGTTATCCTCGAGGTGGATGATGAGGCGGGCCGGGGTGGTGGCGGCGCGTTGGTAGGCGAGGGTGAACTTGCGGACGCCCTCGCGCGGGGTCCAAGCGTGGATGAGGTCGGCGGGGCGGCCGTCGGGGAAGAGGCCGGGGCGGGCGAGGAGTTCGGCGTAGGTGGCGGCGATGAAGAGCGGAGCCGGGAGGTGGGCGACAGTCTCTTTGTCCTGCGAGACGGCGACGATGCAGACGTGGCCGGCGGCGCAGAGGGTGTTGGCGAAACCAGCGATGTGGTTGAGGCTGTTGGTGGTAAAATCGCCGTAGTTAACGAAGAGGATGTTCACGCGAAAAAAGGAATCGGAGGAGAGGAAAAACGAGCGAGTGTAAGGACGGGAAACTCAGGCTAAAAAGAGGGCAGCGCGGTCGGGAAATTCAGGCGACAGCACGGCAGGAAGGACGAGAAATGGTGGCGATAAAAAAGGCAGACCGGCGACGCTGCGCGGGTCTGCCTCGAAGGTAAATGCGGATTTTAGTGGATATTGTCTCCGGAAACGGCGGCTGGAAAAGCGCCGGTCCGTTTAGAGTTTGAAGCCGGCGGACGTGGAGTCGGCGACGAACATTTTCACGGTGTCGAGGGAGACGGCGGCGAGGTCGAGGCCGACCATTTTCGCAGCCTTGGCGAGGATGTCGTGGGGGACCGTGATGATCTGGCAACCGACTTCGTCGGCTTGGAAAATGTTAATGACTTCGCGCGTGCTGGCCCAGAGGAGTTCGGCTTTGGGCTGGCCCTCGAGCAGCGGTACGCAGGCGCGCATGAGGGGCATTGGGTCCACGCCGGTGTCGGCGATGCGGCCCGCGAAGACGGAGACGACGGAAGGGACGGCGGGGTTGAGGGCCTCGGCGACGCCGCGAACTTGCGAGAGGGTGAGGAGGGCGGTGACGTTGAGTTTCACGCCGAGGAGACCGAGCTCTTTAATGAGCGGGAGGCAGGACTCGCCCTGGGAGTTGGTGATGGGAATCTTCGTGTAGACGTTGGGGGCCCACGCGGTGATTTTCAGGGCCTGGCGCTTCATGTCGACGATGTCGTCGGTGAAGACCTCGAGGGAAATGGGTTTGGCGGTGACGGTTTGGAGGATGTCTTTGGCGAAGGCTTCGTAGTCTTTGATGCCGGCTTTTTTCATCAACGTGGGGTTGGTGGTCAGGCCCTTGATGTGCGGCTTGGCGTAGAGTTCGAGGATGCCGGCTTTGTCGGCACCGTCGGCGTACAGCTGGACTTTGAGGGAAGCGAGTGAGGCCATGACGAAGAGGAGGAGGGAGAAGGGCGGCGGGAGAAAGGAGAAAATACGCTGGCTGGAAACCGCCGCTTCGTGAGGCGTTAGGACTGGAGGATAATGGCGGCAGCGGCGGGGAAGGACTGGACGGTAAAGTCGGGCGGGGCCTGCAGGGCTTCGTCGTAGCCGAAGTCGATGAACACGGTGCGGACACCGGCGCGTTTCCCGCAATCGATATCTCGCCAGCGGTCACCGACCATCCATGAGCGGCTGAGGTCGAGATCGAGGAGGCGGGCGGCGTCGAGGAGCATGCCCGGGGCGGGTTTGCGGCGTGGGTCGGCGGGTAGGTGGGGCGCGTGGGCGTTGCCGGGCGCGTAGCAGACCTCGATGCGGGTGAGGGAGGGAACGAGCGCGAGGAGGTGCGCGTGCATCGACTCGACGACGGTGGCGGACTGGGTGCCGCGGTCGACGTCGGGCTGGTTAGTGGCGACCACGAGAATGAAGCCCGCGGCGGCGAGGGCAGCGCAGGCCGCGGGGACGCCCGGGAAAAGTTCGAACTCGGCGAGCGTGTTCGGCGGGTAGGGTTTGCCGTCGCGGATAATCTGACGATTCAGCGTGCCATCGCGGTCGAGGAAGACGGCGGGGCGCGGTGGCTGGGGCGTGGGCGGGGGCACGGAATTTTTAACCACGGATGAACACGGATGGAGACGGATTCAGACAGGCGATGGCGGAGGCGGGGAAAATAAAAACGCGGCGTGGGGAGCGCCGCGGTGAAGGAGAGAAAGGGAAGGAGCGGAGGGCGGTGATTAGGTCGTCGCGGGCGGTGTAACGCTTTCCCACTTGGTCTGGTTCAGCTTCAAGTCGGGATGGGAGACGAAGAGGTGCCAGATGACGGCCTGGAAGGCCTCGCTGTGCGGGGTGATGTTGGCGGGGTTCACGGTCGGGACGATGACGCAGGCGTGGGCGACTTTGGCGGCGTAACCGCCATCTTTGCCGACGATGGCGATGATGTGGGCACCGACGTCTTGGGCGAGCTTGAGGGCGAGCACGAGGTTGGGGGAAACGTTTTTCTCGAGGTTGCCGCCGCCGACGGAGAGGATGAGGAGTGTATCGACAGACTTGAGACGGGAGCCGCGGAGCCACTCGACGAAGACGGTGGCCCAGCCCTCGTCGTTGGTGCGGGCGGTGAGTTCGGAGACGTTGTCGGTGGGGGCGTAGCACTCGAGGCCGGCGATTTTCCGGAAATCGTTTACCGCGTGAGAGGCATTGGCGGCGCTGCCACCGACGCCGAGGATGAAGAGGCGACCGCCGCGGTCGCGGGTGGCGCGGAGTTCGGCGACGCACTTTTCGCAATCGTCCGGATTGATCTTCGCGATGATTTCCACCGTCTCGCGGAGATGTTGGATAGAGTAGGAGGAAGACATGAGGGAGTTATTGGGGCGCACCTTGGCGGGAGCGCAGGAGGGCGTCCAGTTCGTTCAAGCCCTCGTGGGAGCCGATTTCGTAGAAGCGCTGGGCGATTTCGTAGCCGGAAAGTTGGTGGCGCGCGACGAGGTCCATTTGCACGGCGGCGAGATCGACGACGGCGTCGCGGGGGAAGGTGGAGAACGCGGAGGCACGGAAGAGACCGAGACCGTAGTCGATGTGGTGCATCGCGGGGGTGCGGAATTTTTTGTCGTAGCGGACGATTTCACCGTGGGTGAATTCGACATTGCTCGTGTCGTAGCGGCCGTGGTTTTCGTAGACGGTCATCAGGCCTTGGCGACCGGACCGGAGGAAGTGATCGGCGACGGCGTGATAGTCGATGGGCAGGTAGCTGTCGCCGTAGAGAACGTAGAAGGCGTCGCCGAGTTGAGGGAGTGCCCGGATGAGCGCGCCGCCGGTGCCGAGGAGTGTCGGGCCGTCGAAGGAGTAGTCGATTTTGACGCCGTAGCGGGAGCCGTCGCCGTAGAGGTCGACGATGTGCTCACCCAGGTAGCCGACGCAGAGGACGAGGTGAGTGAGGCCGGCGGCTTTGAGCAGGCGAAGTTGGTGAGAGAAAAACGGTTCGCCGGCGACCTCGACGAGGAGCTTGGGAATTTTTTCGGTGATGGGGCGGAGGCGGGTGGCCATGCCGCCGGCCAAAAGGGCGACGGGGAGGGGAGCGGGAGGGGAGGACATCGGAGAGGTGCCCACGGAACACACGGACTACACGGAAAAATCGAACGGGAAATTTTCCGATCAGAAGCTGTCCGTGTAGTCCGTGTGTTCCGTGGGCAATTGGTTTGGGCTCAATTCTGGGCGACGACTTTGGTGCCTTCGAAGTCGAAGCGGAAGCGGACTTCTTGGAGGCCTTTTTCGCGCATGGCGTGGCGGAGTTTTTTTTTGTCGCCGGCGTAGAACATCAAGAAGCCGCCGCCGCCGGCGCCGATGAGTTTTCCGCCGAGGGCGCCGTGGGCCATGGCGTGATCATACCAATCGTTGATGACGGAGTTGCTCATGCCGGCGCTGCGGGCTTTTTTGCGCTGCCAATGGACATCCATGAGGCGTGCAAATTCCTCGAGGTTGCCCGACTCGAGGGCGGCGAGGGACTGGTAGCCGAGGTCTTTGGTGAAGTGGAGATTGTCGAGCATCGCGGGGTCGTGGCTCTTGGATTTGTCGTTTTGGTCTTTGAGGATGGACGACGCGCTGCGGCTGTAGCCGGTGAAAAACAGGAGGAGATTATCTTCGAGATTAAAGAGCGTTTCCTCGGACGTGACGCAGGGACGATATTCGACGCGGCCGTCTTGGTGAAACGTGAAGGCGGTGATGCCGCCGACGGCGGCGATGTATTGGTCCTGTTTGCCGATGGGCTCGCCGAGTTTGTTGAGCTCGATATCGCAGGCCTGTTCGGCGAGCTCGGCGGGAGAAACGAGCGTGCGCTTCGAGGTGTGGAGGGCTTTGAGGAGGGCGGTGGTAAAGCTGCCGCTCGAGCCGAGGCCCGTGCCGCCGGGGATGTCGGCCATCGAGGTGAGCTCAAGATGCGGATCGCTGATGCCGGTGAGCTTGAGGGCCTCGCGGATGATGGGATGTTCGATTTGATCGACGGAGGCGACGCGCTCGAGTTTCGAATACTTGATAATGATCTCGGGCTGAAACGTGCGGTGCTGCGTGATGTAAATGTATTTGTCGATCGCCGCGGCGACGAGGAAGCCGCCGTGTTCGCGGTAGTACGACGGAAGGTCGGTCCCGCCGCCGCCGAGGGAAACGCGAAGTGGTGAGCGAGTGATGATCATCGGAGGATGAAAGTGAAAGGGAGAGTGAAAGTGAAAAGCAGAGTGAAAGTGAGGGAACGATGGCTTCGCGCGGTCGCGGGGGCGTTGGTGCGGATGACAGGCGAGGGCTAGAGACCCGCTACTGAGACGGGGTAGCCGCTTCTGCGGTAGATCTCCTCGACGATTTCCAGAGTGCGGATGCCTTCGCGCAGACCGGGGCTCGGCTCGCGGCCGAGGCGGATATCGTCGATCCAAGCGCGGGTTTCGAGGGCCCACGAATCGTCGCCACGAACGTATTCCCACGAGGTGATTTCGGGCGGGCCCATCGAGGGGAGCATTTTGTAGTAGGTGAGTTTTTCGGCGCCGTAGCTGCCGCCGAGGCCGTCGATGGCGAGCTTGGCATCGCGGCCGTAGAGTTCGAGGGAGAAGAGATTTTTCCACTCGGTGCAGCTGGCGTGGAGCCACGCGGTTTGGCCGGCGGCGGTGCGGAGGCTGAGGAACGCGTTGTCGTCGACCTTCATGTCCCAGAAGGACGTGGTGGCGTGGCCCTCGACGGTGGGGAATTCGCCGAGGAACCAGCTGGCGAGATCGATGAGATGGACGCCCTGATCGATGAGTTCGCCGCCGCCGGAAAGGACGGGATCGGCGCGCCACTCGCGATCGTAGCCCATGCGTCCACCGTGGCCGTAGCGGGCGCGGAGAAACATGAGCGGTCCGAGGACGCCGGAATCGAGGAGCTCGCGGGCTTTTTGGAGGGCAGGGTGGAAGCGATGATTGTAGCCGAGGCGGACGCGAGTGTGGGTCAGCTGAGCGGCGGCGAGAACGGTGCGGAGTTGGGCGGCGTTGAGTGCGCCGGGTTTCTCGACGAGGACGTGTTTGCCGGCGCGGACGGCGGCGAGGGCGATGGGAGCGAGCGACGCGTTGAGGGTGGAGATGATGACGGCGGAGACGCGTGGGTCAGCGAAGGCGACGGTGTAGTCGGTGACAGCCGTGCAGCCCGGGGCGAGCTGGGCGAGGTCGGCGGCGCGGGCGAGGTCGAGGTCGCACGTGTAGAGCAGCGGAGGATTTTTGCCGAGGGCGAGGACGCGTTTGCGGCCGATGAGGCCGCAGCCGATGACGGCGAAATTAAGTTGCTCGAGTTTTGCGTGGGTCATTCCGTGAGAAGAATGATGAAGGCCACGCTAACCGGACGAGGGACGCAAGTGAGGTTTGAGGGAATTCGCGGACTGCTGGGCGTGGAGACTCCGGTGTCGTGATGAAGAGCGAGGCCGAGCACGGACGGAGCCGGCGGAGTGGGGGCTGGCGTGAGCGCGCGTGGCTCGCAGCGGTGTGCGCGATGGTCGGGTGCTTCTATGGCTGGACGGCGCGGCCTGAAGGCGTGAGCTGGAATTTTGGGCAGCGGCAGACGGATTATTACAACCTCCTCGTCGATGGATTTCTCGACCGGCACCTTTACATGAAGGTCGAGGTGCCGGAGGCGTTGCTAACATTGGCGGATCCTTACAATCCGGCTACGCGGCCGCCGGGGATCGCGCTGCACGATGCGTCGATGTATCGGGGGCGCTATTACATCTATTTTGGCGCGGCGCCCGTGGTGACGCTCCTGTTGCCGTTTCGGGTGTTGACGGGCGGAGTGGCGTTGCCGCTGCCGGCGGCGGTGCTGGTTTTCACATATGCGGGATTTTTGGTGAGTGCGGGGATTTTGCTGGGGATGCGACGCCGGTATTTTCCGGAAGCGGGGTCGGGGATGGTGATGATGTGGGTGGTGGCGCTGGGCACGGCGAGCATGGGGCCGCTGCTGGTCCTGCGCGGGAGTATTTGGGAACTGCCACTGAGCAGCGGATATTTTTATGTAATGGTCGCGCTCGGTTGCGTGTGGCGTGCGGTGCACGCGGAGCGGCGGGCCTTGGGGTGGATGGCGGGCGCGGGGCTGAGTCTCGGGCTCGCGGTGGCTTCGCGGCCGACGTATTTGTTTGCGAGTGGGCTGCTCGTGGTGCCGGTGCTGTGGCAAGGGTGGCGAGCGCGTGCGGAAGGGCCCGCGCGCTGGAGGAAGGTCGCGAAATGGGCGCTCGCCGGGGCGGTGCCCCTCGGTGCCGTGGGGCTAGCGATGGCCTGGTATAATTTCGCGCGATTTGGGAGTCCGACGGAGTTTGGCGTGGCGTATCAGTTAAGTGGTGTCTTCGAGGCGGAAACGCAGCATTTCAGGTGGAGTTATTTGCCCCTGAACCTGCGGATGTATTGGACGCAGGCGGCGGAATGGACGCGGTATTTCCCGTTTTTTCATCATGGCGAAGCGCCGGCGATCCCGGCTGGGCACTTGGGCTTCGATGATCTCTATGGAGTAGCGATCAACGTACCGCTCGTGTGGCTGGCGCTGCTGGCACCGCTGGCGGTGTGGCGGCGTGACGGGGCGCGCGGGCCGTTCGTGGCGACCTTGGGGGCGGCGTTGATGATCGCGCTCGGGACGGCGACGCCGCTCGCGTTTTTCTATGCGGCGATGGCGCGCTATGGTGCGGACTTTATGCCGGCGTTGGTGCTGCTGGCAGCCGCGGGGGCGCTGGCGCTACACCGCTGGGCTCGGATCGAGGGCGGACGGATGCGGGCGCGCGTCGTCACTGTGGGCAGCGGGGCGCTGGTGGCGGGCTCGATCTGTTTCGCGGTCCTGCTCAGCTTGCAGGCCTACGACAATCTGCGCCGGCAGAGTCCGTGGGCGTATGCGCGGATCGCGACGTGGCTGAACACGCCGTCATGGTGGGTGGGAAAGCTGGTGGGCACGGACTACGGCCCGGTTGAAGTGGACGGAAACTTTGTGGCGCAGGTGGCGGGGACGCGCGAGACGTTGGTCCGTACTGGGAGTGTGGGTACGCGCGATGAGATCTTTCTGCTGCACGAAGGCGAAGGCCGGGGAAAAATTGGTTTTGCGCACGACGGCGGGCCGGGACGTTTGAGCGGAACGATCGCGTTAATCGGCGCGGCGGGCAGACGGCTGCGCGTGGAGATGGGCTCGCTCTACCCGCCGGAGCCCCATCCGTTTTTTTCGGAGATGAGCGCGGCTGAACGGATCCGGCTGGCGCGGCGATTGGTCGTCACGCTCGGGGACGCGACGGTGCTGGAAGGTTATCAGCGGTTTCATGTTTCGTCACCGGCGGACGTGGTGTTGTCGCGCGGACGGCGCGTCGGCGGGATAGCGGAGATCCGGGCGACGGCGCGGGCGGCGGGTACTGGAGGGGACGTGGAATTCGACACGATCCGAATGCGGGTGACGTTTCCGGCGGGAAGATCCGCAGGCCGGGAGCCGCTGGTGGTGACGGGAGAGACCGGACGGGGCGATTTTCTGTTTGTGGAGTATCTCGAAGGCGGGTGGGTGCAGTTCGGGCTCGACCACTGGGGCAAGGCGACGGTGATGAGTGCGCGGGTGTCCGTGGAGCGCGGCAAGGCTTACGAGATCGAGGTTGGGCTGGGAGCGTTTCCGGGAGCGCGGAAAACGGATGAGTTGGAAGTGAAGATGGACGGACGCGTGATGTGGGCCCGCGAGGCGAAATTTTTCGCGGTGGGTGCGGAAGATGTGTTTGTCGGAAAAAATCCAATCGGCGGGACGGGCTGCGCGGAGACGTTTGGCGGGACGATTTTAGACGTGGTGCGTGGGGGAAAACCTGATTCGGTGCGCTGAGATGAAATTGATTTCCGACCGGGAGACGCGGGTGAGGGCCGCACGATTTTTGATCGTGGGTGGGACGTCGTTTGCCGTGCAAGTGGCGGTGATGAAGGTGGCGTCGGACGCGATGGGGCTGGAGGCCAACGTGGCGTTTACGGTGTCGTTCGTGGGCTCGACGCTGACGCATTATTTACTGAACCGATTCTGGGCGCTGCCGAGCGCGCGCGCGGATACGTGGCGGCAGGCGAAGGAATATGTGGGAACGGCGGCGACCAGCTGGGTGATCAACATCGCGGTGTTTCGCCTGTGTCTGGATGGGTTCGGCTTGGGGAAAATGTGGGCGACGGCTGTAGCCGTGCCGCCGTCGACCGTGGTCGTGTTTATGTTACTGAACAATCGGGTGTTGCGCGCGGGGGCGACGGCTGGCGGGCGAAAGTCCTTACGGACCGCGCGGACAGCGGGCCCTACCATTTTTGGCCGCGGTCATCGGGGACGATGCGGCGAAGGGTATAGATGTCGGAGGCAGCGAGGGCAGCGCGGTGGTCGCCGAGGGTCGGCCAGGGATCCCACGGGGCGCTGAGGAGGCGGCCGGTGATGCCGTCGCTCGCGGGGGAGAGCAGCCATTCGACGCAGTCGAGGGCACGGGTGAGAGCGGGGTCGGCGATGGAGCCGGAGATGGAGGCGGAAGTCGGAACGAGGGCGGCTGCTTTTTGTTTTTGGGCGGCGGCGTATTCGGCGGTGCCGACGACGCTGGGGCCGAGGGCGAGCACTTCGTCGGTGAGGCGGGTGTTGATCGCGCCGGGAGCGAGAGCGTTGATATCGAGGGGCTGGTCGCGATTTTCGTCCGCGATGGTTTCGACGAGGCGGACGAGGGCGGTCTTGGCGACGCCGTAGGCGGAGAAATTGACGCGGGCTTTCGTCGCGCCGCCGCCGGAGAAGCAGACGATCTTGGCGCGGGAGGAAAATGCGGGGCGATTGAGGAGGAGGGGCGCGAAGGCGCGGAGGGCGAAGTAAGTGCCGTCGAGATTGGCGCGGACCGTGGTACTCCATTTCAACGGGTCGGCGGTGAGGGCGGGAGCGATTTCGCCTTGAAGGCCGGCGGCGCAGATGACGCCGTCGAGCTGCGGCCAAGCGGCGGCGTAGGCGGACGTGGCGGCGGCGACAGCGGAGTAGTCGGAGACGTCGCAGCGGGTGTGGCGAAACGCTGGATACAGAGCGGCGAAATCGGATTGGTCGGAGCGGGCGAGGCCCCAGACGTGGTGACCACGGGAAAGGAGGCGTACGGCGAGGGCGCGGCCGATGCCGGTGCTGGAGCCGGTTAGGACAAGTTGCATCAATGAGGAGTGAAAGGGAAAGGGAGAGTGTAAGGGAAAGGGAAAGTGAGAGTGAGAGTGGAAGTGAAAAGGAAAGTGAAAGGGACTACTGCGGGCGGCGCAGGGTGTTGATCGAGGCGGTGCGGATGGCGATAACTTCACCGCGGAGCGCAACGCGTGTAGCGATCACTTAGGGGGCGAGCCAATGTTTGAAGCGCTGCTAGCGTCCTCGGATCTCCTGCGTCGAGCCCCGGGCGATGATGAGAAAGTGGGAGAGTTCCTCGCGGAGCCGCGGCCGTAGCCTTCTTCTATGTTCGCCGCGATCGAATCGGCGCTGGCGATTTGTTGGGCGACGAGACGGGCCAAGGCCGGGTGTTTGGTCAGTGGGCGCAGATCGGCCACGACGAAATCAAACCACACAAGTGCCTTCCGGTGCGCACTGAAATTCTCCAGTTTGGTGGGCATCGGAAATCACTCTCACTTTCTCTTTCACTTCCTCGCTTCGTAGACCCAGCGGTTGGCCTCGAGCCAGCGGAGGGTGCGGATGATGCCTTGTTCGATGGTGAGCCGCGGTTTCCAGCCGGTGGACTGGATTTTTTTCGTATCGAGGAAGATGAACGGATTGTCGCCGATCCAACCTTTGTTACCGCCGGTGTATTCGAGTTTGGGCGACAGGTTCAGCGCCTTGCAGATGGCGGCGATGCTGTCGTTAACCTGCACGAATTCAGCGGTGCCGAGGTTGTAGATCTGGGTGTGGTGCTTGGCGTCGCGGGCGGTGTGGCTGCGCGTGGTGTGGAGCAGTGCCTCAACGCAGTCCTGGACGTAAAGGTAGCTTTTGCGCTGCTGGCCGTCGCCGAGCACGCGGAGGTGGCCGGGGTGTTCGACGAGCTGTTTGTAGAAATCAAAAACGTGGCCGTGGGTGTAG
>CAMCHO010000126.1 GCA_945874455.1 Opitutus sp. GAS368 | reverse complement strand
ATGGCCGCCGACATGATTTCCCGGTAAATCGCCCGCAAGGCCTCGTTCTTGATCGGACCTTGGTTGCGCCCGGTCACCTTCCGCATCACCGCATCCTCCCGCTCCGCGACGTAGATCTGCCCGCCTTGGCTGCGCTTTACCTTGCCGATCTCAGCCGCGAGTCCGAGGCGTTCGTTAATCAACTCAACCAACTGAAGGTCGATCGCGTCGATCTTGGTGCGAATGGGTTCGAGGCTCATGTCAGCTTTGCTCCGGCGTTTTAGGTTCAATCTCAGGACCCGACCCAACGTCTGCGCTCACCGCGGGCACCGGGGTTTCGTCAATCACCGCTGGTGCGGTTTCCGCCGCGACCGCCGCGACGACTTCGGGCCCAGTCTCAACCACCCTCACCGTACCCGCCCCCTCCAACGGCAACTGCTCGTCCGATAGGCCCATGTCCGTATCCGTCGGCTTGTGGGCCGAGGAAGAATTCTTGAGCCACGCATCAATCTGCCGCGACGACAACACGTCCGAGGCCGGCATTTCATCCAGCGCTTTGATGCCGATGTACTCGAGAAACTGATCCGTCGTCCCGTATTGCAGCGGCCGGCCCGGCGTGTCCGCCCGCCCCGTGATATAAACCAGCTCACGTTCGAGGAGCTTGTTAATGCCCGCTTCTGCCGACACGCCGCGAATATTCTCGATTTCACTCCGCGTCACCGGTTGCCGATACGCCACCACCGCCAAGGTCTCGATGGCCGACTGGCTCAATTTCACCGGCGGCGGCTCTTGACGCAAAATCCTCAGCCAACGCCCAAAACGCGGATGCGTCATCAACCGGTAACCGGAGCTCCCCTCCACCAAGACCAGACCTTCGTCCGCCGCTTGCAATTCCGCCGAAATCAGGTCCATTGCTTCACGAATTTGTGTCGCCGTCACGAGCGACGACACCTCCGAGTAAAGCTCCGGATCTTTTTCAACTGAGGCTTCAACCGGCACCTCGAGGACCTCCGCCAGGGGACCACCGGAAATGCCCGCAACCCCATCGGCACCGGCTTCCGGACGATCCCCCGACGTCGCGCTGGCGTCCGCCGCTGTCGCCGGGGCCTCGCCCGCCGCTGGCGCCATCGGCAATGCCGCCGCTTGGTCGTGAAAGCGCGTAAAAGCCGCCTGCACGTCCTTGATCGACAGCGGTTGATTGGTCGAAAGCAGCAATGCCTTCAGCACTTTTTTCAGATTGAACGCCATGCAGGTAGAGTCCCACGAGTGAATGCGGCGCGCATTCCCCCACGCAACCACGAAAACGAATCGCCTCCGCCACCGAACGGTAGGGCGCTTTCCCCTGCGCCCGCAGGGAATCTCACTCCCTCACTGCACGCTCCTTCCTTCACTCCGCCAGGGTCCGCCGATCCCCGGAAACATCCTCGCCGAAACGTCCTTGCCGCCTCGCCTCCGAACACTCAGCTCTGAACGCTCAACGCTTAACCCTCAGCTCTCCGCCCCACCGCTCAACGCTCATTCCTCAACGCTCAACGTTCCGCTCCCATGTGCCAAACCGCCCACTCCCTCCGCCCGCACTCCTCCGTCGTCGTCGACGGCCATGACCGCGCCCCCGCCCGCTCCATGCTGCGCGCCGTCGGCTTCACCGACGAAGATTTCAAAAAACCCCAGATCGCCGTCGCCTCGTCCGCCAGCAACATGACGCCTTGCAACGTCCACCTCGGCGAACTCAGCGAGCACGCGCAAAAGGGCATCAACGCCGCTGGCGGCAAGGCCGTTTATTTTAACACAATCACCGTCACCGACGGCATCAGCATGGGCACGCAGGGTATGCGTTACTCCCTCGTCTCCCGCGACGTCATCGCCGACTCCATCGAGACCGCCGTCGCCGCCGAAGGCTTCGACGGCCTCGTCGCCATCGGTGGCTGCGACAAAAACATGCCCGGTTGCATGATGGCCATCGCCCGCCTCAACCGCCCCGCCGTCTTCATCTACGGCGGGAGTATTCTCCCCGGTTTCGCCGCCGCCGACTGCGATAAACAGAAGCCGCTCGACATCGTCTCCGTCTTCGAGGCCGTCGGCAAACACGCCAAGGGCGAGCTCACCGACGCCGGCCTCCGCGACGTCGAGGCCACCGCCATCCCCGGCCCCGGCTCCTGCGGCGGCATGTATACCGCCAACACCATGGCCACCGCCATCGAGGCCCTCGGCATGAGCCTGCCCAACAGCAGCGCCCAGCTCGCCGTCGGCAAAGAGAAACGCGAGGACTGCGAGCGCGCCGGCGCCGCCGTCATGGCCATGCTGAAAAAAGGCATCAAGCCCCGCGATATTCTCACGCGCAAGGCCTTCGAGAATTCCATCACCGTCTGCCTCGCCCTCGGAGGTTCCACCAATCTCATTCTTCACCTCCTCGCCATCGCCCACTCCGCCGAGGTCCCGCTCACCCTCGAAGACTTTAAGACTATCGGCAACCGCGTCCCCCTCCTCGCCGACGTGAAACCCTTCGGCAAATACGGCATGGCCCACCTCATCCGCATCGGCGGCATCCGCCCGATGATGAAGATCCTCCTCGATCGCGGCCTGCTCCACGGCGATTGCCTCACCGTCACCGGCGAGACCATCTCCGAATCCCTCAAGGATGTGCAGCCTTACCCGTCCTACCCCGACCAGCAGGACGTTATCCGCCCTTGGGACAAACCGATCAAGGCCGATACCCACCTCCGCGTCCTCCACGGCAACCTCGCCCCCGGCGGCGCCGTCGGCAAAATCACCGGTAAGGAAGGCCTCTACTTCAAAGGCACCGCCCAAGTCTACGAAGGCGAGGAAGACGCGCTCCAAGGCGTCCTCCGTGGCGACGTCGTCAAAGGCAACGTCGTGGTGATCCGCAACGAAGGCCCCGTCGGCGGCCCAGGAATGAGAGAGATGCTTTCACCCACGAGCGCCATCGCCGGTCGCGGCCTCATCAAGGATGTGGCGCTCATCACCGATGGACGCTTCTCCGGCGGCTCGCACGGTTTCGATGTGGGCCACATCACGCCAGAGGCTGCCAAAGGCGGGCCCCTCGCGATCGTCAAGAACGGCGACCTCATCGAAATCGACGCCGTGAAAAACACGATCAGCCTCCTCATCCCGGACGCCGACTACGCCGCCCGCATGGCCGCCTACACGCCGCTCCCACCGAAAGAAACCCGCGGCGTCCTCGCCAAATACGCGAAACTCGTCAGCAGCGCTTCGGAGGGCGCCGTCACGGACAAGAACCTGTAGGTCACGTCGCCCCATTCCGTGCGGCCTCCACGCTCGACTGTCGGAGCGGGTTCACCCCGCGATCCGCGACCCGCAACACGCGGCATTAAACTGCTCCTCTAGGATGGTCTGAAGACGCCCCGGAGGAGCGTCATCGTACGCGATTCGCGCCGAATCCACGTTCGCGTCATGAGCGCACCCGACGCCGTTCAGACGATGCTCAAACCGCTTCGACCCGACGTCTCGCTTCACGAGGTCACCCGCGAGATCGCATTCATTGCGGGTATCCGCGAAGGCTGCGCCCAGCTCGAACCAAGAGAAGGCAGCCCGATCGAAGAAATCGAAACGCCGATCCCAAAACAGGCAGGGAAGTAATGCTTTCGCGCCGCGCAATTGAAGACGTGGAGGCGATTGTCCGCCACATCGCCGTCAACGACGGTACCTACCCCAAACCGCAAACCCGGACCCGGTGCGACCGCACCGGTCGGACCGTACGTCCGACCGTGCACGTCCCGATTCCCAACGTGCCCGCTTTTTCAGGTCCTGCGTCCGGTGCCCGCGCGCCCGCGCTCTCGCCCGCGCTTAGGCGCTCATCCGCTTCGGCAACTCGAAGCCAGGGCTGCGCGGATCGGCGAGGAGCGCGTTAGCTTCGTTCGCGAACGCGCCGGTATGGCGCTCGGTCTTCGGGTCGAAGGTGAGCCACGGCCCGACTACATAATCGGTGCCGTCTTCCGGCACGCCGACGCCGTCGCGCATGATCGCGTGCAGCTTCATGAAGTGCTCATACGCGTCCTTGTTGTCGCCGAAGCGGCCGGCCTTGGCGTTGAACGGCACCTTCGTACCGAGCCGGTAGGAGTTGTTCATGAGGTGACCAAGCACCGAGCCGTAGTGGGCTTCCTCCACATTGCCGTTGGCCATTTCGGGTTTGCCAGCGCGGCAGGCCGCGATGAACGCACCCCAGTTGCCGCCGGGCGTTACCTTGCCGGACTTGATCGTCAGTTTTTCTCCAGTCGTGCTGCCCTTCGCGAAATACAGGTTGCGGATGATCTTACCGCCGTCCTCGAAATAATACTCGTTCTCCACCTGATGGAGGTAGCCCTGGTGGTTCACATTGCGGACGTTGAAGAACGCGTGTTGCCCATTGGGATACTCCGCGAGCGCGAACATCGTGTTCGGCGTCTCGCCCTGGTCGTTCCACTTAAAGCGGCCGCCGAGCGCCATCACGCGCGTCGGGCTGGTGAGCTTCGGGTCAAGCGCCCAGCGCGCGACGTCGAGCTGGTGCGTGCCTTGGTTGTTCATGTCGCCGTTGCCGGTTTTCCAGAACCAGTGCCAGTTATAGTGCACGAGATTCGGGTGATAATTAGTCACTGCGGGGCCGCGCCAGAGATTCCAGTCGAGATGGCTTGGCGACGCGGACGGCGCCTTCATGCCGATCGTATCGCGCGGCTTGCAGCAATAGCCGTAGGAAATCTTCAACTTGCCGAACTTGCCCGCTTGAATCGCCTCGTGCAGGCCGGCGATCTTTTCGTCGCTGCGGCGCTGCGTGCCGTGCTGGATCACGATGCCGTAGCGCTTCTGCGCTTCGACGGCCGCGCGGCCCTCGGCGACGTCGTGGCTCATCGGTTTCTCGACGTAAACGTGTTTACCCGCCTGCGCGCCCCAGATCGTCATGAGCGAGTGCCAATGGTTGGGCGTCGCGATGGAGATCGCATCGAGAGTCGGATCTTCGAGCGCGCGCCGCAGGTCAGAGAGGCCCTTGGCGGCAAATTTTTGGCCGGCCTTCTTCTTCAGATCCGCCAGCGACTTCTCCAGCACCTGCTGGTCAGGATCGATGAGGTAGGCGATCTCGACGTTCTTTTGCTCGGACCAGCCGCTAATGTGACTCTTGCCGCGGCCATTCAGGCCGACGACAGCGATGCGGAGGCGATCGTTCGCGCCGATCGTTCTCGCATAGGAAGGGGTGCTGCGAGCGAGCAGCGCTGCGCCGGTGGCGAGGGCGGATGTCTGGAGGAAGGAACGCCGTGTGAACATAGTCATGGGTGGAGAAGACTTAGGGGGCTGGGGAAATGAAAAGACGCAGCCGGAATCTGAACGATGCTCTTTTTGTGCGAATCGCCAACAGCGAAGGGGCGCGGCTGAAAAACGGGGGCCCAGCTGGCAAGGAAACGGGATCAGAGAAGCTTTGCGGTTTGGGTTTGTTGCCAAAATCACGAACTTTGAGTCGTTCCGCCAATCTTTTCTCTTTATCTTTCTCATTCGTCAGGGCTCCGGCTCGGACAGGCTTGCCGGCCGGAGAGAAAGATTAAGAGCAAGAGGAAAGCGAAAGATTACCGGGCGCGCGACCGACTTTGACGCGCCACGCGAAAACTCCCCCATCTCGCCGAATCTTTGCTTGAGTCCCAAATTGGCCGGAGCAATACCATCGATACCCCGTTCCCGTTTCGACCAGCGCCTTCCACGGCGCAGTGAAGGGTGTTCCCACCCCCACCCTGCAGCCCCCGCCGAAGCAACCCCGAACCACTCCGTTTTATGGATACCCCTGCCGCTTGCCCCACCCTGCCCCACTCCGCCTGTTCATCCGCATCGTCCTGCTGATCGCGAGCCTCGCTCTGCCTTCGGCCGCCTCAGCCCAAACCACCGCCAACGGCACTATCGAGGGCCGCGTCCTCAACACTCGCAATGGCGAGTTTCTGGAAAACGCGCGTATCACCCTCGAGGGTACAGCGCTCGTGGTCCTCACGGACTCGACCGGCCAATATCGTCTTCTCAACGTCCCCGTCGGCGTGGCCAAGGTCCGCGCTTTTTTCACCGGCCTCGAGGTGCTCACCGCAACGGTCGTCGTCACCGGCGGCTCGGTCGTGCAGCGCGACTTCAATCTCAGCGACACAGGAAAAGCGTCCGCGTCCGCCACGGATAACGGCACGGTGAAGCTCGCCCAGTTTGTCGTGGGTGCGTCCAAGGAAATGGACGGCGCCGCCATCGCGATCAACGAGCAGCGGTTCGCGAGCAACATGATCAACGTCGTCTCGGCGGACGAATTCGGTCACGTCGCCGAGGGCAACGTGGGCGAGTTTTTGAAATTCGTGCCCGGCATGGCGATGGACACCGGCGGCGGAGTGTCGCGCTCGATTTCCATCGGCGGCGCTCCTCCGGACAACGTGCCGGTCTCGATCGGCGGATTCAGCGTGGCCAGCGCGACCTCCGGGAATGCGGGCCGGCGCGTCGAGCTCGAACAGATTTCGATCAACAACATCTCGCGCATCGAAATCTTTCACTCCCCCACCCCGGAGTCCCCCGGCTCGGCGCTCGCCGGCGGCGTCAACATGGTGCCGCGCGGCGCATTTGAACGCTCCAAGCCCCAATTCAACTGGAGTGCGTTTCTCATGTTCCGCGATGCCGAGAAACAACTGCACAAGACGCCCGGGCCCACTCGTGATGAGACTTACAAAATTCGCCCCGGCTTCGATTTCTCCTACGTCGTACCGGTGAATAAGCGTTTTGGTTTCACAGTCTCCGGCGCCAACTCGTCGCAGTACACGTTGCAGGACTACTTCTCGAACACGTGGCGCGGCGCGGGCAACACGACGAACACTCCCGTCGTCGTCGCCGGCATAACGGTACCCGGAGCCCTCCCCGACACGTCACCGGACAAGCCCTACCTCTCCAACTTCAATATCAGCGACGGCAACTTTCCCTCGATCCGCAATTCTCTGGGCACGACCGCGGATTTCAAACTCACGCGGAACGACATGATTTCCTTCTCGTTTCAGTATGCACAGTTCTATTCGGATTTTAACAACCGCACCCTGACGTTTAATATCGCGCGCGTGCTACCAGGGCAGTTCGACGCCCGCACGGTAAATGGCGACGTCGGCCAGGGTAGCATACTTAGCAACGCCGGCGCCGCCGAAAAGTCCGGCACCACTTACACCCCCTCGCTGATCTGGCGGCACAATGGCCCGACGTGGAAAGCGGATTTTGGCGGCAGCTATTCCCATGCGACCAACCACTATCGCGACATCGACAAGGGTTATTTTCGGACGACCAGCGCGCACCGGACTGATGTCACCGTGGCGTTCAACGAGATTGCGGCCACGCGCCCGGGCATCATCACCGTCAGGGATGGCGCCAGCGGTCGCGTCGTTGATCCGTACAGCCTCACGGACTACGTGATCAATTCGGGGACGAGCACGCCAACCGAGGGCGCCGACCTCCAGCGGGGCCTCAAGGGCAATCTCGCCCGCGATTTCCAAGTGCGCGGCGTGCCCTTCACACTCAAGATCGGCGCCGGACTGCAGCACTGGCAGCGCGACATGAACGGCCGGAGCGACACCTACACCTTCGTCGGCGCCGACAAGATCCGCGCGACCACGCCCTCGGCGCCCGTGGTCGATGACGGCGCGGCCATCATCCTCGACACAATCTTCTCGAAGCGTGTCGCCCCGTGGGGATTCCCCCGCGTGCAATGGCCCGATGGCTACGCGTTGTGGGAACTCTACAAGCAGCACCCCACGTATTTCACCCGCGACTTAAACGCCGAATACCGCAACGCGGCCATGCGCTCGAAGTATGCGTCGGAGGTGATCTCCTCCGCCTACCTCCGCGGCGACACGGCCCTCCTCGGCGGTCGGCTAAAACTCGTCGGCGGCGTCCGCGCCGAGCAGACCAATGTGAACGCCTATGGCTTCATCAACGATCCGACGAAAAACTACCGACGCGATGCCAGCGGCGAGGTGATTCCGCAGCGCGATGCCACCGGAGCGATCATCTTCACCGGCTCCGGCGTGAACCGCATCCCCGCGCCCACGTTGATTGAGCCGCTGACGATTCCCGATCCTGCGGGCGGAGCCCCGCTCTCCAATGCGCTCGCGATTTCCAAGCTGACTTATCTCCAGCGCGGCGGGCACGTGCAGAAGGAATACCTGCGCTTTTTCCCGAGCCTCAACGTGAGCTACAACCTCCTGGAAAACCTGATCGTGCGCGGTTCGGCTTACCAGTCGGTCGGGCGACCCGGCGTCGATCAATATGCCGGCGGCCTGACCCTCCCCGACACCGAACTGCCGCCCAACGCATCCAGCAACCGGATCAGCGTGAACAACGCCGGCATCAAGGCGTGGACTGCCCGCACGTCCAAGATTCGCTTCGAGTATTATTTCGAAAAAGTCGGGCAGATCTCAATCGGCGGGTATCGGCGCGATTACCGAAATATGTTTGGTTCGCTCACCTTCCAGGTCACCCCGGAATTTCTGTCCCTCTACAGCCTGGATCGGGAAACCTACGAACCTTACTACGTAGCCACCAACTACAACGTCCCAGGATTGGTCCGCATGGAGGGCACGGAGTTTGACTACAAGCAGGTGCTGACGTTTCTGCCGCAGTGGGCGCGCGGCGTGCAAGTCTTCGCCAACATGACGGCGCAGCGCGCGGTCGGCGACGTAACGGCGAGTTTCTCCAACTACCAGCCGCGTATCTACAACTGGGGTGCCAGCCTCACACGACCAAAATATAATGTCCGCATGAACTGGAATTACCGCGGACCGCGCCGCACCGCTCCCATCGCGACGTCTGCACGCAGCATCGAGCCGGGCTCCTTCAACTGGATCGGGCAAGCCCTCTACATCGACCTCAAGGGCGAATACAATCTCAGCACTCGCTTCGGCGTTTTCCTCAGCATCCGGAATCTGGGCAACGCCTATGAGGACGTCGAGCGCCGTGGCCCCAACACTCCCGACTACGCGAAAATTTATTCGCGTTACGATTACGCGCAACTGTGGACGGTCGGCGTCAAGGGCTCTTTCTGATTCTAATTTAATTTTTCAAGACGAACGTAAGCGGTCGGGAGGCAGGAGCCTGCAGGCAGGCGATTTCGGTTGTGACGGGAAGAAACATCGATTGCTCGCGTTCGTAGCCCCGCCTTTACACGGAAGGTTTGCCCGATTCCGCCTAATGGCGGGAGTACGAACCAACAACGCCACGTGCTTCACCCCCGGGGCAGCGCGCAGCACAGCGAGCGGCGTATCCAACTTCCGGATCACACCCGAGGGATTGGTGATGAGCTCCACGCGTTTCGCCGCGCGCACCGTGAATCCCTCCGCCGCGCGCACCGCGTTGCCGAGCAGGACATCCCTTTTCGCCTCCGCCGCTCGTCCGACGACCGCCCCATCGTCAGCCCGAAAATCAACCCGATCGTCACCGCGGCTCTGGAGAAACCGTTCATCCTTTTTTCAAACGCCTGCTTTCCCCTGCACACGGCCAAAACCCCAGAGCCACCCGCTCTTTCACCATTGAGCCCACGCCCCCCTGTTCCCCACGCTGCCTCTTCACCCGTCCCCCTATGTCACGCTTCCACGTTCCCAGTCTCCCCCTCTCCCCCTCTCCCCGTCTCCCTTTCTCCCCCGCTCCTCCTCCCGTCTGCCGGCTTCTCTTTGCAGCCCTCGCCCTCCTCCTCACCACGAGTTGCCTCCACCGCCCCGGCGCTCCTGCCACCCGCATCGGCGACGAAATCATCGTCGCCGGCCAGTTCTTCCACACCGGCACGCGTGTGATCACATGGCTCGATCCACAGGGCTACGATGCCTACCGCACCGAGCGCCGGTTCTCCCCGCTCGACGACAGCAGTTTCGAAAAATCCCAAGAGACCGTCAAGGACCTCAAGTCTCCCGCGCGCTACGGCCTCCGCCGCGATCCCTCGCTCACTCCCGCTGACCTCGAACGCATCCGCGGCGGCGGCTGGGATCTCCCCACCCTGCGCAACGTCGTCGATCAATTCGTCATGCACTACGACGTCTGCGGAATCAGCAAGACTTGCTTCAACGTCCTCCACGATCACCGCGGTCTCAGCATCCATTTCATGTTGGATATCGACGGCACCATCTACCAAACGCTCGATCTCAAGGAACGCGCGTTCCACGCCACGACGTCCAACACCCGCTCAGTCGGCGTCGAAATCGCCAACATGGGCGCCTACCCGCCCGGCAACATGAAGGTGCTCGATACGTGGTATCAACCCGATGCCGCCGGTCGGCCCACGATCACGATTCCGGCCTCCATCAAAGACCCTATGATCTACACGAAAAACTTTGTCGGCCATCCTGCCCGCCCCACGCCCGTGCGCGGCACGATCCAAAACACTGACCTCGTCCAATACGATCTCACCCCTCAGCAATACGCCGCCCTCACCAAGCTCACCGCCGCGCTCTGCAAGGTGTTCCCCAAAATCAACTGCGACTACCCGCGCGATTCCGCCGGAAAACTCATCCCGCAAAAACTCTCCGACGAAGCGCTGAAAACCTACGGCGGCATCTTGGGCCACTACCATATTCAGACGAACAAGACCGACCCCGGCCCGGCCTTTGACTGGGACCGCGTCATCGACGGCGCCCGCGCCGAGCTCCGTCTCGCGCCGATTTCGCCCCGCTAACCGCACCAAATCACTACGCGCCCCGCACTGCACCTTTCACCGCCATTGGGTCATAATGGTGCCAAACTCATCGTCACCGCAGCCCGCGCCGACTACTTCCACGCCAACTCCGCCCCCCCTACGGCTCCAATCCCGGCAAATACCCAACGACCACGCGCACACCGCGCCGGGAAGAAATAGATGAGCCGTCCGCCGGCTTGACCCAACCGAAACGCATCCTAAATTAGCAAGATGAAATACGGCATTACTTTGGTGGAGTCGGACGAGGGCTGGGCCGTATGGTGCGATTCGCTTGCCGGCTGCTGCTCACAAGGAGCCACCCGCGCCGAGGCGCTGGAGAATATCCGTGAAGCGATCACGGAATACCTCGCCGCCAAATCCGCCGAAATCCAAGGGGACAGCGACGTCCGCTCTGTGCAGCACGAAGAAGTCTTCGTCTGAGCCATGCCCAAAATACCCGGCATTGGGCAAAAAGACGCTGTTCGCGTGCTGGAAAAGCGAGGGTTCCGAGTGGTTAGGCAGGGCAAGCACCTGACACTTTCGAACGGAGCGATCATGGTGCAGGTGCCCCGGCACACGACGATCAACGCCTTTACCATGGGTTACATCGCACGCGTTGCGGGACTCTCTCCCGAGCAATTTCGCGAGCTGCTTTGACCGACAGGAGCAAGCCCTCAGCCTCCCCGGGACGCGCAAGCACCTTCAATGCTCCCTCTGGAAGTCCATTTTCATGCGGATCGCTCGTGCAGCGTTACCGGCGTAGGCCTCCTCGCCCGCGCCTCACTTCCCCGCAATCATCCGCAGCAACTCCGCCTCATCGATCACCGGCACCTTGAGCGTCCGCGCCTGCTCGCGTTTCACACCCGGCTCCGTCCCTGCGACGACGTAGTCCGTCCGCGCACTCACGCTGCCGCTCACTTTCCCGCCCGCCGCCTCGATCTTCTCCGTCGCCTGCGCGCGTGACAGGGTGGGCAACGTCCCCGTCAGCACAAAAATTTTTCCCAGCAACGCGCGGCCCCCTGCGCCCGCGGCGACCCCCGTCGGCCGCACGCCCACTGCAATCAGCTCGCGCGCCACCGTCCGGTTTTTCGGCTCCGCGAAATACGCCGCCGCCGCGCGCACTGCTGCCGAGGCGCCCGCCGGTGCCGCCGCGTTGCCGAGCGCCGCCACCGCTTCCAAACTCCCGCACTCGCGCGCCAACTCCTTCGCGGCCACCGCCCCAATCTGCGGAATCCCGAGTCCGTAAATGACCCGCGCCAGCTCAACCCGCTTGCTCGCCTCAATCGCTCCGAGCAATCGCTCGGCCGACTTGCTGACATTTTTTCCCAGCACCGCCACGTCCTCACGCCGCAACCGATAGAGATCAGCCAACTCCTTCACGACCCCGCGCCCCACCAGGCCCTCAATTGTCACTGGCCCGAGCCCCTCAATATCGACGCCCGCCTTCGAAGCAAAATGTTCGATCCGCCGCCGCAGTTGCGCCGGACAGGCCGAACCCGGACAACGCACCGCCACCTCGCCTGCCCGCTGCACCACCGGCGTTTGACACGCCGGACACACCGTCGGAAATACAAACGGCACCGCCTCCGCCGGCCTCCGCGCGCGGTTCACTCCCACGAGCGCAGGAATGATCTCCCCGGCCTTCTCTACATACACAAAATCCCCCACGCGAAGATCCCGTCGCGCGATCTCGTCGCGATTATGCAACGTCGCCCGAGCCACTTTCGAGCCCGCGAGCACCACCGGTTCCAACTCCGCTACCGGCGTCAGCACCCCCGTGCGTCCCACTTGAATCGTGATCCCGCGCAGCCGCGTCTCCGCCCGTTCCGATGCGAACTTGTAGGCCACTGCCCACCGCGGCGCACTTTCCCCGACACCGACTTCGCGCTGCCACGCCATCTCGTCCAACTTCACCACCGCACCGTCCGTCGGAAACGCGAAACTCGCCCGCGCCGTTTCCAACGTCTGCACCGCGCCCCACAACGCGTCCGTGCCCATCGCCCGCCAGACCTCCTCCACCCCCGGCAATCCCCACGCCCGGATTCTTGCATGCAGCCCGTACTGATTATTCGGATACGCCGTCAGCGGCTCGCACGCACCGATGCCATAAAACACCACCGCGAGCCCGCGTCGCGTTACCTCCGACGCATCGAGCTGCCGCAGCGTGCCCGCCGCGAGATTGCGCGGATTCGCAAACCGCGCCTCGCCCGCCGCCTCGCGCTCCGCGTTCACCCGCTGAAATTCCGCGAACGGCACATACACCTCACCGCGCACCTCAATCACCCGCGGCATCACGTCCGCACCCGCGACCGGCTCCGGCACCCGCAGTGTCCGCGGCAGTCCCGTGATCGCCAGGACGTGCCCGGTCACGTCGTCGCCCTCGACTCCGTTACCCCGCGTGACCGCCCGCACCAGTCGTCCTTGCTCAAACGTTACACTCACGGCCAGCCCGTCGAACTTCGGTTCAACCACAAATGCGACTTCCCTGCGCCCCGTCGCCTTCGCCATGCGCGCCGCAAACGCCCGCAACTCCGCCTCCGTGTAAGCCTTCTCCAAACTCATCATCCGCTCGCGATGCCGATAAGTTTGAAACAGCCCGCTGCGGTCGTCGCCCACCTCCGCCACCGCCGGCACTTCGCGGGCAATCTCTGGATACGTCTGCTCCCACTCGCGCAGTTTTCGCTTCAACCCATCGTAGTCCCCATCGCTGATCTCCGGCGCCGCCTGCCGATGGTAAAGCGCATCATGCCGCGCAATCTCGATGCGTAGCGCAGCAATCTCCTCACGCGCCGACGACGGTATCGTCACCACCGGCAAGACTTGAGCCTCGGCCCCGGCCAAGACCAATCCGACCACCCAAAGCCCCGCCCGGAAATGACGAGAAAAATTCTCAGCTACCAAAAAAACACGCACAGCCATGGGGTAAACACGACCATGCGACTCACACCGCCTAACGCAAGGCCGGCCACGTCGCGCCAGTGGACGGCTGATGCCGCGTTGAGTTCAAGATAAGCTTAACCGGCTCGGCGGTAGGAACGTTTTTTTCGGCGAAAGCACGGGATCAAGTAAAGCGCAACGTGGAGCGTTCCCACGCGCGGTGGAGCGTGGGGCCAGACAGCAGCGGGGCGCTCCGGGGTCGGTTCAGGCCGCAGGCGCGACGGCTGGGCGCAGAAGGGCGTTGAGGCAGATCACGGGTTTGCGGGCGACGGCGATGGAGGCGACTTTAGCCGGTTTACCGCGTGCGCGAAGTTGTGGGTAGTGGGGACGGAGGACGTTGTTCCAACGCGAGGTATCCAACGCGCGGTATCCAACGCGCGGCGACAACCGCGCATTGCTAGAGCACGCGCCGGGCGGGGGAGCGACCATGTTGGATGGGGCGCACGCCGAGCAGGTGGCCGGAGTCCCATGGCAGCGGGGCGAGCCCGGGGAGCTTGGCGATCTGGCGACGGTTGCCGGCGCCCCGTTCAGGCAGGTAGGCGAGCAACTGCAGGGCGCTGAGCGTGCCGACGCCGACCGTCAGGCACAGGGTTTGCACCCGCTCCTGCCAGTCGGTCCC
>CAMCHO010000125.1 GCA_945874455.1 Opitutus sp. GAS368 | reverse complement strand
GATCCGATCGACCGCGAGGGCACCGTTAATATTTCGTCCGTTCGCATCGTCGGCCAGGGCGGCCGCCTCATTCGCGCCCTCGCCTTCCGCGACCTTAAACCCGCGCAACACATCCAATCCCTCCGCGAACGCGACGGTCGCCTCGAGTTGATCGTCACGCCCGGCACCAACGATCCCCAGCTCATCGTTGACTTTCCCCGTCCCCTCGTCGTCGCCGCCACCTTCTCCGACCTCACCCACGGTTGGCTCACGCGCTCCGCCGTCGTTTTCGCCGTCCTCGTCACGCTCCTCCTCGCCTTCGACTTCACGCCGCGCCTCCGCGCGCGCCTCGCCTCACTCGCCGCATCCCTCGCCGCGCGACCAGCCCGCGCCGTCGCGCTGATCGCCGCGCTCGCAGTGATCGCCAGCGCTTACCCCATCGTCTTCCTCGGCAACAGCCACGTCTCACCCAACCTCGGCACCGTCCTGCTTTACGACGCCTACCCGACGCTCCCCGGTTACTCGAGCGGTGAGACCACCGATGTCAAAGGCGCCGACGTCGGGGCCATCATGTGGCAACACGTCCCGTTCTCCATGATGCAGCGCCGCGCCCTCGCCCAGGGCGAGCTCCCGCTCTGGAATCGCTACAACGCCGGCGGCGTCCCGCTCCTCGCCCAGGGCCAATCCATGTTCGGCGATCCTCTCCACTTTTTCGTGATCGCCGCGAACGGCGCCTCTTGGGCGTGGGACGTCAAATACCTCGTCGCCAAATGGCTCTTCGCCACCGCCCTCGGCCTCATCGTCCTCCGCCTCAGTGCGTCCGCTCTCCCCCTCTCCCCCTCTCCCCCTCTCCTCTGCTCTCCCTCTCCCCTGCTCCCCGCCGCCCTGGTCACCGTCGCCGCGCCTTTCGTCGGCTTCTTCATCTACCGCGTCAACCATCCGGCCTTCTTCAGTCTCTGCTACGCCCCGTGGGTGCTCTACTGCTGGCTCCGTGTCAGCCAATCGGATACGCCCGCCGACGCCGCCTCCTCTGCAACTTCAAAACGTCCGCTGACACCCCGCGCGCGAACGGCCGGCTGGGCGTGCGGCCTCATCATCGCCAACCTCGCGCTCATGAATAGCGGCACGGTGAAGGAGGCCTACATGCTGCTGCTCTGCCTCAATTTCTCCGGTGCCTGCGTCCTCCTCTCGTCCGCCGCTCCTCTGCGTCATCGCCTCGCCACACTCGCCGCCCTCACGTGGGCCGGTCTCCTCTTCGTGCTCCTCACCGCCCCGATTTGGGCGACTTTTCTCACGACCCTCAAAACCGCCTACACCGGCTACAACGCGGCCAGCGCGTTCCAAATCCAGCCTGGCCTCCTCCTCGGCCTCTTCGACGAACTGTTCTACCGGCCACTCATGGCCGCAGAGCGCACCTTTGATCCGTCCTTAAACTTTTTTCTGCTCCTCGGCCTCCTGTATTTTCTCGCCACCCTCCGCCACCACTTCACCGATCGCGCCACCCTCGCCCTCGCCGTCAGTTCGCTGCTGCCGCTCTCGCTCGCCTTCGGCCTCATCCCGCCCGCGTGGATCGTGCAAATCCCGTTCCTCTCGAACATCGCCCACCTCGATAATACGTTCTCTTGCGTCCTCATCGTCCTGTGGTCCGTGCTCGCTGGGGTAGGTTTCTCGACCGCCGCCCGCCGCCTCGGCACCCCCGCCGGTCGCGCCGATCTCATCGTCGCCGGCCTGCTCCTCTTCACCCTTGTCTTCGCTTGGATCGCTTTCCGCCAAGCCGCGCACCGCTCGCTCTTCGGTCCCAATACCACGTTCACCACGCTCCTCCCCGGCCAGACGCTTCCCGTCAGCCCGTTTGTCTGGGCCACCCTCGCCGCCTTCCTCGCCGCCGCCGTCAGCTTCGCCCTCACCGCCCGCCGCGCCCTCGCGCGCGGTCGCCTCACCGCCTCCGCCGCCCTTCTCCTCACCCTCTGCACACTCCTTTTCCTCTGGCGCACCGGTCTCCACGCCAGTGCCGTCGGCTTCGACACCTACACCGCGCGCCCCACCGTGCGCGCCGATTTCCACGCTCGCTCCGAGGCCATGGAATTTCTCCGCGCCGCTCAAAAAAGTGAGCCCTGCCGCGCCTTCGGTTTCCACGGTAACTTCCACCCGGGCTGGACCGGCGCCTATGGCCTCGAAACCATCCACGGCCCCGATGCCCTCGTGAATCCGTTCATGCGCGAGTTCGTCACCGCCGCCATCGCCCACCCTGGGATTGAACGTTGGTGGGATTGGCGTCTCTACGTCGATGTCGCGAACGCCGCCCTCGCCCGCCCCATCTTCGACGCCCTCAACGTCCGCCATTACCTCGATCTCCAAAGCGACCAAGGTGTCCTCGGCCGCGCCCTTAAAATCGTCAAGGGCGCCGACCTCGATGTCTACGAAAGCGCCACGGCTTGGCCCCGCGCTTTTTTCACCGACCACGTCGACACCTACGACGCCCCCGCCGAATTCGTCCAAAAAATTCGGGCCGGCGACGGACGCCCCTTTGCCGTCGCCCAACGCCCCGATCTCACCCGCAGCCCCGCGCTCCTCTCGATTCCCCGCGGTCTCGTCGACCGCACCGTCACCGCCGCGACCGACTACGTGCTCACCGAAAACTCCACGACCTTCACCGTCCGCGCCAAATCCGCCGGGGTCATCGTCCTCAACGAAGTCTTTTGGCCCGGCGATTTCCGCGCGACCGTCAACGGCCAGAAAACCCCCGTCCTCCGCCTGAACCACACGTTCAAAGGCCTCACCGTCGATGGCCCCGGCGACTACCGCATCACCTTTCGCTACGTCCCCAAAAACTGGCCGCGCAACCTCGCCCTCTGCGCCACCGGTGCCGTCCTCCTGCTCCTCTCCCTCTGGATAGCCCTCCGTCGTCCCCCCGTAGCCCGCCTCGTGAGAGGCGGGACCGCCCACCTCGGATGACCTCCGCCACCCCCACGTGCCGCGCCTGCGGCTCCACCCAACTCACGCTCCGCGGAAAAAAACTCGGCGAGTTCATCCGCGAGGAGTTCGCCTTTCACACCTGCCGCGATTGCGAACTGCTCTTCGTCGAACCGTTTTCCGGTTTCGAAATCTACAACGACGCCTACTACCGCGGCCAGGGCCCCGATCCGTTCGTCGACTACGCGACTGAATACCGCGATTACCGCTGCACCGACCGCGCCCTCGAATTCGCCGACCTCGCCCGCCTCGCCGAATCCCACCTCTCCGTCTCCCCCTCTCCCCGTCTTCCCCCCCTCTCCCCATCTTCCCCCTCCCCCTCCCCCGCTCCCCTGCACTGGCTCGACTTCGGTTGCGGCGCCGGCGGCTTCCTCAAATTCCTCCGCGAGCGCGCCGCGTTCGCCGGCCGCCCGCTTTCGCTCACCGGCCACGACGTCGGTTCCTACGCCACCCTCCTCAAATCCACCGACGGCTTCCGCATCCTCGACTTCGACGAAATCACCCGCGAGCCGTCCGCGACCTACGATGTGATCAGTATGATCGAGGTCATTGAGCATCTGCCTGACCCCGCCGCCGCCGTCGCGCTCCTCGCCCGTTTGCTCAAGCCCGGCGGCCTCCTCCTCCTCACCACCGGCAACCTCGACTGCCCCGTCGCCCGCCGCCACGGGATTCACTACCGCTACTGCACACCCGAAATCCACGTCAGCCTCTTTAATCCCCGCAGCCTCGCACGTCTCTATCGCGCCCACGGACTCGCGCCGCTCCCCGTTCGCTACGCCGGCACCGTCGTATTTAAAGTCGTCAAAAGCCTCCGCCATCGCCGCGTCTTCCGCGCCCTTGCGCACCTCGCTCTGAAATTCCCGCCTTTCGTCCGCCTCGTTGACACCCTCTACGGCGTCTCCGCGATGCCCTGCGCCGTGAAGCCTGGCTCGGGCCGATAATTTCATCCTCATTCTTCGCTCACGCAGAGATTGAAAACGTCCACCGCCTGCCCACACTGCCCGCTCACATGAGCACGCTTCTTCGTTCCAAACCGAGCCGACGCCGCGCACCGCGCAAACCTCCTGCGTCCACCCGGAAGCCCTTCAAACTGGAGCTGACAGCCGCTGATGTTGCCCTCGACAACGCCATCAGTGCCGCCGCCGCCCGCAGCCTCGCACTCCGCCGCACGTGAGCGGCCTCCGTCAGTGGGACCTTGTCCTCGTGCCGTATCCCACGGTCGCAAATCCGCCTTATCTCGTTCTGCCCTCTCCGGATGCCCTCACCGCAAACGCGGACTTTCGAAATCTCAACGGACTCGTCTGCAGCACGATTCGGCCACCTGACAGGCCCCTTCGTTCGCACGAGGTGTTTCTCGATCAGGCCGACTCTTTCGAGCACAAGACGGCTTGCCGTTGTCACCTCATGATCGAATTCGCCCGCGAAGACATCTTGACCGTTCTCGGGCGCGTGTCGTCTGCCCGCATTCTCGCGATCAAGCGCAAGCTCCGCGAAATATTCGCGCTCTAGTGCTCCGTCCTGCATCCATGCCGCCCTCGCCCTTCCCTCCCATCATCAACGGCACGCTCTCCGTCATCGTCCCGATCTACAACGAGGCTGCGACCGTACGCCAATCCCTCGACGCCATCCTCGCGAAAACCGTCCCCGGTTGGACCCTCCAGATCATTATGGTCGAGAGTAATTCGACCGACGGCACCCGCTCCATCGTCGAAACCTACGCCGCCCACCCTCGGGTCAAACTGATCCTCGAAGACCGTCCCCGCGGCAAAGGTCACGCCGTCCGCGCCGGCCTCGCCCACGCCACCGGCGATGTCATTCTCATCCAAGACGCCGACCTCGAATACGACCTCGACGACTACGACATCCTGCTCGCGCCCCTCGCCGCCGGCCGACAGGAATTCGTCCTCGGCTCCCGTCACGGCGAGGGCGGTTGGGCCATCCGAAAATTTTCCGACCAACCCTTCCAAGCCCTCATCCTGAACCTCGCACACTGGGGCTTCACGCTCCTGATTAACGTCGCCCTCTTCATCTGGCTGAAGGATCCGTTCACGATGTATAAAGTTTTCCGGCGCGAATGCCTCGAGGGCCTGACCTTCGAGTGCAACCGCTTCGACTTCGACTGGGAACTGCTGATGAAGCTCGTCCGCAAAGGTCATCGCCCGATCGAAATTCCGATCAGCTACAAATCACGCTCGTTCAAGGAGGGAAAAAAAATCTCCATGTTCCGCGATCCCCTCACGTGGCTCTGGGCCGTCGTCAAATATCGCTTCGTGAAACTCTGACCGACTGATCGTCTAGCGCGGCCTTTGCGCCCGCCATCGCTCGCGCCCGCTCCGCTCCCACCGCCCTCCATGCCCGACCGGTCGTTGCTCGTCACTCTCGCCGTCTTCCTCGGGCAATGCCTCGTCTTCTCGGGTGCCGGCGTCGCTGCCCAGATCTGGCGCCGCCGACTCACCGGTCGCGGCTCCACTGCCCTCGAAGCGATTGTGCTCGGCGCCCTCGCGCCCTGCGCCCTCGGCTACCTCGCCTTCGCCCTCTCCTTCACGCACCCCGCCCTCGGCCGCGCCTTCAGCTGGCTCACCATCGCGGTCATTCTCGGCACCCTCGCCCACAGTTACCTCCTCCCCCTCCTTCCGTTCAACGTTCGACGTTCGCTCGTCTCCGTCCCTCCCTCTCCCCCTCTCCCCCTCTCCCCCTCTCCCCATCTTCATTACCGCCTCATCGCGCTCACCGCGCTCGCCGGCGTTTTCTACATTTCTGCCCTCTGCGTCTTTCCCCACGGCAAGTTCGCCGCTACCGCCAGCCAGCGCTTCCTGCCGAATATGCCCGGGGATAATTTTATCCCGACGATTTTCGCCGAACGCCTCGCCAGTGGCGTGTCTCCCCACCACCTCGGCGCCGGCTGGCTGAGCAGCGACCGACCGCCCCTCCAAACCGGCCTCGCCCTCGTCACCATTCCAGCCCTACAGACGCTCGACATCGGCTACGATAAAGCCTGCGCCACCGCCGGCGTCTGGTTGCAACTCCTCTGGATTCCCGCGCTCTGGGTCTTTCTCCGCTGGCTCGGCCTCACCGAACATCAGGCCCATGCCGCCACCGCCGCCCTCGTCTTCACCGGCTTTCTCCTCTTCAACACGATCTTCGTTTGGCCTAAACTCGCTGGCGCCGCCCTCGTCCTCCTCGCCTTCTGCACGTTCTTCGCCACGGAATCGGCCATCAATCCCCGCCATCGTTGGCTCGCCGGCGGTGCCCTCGCCGCCTGCGGCAACCTCGCCCACGGCGGCGTGATGTTCTCCCTCCTCGCCTTGGTCCCCATCGTAGCCTTTTCCCTGCGTCGCCATTGGCGGCCATGGCTCCTCGCCGCCGCCGCGTTCACCGTCCTTTCACTCCCTTGGCTGGCCTACCAACGTCTCTACGAACCACCCGGTAATCGCCTCCTTAAGTGGCATCTCGCCGGCGCCGTCGAAATCGACGCACGGTCCTTCACCACCGCTCTCGTCGAAAACTATACTTCCCTCGGTTGGTCCGCCGCCCTCGCCACCCGCCACGAAAACCTCCGCATTCTGTTCCTCGGAGAATGGCAAAATCTCCTGACCATCCGCGACCTCGGCGCTATCGCGGGACGGCGCAGCGAAGAAATTTTTCATCTCTTCCGCACCCCCGCCGCGTGGATCCTCGGCGCCGTCGCGCTCCCCCTCCTGCTCTCCGTCCACTACCGCCGCCGCTCCACTCCACGCTCCACCGCCTCATCCGCTCCGGATCGAATCCGTGTCCATCCGTGTTCATCCGTGGTTAAAAATTCTGTGCTCCGTTCCCCGGCGTCCCTTCCTCTTCGCCACCACGCCCTCGCCGTCACCTGGCTCGCCCTCACCGTTGCCCTCTGGCTGACCCTGATGTTTCTCCCCTTCGGCACCCTCGTCCATCAAGGCTCCTACGTCACGTCGCTGCTGCTCCTCGGCCTGCTCACCGCGTGGACACTCCTCCTCTCCCGCAAACTCTTCGCCGCGCTCGCCCTCCTCCAACTCGCCCTCTTCACCCTCACGTGGATGCCCGCGAGCCCCACCCTCGCGAGCACCGCGCCCCAACCCTTCGCCATCGCCGTCGCCGGCGTAGCCACCGTCCTGATTCTCGTCCTCGGCGCCACCGCGCTCTTCCCTTCTCCCACGCTCTCCGTCTCTCCTTCTCTCCGTCTCCGTCTCCGTCTCAGCCTCCGTCTCACCACGCTGACGCCCGCCGTCCTCGCCGGCTTCGCGATTCTCCTCTTCCTCCGCAAACCCTACGCGCTCCTCGTCCCGCAGCTCTACGCCGAAGACGGCACGATCTTCCTCGCGCAAAACGACCTCTTGGGCCTCCGCGCCTTCCTCGAGCCCTACATGGGCTACCTGCACACGCTGCCGCGCTTGATCGCGTGGACCGCCTCGCGCCTGCTCGACCCCGCATGGTGGCCGGCCTTTTACAACGTCACGGCCTTCACCCTCTGGCTCGCAGTGATTGCCCGTACGTTTTCCCCGCGACTCCCGCTCCCGCCTGCGCTCCGTCCTTGGCTCGCCTTCGCCTTTTTTCTCGGCCCGCAAACCGGCGAGGTCCTCTTCAGCATCACCAATCTGCAGTGGGTCCTCGCCTTTCTCCTCATCGAACAAGCCTTCCTCGCCGCCCCCACCACGACCGCCCAACGCATCACCGACCTCGCCCTCGTGGCCCTCGTCGGCCTCACCGGTCCGTTTATCATCGCCCTCGGCCCGCTCCTCGCTTGGCGCTGGTGGCGCGACACCTCCTCCCCACGCGTCAAAATTTCATCCTGCAACCTGCAACTGCTCGCACTCGCGAGCGCCTGCGCGGCCATACAAGCCTACTTCATTTTCCGTCCCGGCCCGCGCTTTGTTTTCCCACCCTTCGACGCCGCCCACTTCTGCGCGGTCGTCGGCCAACATCTCCTCGTCTGGCCCGTCTTCGGCGATCATCTCGCCCGCCACTTCCCGCCACTGCTCCTCGGCTTCCTCGGCCTCGTCCCGGTCGTTGCCTTGCTCGCGTGGTCTCTCCGCCCGCACGCGCGCCGCCCCCTCCGCGCCCCACTCGTCGTCGCGTTCTTGCTCATGATGGCGGCCGGCGTGTATCGGGCCCGCCCCGACACGTGGAACCTCGACAACCTGGTCTTCGGCGATCGCTATTTTTACCTTCCGCGCGTCCTCCTCGCGTGGTTGCTCATTCTCGAAATTGATGCCGCCCAACGCTCCGTCCGCTGGCTCGCCCGCGCCACCGCCCTCGCCATCGCCGTCGTCCATGTGAAGGGCTACAGCGTCCCCGCCGAGCCCAACTACCAATGGAGCCGACACGTCGACCCCATCCGCCGCGGCGTCCCCGCTAACATCCCCACGCTCCCCGAGGGCTGGACCATGGAATACCGCGGCCGCCCCACCCCTCGGTAAGCCCCGACTCTTTTCCCCCAGCCGCTCGCTCGGGTTCGCTACAAACACTCCCCGCGATCTGCATCCGCCTTGCGGCTCCTCGCGTCCTCCGCGTTTCATAATCCGAACTCTGGCCGACTGGTTACCGTTTGGGCAGAGTGTGGATCACACCGTTCTCGCTCCTCCCGAAAACCTCATCCTTGCCCACCACCCAATCTGTCGCCTTGGTCGCAGCGCACGTCCTTCCACTCCCTCTCGTCGCCGTCCGGCCCACACTTTACCACGATGTCCAAAACGCTCCTCGTCACCGGTTCCTCCGGCCTCATCGGCTCCGAAGTCTGCATCTATTTCGCCCGCGAACTCGGCTACACCGTCCACGGCGTGGACAACAACCAGCGCGCCGTCTTCTTCGGCCCGTCTGGCGACACCCGCTGGAACCAATCCCGCCTCGCCGCCGAGCTCCCCGGCTTTGTCCACCACGAGCTCGACATCCGCGACCGCCAGGGCGTCCTCGCCCTCGTCAAATCCGTCCGCCCCTCCGTCATCGTCCACACCGCCGCGCAGCCGTCCCACGACCGCGCCGCCGCCATTCCTTTCGACGACTTCGACACCAACGCCGTCGGCACCCTCAATTTCCTCGAAGCCGCCCGCCAAGCCGCCCCCGAATCTCCGTTCGTGCACATGAGCACGAATAAAGTTTACGGCGACGCCCCCAACCGCATCGCGCTCACCGAGCTCCCCACACGCTGGGACTACGCCGATCCCGCCTACGCCGACGGCATCGCCGAAACATTCACCATCGACCAATCGAAGCACTCCCTCTTCGGCGCGAGCAAAGTCGCCGCCGACGTCATGGTCCAAGAATACGGCCGCTACTTCAATCTACCCACCTGCGCCCTGCGCGGCGGCTGCCTCACCGGCCCCAACCACACCGGCGTCGAGCTCCACGGCTTTCTCAGCTACCTCGTGAAATGCAACCTCGAGGGCCGCGAGTATCGCGTTTTCGGCTACAAGGGGAAACAGGTCCGCGACAATATCCACTCCCTCGACGTCGCCCGCTTCATGGCCGCCTTCGTCGCCACCCCGCGCGCGGGAGAAGTCTACAATCTCGGCGGCGGCAAGGCCAACAGCACCTCCATCCTTGAAGCGTTCGCGCTCACGGAAAAATTCACCGGCCAACCGCAAGTTTACACCTACGTGAACGAAAACCGCGCCGGCGACCACATCTGCTACTACAGCGATCTCCGCAAAATGCGCGCCCACTACCCGTCGTGGGACCTCACGCAGTCACTCGAAGAAACCATCCGCCAAATCGTCGAGTCCTGGAAAAAGCGCCAAGTCTCCTAAGTGCCGCGGGCTTTCCAGACCGGGTTTCGCCGATCGCCTCTTACCGCCGCCCCTCACCTGAAACAAACACCACCACCACCCGGCGTAGAACCCCCTCACCCTACCATGCCGCTCCTCGCGCCAGCTCTCCGCGTGCCCCGCTCTCCCCGCCGCGCACCGTCCGCCCTGTTCACTCCCACTTTCCCTCTCACTTTCCCTTTCACTTTCACTCTCCTTCTCCCCCTCTTCTTCACCTTCGCCCTGCTCCTCACCCCGGCCGCCCACGCGCTGTCCGTCATCGCCCCAACGTTCCCCCAACTCGTCGCCGCGGCCGACACCATCGCCCGCGGCACCGTCACCGCCATCTGCAGCGAAGAATTCGATTCTCCCCACGGCCGTGGCGTCCGCACCCTCGTCACGCTCCACCTCGAGCGCACCCTGAAGGGCACTCCCGCCGAAACCGTCACCCTCACGCTCCTCGGGGGCACCGTCGGCAAACGCACCCTCCGCGTCGTCGGCCTGCCCACCTTCACCGTCGGCCAACGCCAAGTTGTTTTCTTCGCCAACAACGGGTCCGTCCTCTGTCCCCTCGTCGCCGCCGGCCACGGTCGTTACCATGTCCTCACCGACCCCACGACCCAGCGTGACTACGTCACCCGCGACAACCTCGCGCCCCTTGCCTCCACCGACGAAATCGCACTCCCACTCGCTGCTCCCGCCGTCGCTACCCTCACCGCCCGCCTCACCGCGCCCGCCGACGCCCTCACCCTCGCCGCCTTCGAAACGCAGATCACTGCCGCCCTCGAAGCACCCGCCGCCCGCCTCCCGTGACCATGTCCACCCTCCCCCACCGTCTCTCCTTCCCCCCCTCTCTCCGCCTCTCCTTCTCCCCCTCTCTCCGTCTCTCAAACTTCCCGACCTTCTTCCTCACGCTCCTCGCCCTCGCCGCCGCGCCCTGCGTCCACGCTTACGTCCCTTTCCGCTCGACGTGGCCGTCCGGCGATATCCCTCTGCGCCTGCAATTAGATGCCACCGCAGCCACTCGCATCTTCCCCCTCATCGATGGCGCGATGTCATGGAACGTCGTCGCTCAAGCCGCCCTCGAAGACTGGAATCTCCACCTCGGGCGCTGCCGTTTCACCAGCACCATCAGCACCACAACCTTTTCCGCCCGACAAGAATTCGACGGGATCAATCAGGTCTCCTTTTCGACCAACACCTACGGCCTCGCCTTCAGCCCCTTCGAACTCGCCGCCACCCTCCTCGACAATTCCGACGGCCTCGGCGACACCGTCCGTTCGCGTGAAGCCGACGTCATCGTCAACAAATCCGTCGTCTGGAATTCCTTTCGCGGCCCCGCCCGGCGTCCGTCCACCGAGCCCGTCTCCACCGATCTCCGCCGCGTCCTGCTCCACGAATTCGGCCACGTCCTCGGATTGACCCATCCCGACCTCGCCACGCCCCGCCAAAACGTCGCCTCCGCTCTCAATAGTTTCATCACCGACATCGAGACCCTCCAGCCCGACGACATCGCCGGTATCACGTATCTTTATACAACCCCCATCGTCCCTCCGGTCCTCACCACTCAACCCTCCCCCCAAACCGCCTCCATCGGCAGCACTGCGCAACTGACCATCGCGGTTAATAACCAAGACCCGCCCGTCGCCGACGATTTTCACAGCTACCACTGGTATTTCAAAGCCGCCGGCGCGACCGAGTTCGAGGCCCTCTTCACGCTCATCAAACCCGGTTCCCTCACCTTCGGCTCCGTGCAACTCGAAGACGCCGGCAGCTACTATTTCCAAGCCATCACGCCGGACCACACGCTCACCAGCCCGACCGTCACGCTCACCACCACGCCCGCTACCCTCGCCCCCGCGACGCAGCTCGCCAACCTCTCCACCCGCGGCATCGGCGGTTCCGGCCCCCGTTCGATGATCGTGGGTTTCGTCGTCACCGGTCCCCGTCCCAAAACCGTTCTCCTCCGCGCCGCCGGCCCCACCCTCGCCACCTTCGGCGTCACCGGCACCCTCGCCGATCCGCAACTCGTCCTGAAAAATTCCATCGGCACCACCGTCGCCACCAGCGCCGCCCTCTGGGACCAAAGCCCCAACGCCCCCGACATCCGCACCGCCACCTCCCGGGTCGGCGCCTTCGTCCTCCCCTCCGGTTCACGCGACGCCGTCATTTTCACGACGCTCGCCCCCGGCAACTACACGGCCACCACCACCAGCCCGAGCAACGCCACCGGCACCATCCTCATCGAGGTCTATGACGCCGACGCCACCCGCGATTCCGCGAGCCGTATCACCAATCTCTCTACGCGCGGCTACGTCAGCACCGGCAGCGACACCCTCATCGCTGGCTTCGTCGTCTCCGGCCCCGGCCCGCGCACCTACCTCGTCCGCATCGCCGGCGACACCCTCCGCAGCCTCGGGGTCACCGCCACCCTCGATGACCCCTTCCTCAATCTTTTCACCGGCAGCACGCTCCTCCGCGAAAAAGACGACTGGGATTCCCCGGTATCTTTCCAGCCCGCCCTCCGCGCTGCCTTCACGTCCGTCGGCGCCTTCGTCTTTTCCGACCGCCAAGAGCCCGCCATGCTCGTTACCCTCCGGCCCGGCAGTTACACCGCCCAAGCCACCGGCCTCACGAACGACGGCAGCACCAACCCCACCGGCAACGCGCTCATCGAAATCTACGAAGTGCCGTGATTCACGGAGGCTCCCGTCTCGGCGAAGTTTTCCTCAAAAATCCGCGTTCCCTTTCGTGCCCTTCGTGTCTTTCGTGATCGCTCATGTCCGCCACGCCTGACTTTAAGCATTTCTTCGGCAGCGTCCCTTCCGACCAAAACGCCCTCGATCTTTTCGCCGGCGAATGGTCCTCGTCGCCACCCGCCGATCGTCCTGAACTCAAAGCGGGCGCCACCCCCCTCTTCGACGATCCGCGCATCGCGTGGGCCCACCATCGCTTGATGGAAATGGGCGTCGCCGGCGGCTTCACAGACCGCGATGTGCTCGAGCTCGGCCCCCTCGAAGGCGGCCACACCTACCTCATCGACCGCCTCAACCCCACCGCCGTCACCGCCGTCGAAGCCAACGGTCGCGCCTACCTCAAGTGTCTCATCGCGAAGGAAACCTTTCGCATGAGCGCGAAGGTCCGTTTCCTCCTCGGCGATTGCCTCGCCCACTTGCGCGCGGTCGATAAGGTCCACGACATCGCGGTCGCCTCTGGTCTCCTGTATCACCTCACCAATCCCGTCGAACTCCTCGAACTCCTCGCCCTTCGGAGCAACGCGATTTTCCTGTGGACCGTTTTCCACGACGCCGAGTTTGTCGCCCAAAACCCCGTCCCCGGCGCCAAGTTTTCCGAACAACTTCCGATGGAGCACGCGGGGTTCAAACACACCGTCCACCGCTTCAACTACGGTCCCTCCCTCGATTGGAAGGGCTTCTGCGGCGGCGGCGACGTCTACAGTTATTGGATGGAGAAACAGGAAATCATCGCCGCGCTCGAACACTTCGGCTTCAAAGATTTTCGTACCGAACAACACCCCAACGTCCACGGTAGCGCCCTGATGCTCGCCGCCCGAAAGTAACCACTCCCCCTCCGGAAATCGTTCTCGCCCTCGTTCTCGTTCTCGTTCGTCAGGGTTTGCCTACGGAAAAGAACGCTAAAGCTTAATCGAAACGAGGAAACAGCACGCTATCCGAGCAACCCAAACGCCTCCCTCGGCCTCGGCTCGCCTTCCCCAGCGTCCCGTCGCACTCACGCCACGTTTGACCTATCCTTCCGCACAAACCATGGTCCCAACCATCATGACCGCGATTCTCCGCCTCCTCTGTCCCGCTCTCGCCGCTTTGGCGTTTGGCTTGGTCGGCAGTGCCGTCGCCCAGTCCGGCTCGAGCAATTCCCCGTTCATGCCCGCCACCGCCGCGGCAGTGCCCCAGGCGGCCGGTGAGACGCTCGAGTTTGCCGGCGTGAATATCATGAGCACGAAGACCTTCGTGAATGTCTTCGACAAGCAGGCCAAGAAAGGTCGCTGGATCGTCGTCGGCTCCAGCGATGCCGGAATCAACGTCCTCACTTACGACCCACAACGGGAACAAATCGTCGTGAAAGTAGGCGACCAACAAAAAACCCTCACCCTTCGCAAATCTACGACCACCTTCGGCCCCACGCCCCAGCCGGTCGCGATCATGCCTACCGCCGCTGGCTTCTCGGTCGCGGCTCCGTCTCCCGTCCCCCCTAGTCCGGTGCCCGCTGAGGCCACCCCATTGCCCATCGCCAGCATTCCCACGCCAGAGCAACCGGCCAAGCCCTTGACGGTCTCCCGCCAAGAAGAAGAAGCCCGCATGCTCGTGAGCGACCTCCTCGAAATCGGCATGGCCCAACGTAAAGCCTACGAGGAAAAGCAAAAAAACAGCACCGCCGGCCAGCCCGAGCAGCCGTCCGCCCCCGCGCCGACTAATCCCCCGGGCACGTGATTCTCAGGGACGCCCCATTCACGCGGATTTTCTGGAGGTAGGAGCTCGCTTGCGAGCGATTCAGCACTGCGGTTC
>CAMCHO010000124.1 GCA_945874455.1 Opitutus sp. GAS368 | reverse complement strand
GACGCGGCGAAGCTCGATCTCATCGGCCGGCTCGGCGGTGACGCCTACGTGCGCACGCGCGATATTTTTTCGATGGAGCGACCGTGAAGCGAAGTCGCGAGGAGGGCGATCCGACCCGCGGTCACCGACGCGGTCGTGACCTCTTACCGGTCGAACGCCCGGGCCGACTCTAGGGCGATCAACGTCACGTTCTATCAGCCGCCACGCTCGGTGATGTGGACGAACACGATCAGTTTCTGAGGCGGGCCGCTCGGCGCAGGTTTCAGCCGCCGGACTTTTTAACCGCAGATGGGGAGCCCGGTCGCTGCGCTCGGTAACTCAGCGCATGGCTGGGGCCGCTGGTCGCTGGCGTTTTCCCCGCGATCCCATCGAGGCCCGCGCGATTCCCCGCACCCTGATCCGGCGCGGACGAAATGCCGGGGGATCACCTGCCGGCAGCGCACGTGTAGCGCACGTTGATTCGAGTGGGCGAGGTTACGAACGTACGCGCGCCGACTTATTTCCCGCCGCTCGCTGCTCGCGGCACCGTGCCGAGCCGCTCGATCCATTCGCGGATGAGTCGCACGCCCTCCTCATCGGTCCGTTCGCTCCCGAGGAGCGGCATGCGCCCGCCTTCCTTGAGCGTGAGCCGGTGGAGAATCTCCGAGCTACCCGGTGCGCCAGGCGTGATGAATTTTGAATGCGGGCCGAGCAACGGCACGAGCGGCGGACGGTCGAGGAGGCCGGTCTTGCTCAGCGGCAGCGAGGCGACGAGCTGAAACGTCGCGCGTCCGCCCACGCCATTCGGCCGGTGGCAGTGCGCACAGTTAATTTCAAGATACGCGCGGGCGCGGAGCTCCAGCGGCTGCGTCCCATCCTCCGGCGCGCTCAGGCGCGGCCACTCGGCAGAGGCTCCTGCGGGCGCGGACTTGAGCAGGCCCACGTCGGCCAGAACCGCGATTTGGTTTTCGACGCGGCGGCCCAGCGCGCTGAAATCGGCGTGGCGATTGAGCTGTGCCGTGCTGAGCCCGATCGTGAAATGCGTCTGCGCAGTATGGCAAATTACACACTCGCTGCGGCCGGAATACCGCCACGTACGACCCGCGATGCCCGGTATGGGTCGCGTCTCGCCCGCCTCGGGCACGAGCTCCGCGTCGGTCTGCGCCTCGTTCCAAGCGTACGTGTAAAAGCGCCACGAGCCCTGCTCGCGATACATGAGCTGCGTCTCGACGCGCCGCGGGCTGGGCGACGCGCCAATCTCCAGCGTGCGCACCACGGCACTCGCGTCGGGGAGTATCCAGCGATCATCGTTCGCCGAATCGACCGTTGCGTTTTGCCGACCGGCTATCGCCAGCAGCCGCCGCGCGTACGCGCCGTCGGACCAGACGCCGGCGTTCAGTTCGTAAGGTACCACCCCGGGTGCCGGCGCGTGCCGCGCGGTCGAGGCGAAGAGGCCCGTCTCGCTCAAGCGACGTGGGAATTCCGCCGTGGGTGCCAACGCGGCCGGCACCGGCACGAGCCGGTGAATCTGGCCGTCGTTGCGTGTCATTAAAATTTCCCCGGCGCGATCCGTGCCGAACGCGATGATCGGGCCGCGCGTGTCGGCGATCTTGCGGAAATTCCGCGGTGCCGCGCCGTCCCATTTGAACGCCCACACCGACCCCGTCACGTAATCGCCAAAGATATAATGCCCGGCGAGCGCCGGAAATTTCCCCCCACGATACACGAGGCCACCGATGACGGAGCGTGCCTCGGAGTGAGGGAGCTCGATCACGGGCGGGGTGAGCCGCGGCGTCGGCCCCGCGAGCGCGTGCTGGCGCTTAAACGGATGCGAGCCTTCGAACACGCTCCAGCCGTAGTTGGCGCCTTTGCGGATGAGCTGGACCGTTTCCCAACTATCGTCGCCATTGTCGGCCGCCCAGAGGTCGCCGCTGGGGCCGAAGGCGAGCCGCCACGGATTGCGCAGGCCGTAGGCCCAGATTTCCGGCCGCACGTTGGGCTGTCCGACGAAGGGATTGTCGGGGGGCACGGCATAATTTTTCCCTGCGGCGGTGCGCTCGATGTCGAGGCGGAGCACGCCACCGGAAATCACATCCACTCGCTGCCCCATGTCGCGCGGATCGCCGGGTGAACTGCCGTCGCCGGTGGAAACATAGAGCAGGCCGTCGGGTCCGAACGCCACCTCGCCGCCGTTGTGGCCGTCGCTTGGCCAGCGCAAAATCTCTTGTTCGCTCACCGGATCGATCACGGGCGCCGCGCCGGGCGCGTGGGTGACCGTGAAACGCGCCAACACGTTTTCCGCCGGCTTCGGCTGCAGGCGGTTGGAGAGCACGAAGACGTGCGGCACTGCGGGGTAGCGCGGGTGAAACGCGAGCGAGTAGGTGTGGGTTGGCCGCTGAAACCGTGCCGGCAGATCGAGCGCACGTTCGGGTGGCGGGGCGTCTGGCCGGTTTAAAAACGTCCAGATAGGTCCGTCGATTTCGATCAGGAGGAGTCGCTCCGGTTCGTCCGGCCGCGCGGTCGGCACGGGGAGCAGCGTGCCGAGACGGCCAAATTTGAACTGAGAAAAGCGACGTTCATTCGTGAAGGGTAGGCCGGGCCCGCCGGTGCCGCGCAAGGCTTGATCCGACCAGCGCGGGAGCGCCGGGCCGGCGGCGGCCACTGCGGGTGCGGGCGGGATGGCCTCCGCCGCGAGCGCGATGGTTCGGTCCGTGAAGGTGTATTTCCTGTTCTCGGGCGGATCGCTCAGCCACGCACCGCCCGTGACGACCAGTCGATCGGCGACGACTCCGGCCGCGCCCCACGCGAGCGGCGTCGGGAGATCGGGCCCCTTGCGCCACGTACGCTGAGCGGGATGGTAGAGGTGCGTTGCGGTGCGCTCGGCGATATCCACGCCGCCCATGATCCAGAGCTCGCCGCGCCAGGCCGCGACTTGCGCTGAGCGCGGCCGAGTGGGGCCGGGGATCACGCTCCATGCGCGTGTGCCCGGATCGAATACGGCGAGACCTGTGTCGGGCACGCAGACGTAAAGTTTGTCGTCGAGCGCGGCGCCGGCGAGCGCCCACATCTTCGGTAGCGCCTCGGGCTCGACGCGCCACGCGGTCTCGCCGGGGCCGATGCTCGCGAACTGGCCGAGGTCGGTGCGATTGCGCGCGCCGACGATCCAGAGCCGCCCGGCCGCCGCGAGTGCGAGCGGGTTCGGCAGCGCCACCGGCAGATCGGGCGCCCGCGTGAGCGCATCGGTGCGCGGATCGTAGATTTCCACGAGCGCGGAGGCCCGGCGCTGGTTGTCCGCGTGCAGCACATCGCCGCCGAGGACCCACACGCGATCCTCGAACGCGGCGGTCGCGCAATAGATCCGCGGGCGGGAAAATTTTGCGACGGCGCGCCACGTCCACGTTTGCGCATCGAGCTCCCAGATTTCGTCGAAGGCCTGGACGCGTCCCGTTCCTCGGTAGTCGTTGGTCACCCCGCCCGCGACGTAGAATTTTCCGCCCACGACGGCAGCGGTGAGATCGTGGTTGTCGGCCGGCATGTGCGCGACGGTTTGCCATGGGCTCGCGGGCTCGGCGCTGCGCAGCAGAGTGAGGGCCAGCACGAGGGCGACGAGCGTGGGGCCGAGGCGGCGGAGACCCGCGGCTCTCGTCGCGCCCCGTGCAGTGCGAAGATTCATGGCGTGAGCGCAGTCGCCGCTCCTTGGGTGGCGAGCGCGGATGCGGCGGTGGTCGAGAGTGAAGAATCGCGGTGCGTCATCGGGGTGAGGTGAGGGAAGTGAAGCTTGCGGTGCGTTCGCCGGGGTTGCTGTCGAGCACGCGCTGGCCCTCGCCGGGCGCGATTTCGCAGCAGTCTGCACAATACGAGGAGATGCCGCCGGGATTGTCGAGCCGAGCGTGGGTCGGCGCGATTTGACCTGCCTACCGCGGTGCAACGGACCTGCCTGTGCCAACGAATACTCGCCGACAGCCGACGCATGGCAGCTCGTGGGTCCGTGCGGCTGCACGAGTGGTTCGACTAATGGGCCACCACGCTTGCCTCGTCACGGTCAGCGGCTTCGGGTTCATCATCGGGGTGACTGCGCGGCAGTCGCTCTCGGCCGCGCAACGATCCCCCTGTACCCTTTCCGTGAAATATTTCGAAACAGCCATTCTGGGCCTGCCCTCACGCTCCCCCCGCGCGCGCAGGCTCCGACATCCGCCTCGCGGTCACTCCGCAACAAGATGCGCGCGGCGGCCATCACCCGATCTGGGCACCCGCTGGCGAGCGCATCACGCGGAACTTGAAAATCCGCGATGGCGCCGAGGCCGGACTCGATATCGGGAGTGTCGGCTACGACGGCTCCGTCTTCATCGCCGACCTCGGACCGTGGCCGGAAAAAGCGAAGACCGACGGCCGACGAAGCCATTTTTTCTACTCGCCTCCGATTGGGGGATGCTCTCGATCCAGTAGCCCCCCCAGCACCCCATGCTGGCCAAGACCCCTATGACCCCCAAGAACCCCCTGAACTGTTTTGTCGCGTTAGCCCTCTGGTTAGTCGCCGCCGTCAGTCTGTCGCCTGCCGCCGGCGCCGCTGAGGCCAGTCTCGCCACGGGCACCATCGAGGGCCGCGTGCTCCACGCCCGCAGCGGCGAATATCTGGAGAACGCCCGCGTCACCATCGACGGCGCCGCGCGCGAGGCCTTCACCGACGCGAGCGGCCGGTATCGTCTCACGCAGGTGCCGGCGGGCGCGGTCCGCGTCCGGGTGTTTTTCACAGGTGCGGATCCCGCCACCGCGTCCGTCACCGTTGCGGCGGGCCTGACGCTCGAGCGTGATTTCACGCTCGGCGGTTCCTCAGGCGATAGCGTCGTTAAGCTCGCCAACTTCGTCGTTACGACGACGCAGGAGATGGACGGTGCGGCGATTGCGATCAACGAGCAGCGCTTCGCGCCCAACATCTCCCATGTCGTCTCCGCCGGAGAATTTGGGATCAGCGCCGACGGCAGTGTGGGCGAGTTCCTGAAATTTATCCCGGGCATCAGCATTAACTACGTCGGCGGCACCGCCAACACGCTCTCGCTCGACGGCGTGCCGGGGAACAACGTCCCCATCACGCTCGGCGGCTTCGACCTGGCGAGTACGTCGAGCGCGAGCACGTCGCGCGCGACCGAGCTCCTGCAGATTTCCATCCACAACGTCTCGCGGCTCGAGGTGCTGCACTCGCCCACTGCGGAATCGTCCGGCGCCGCGCTCGCCGGTTCGGTGAACATGGTTCCGCGCAGCGCATTCGAGCGCTCCAAACCTCTCTTCACCGGCAGCGCCTACGTGATGATGCGCGATAACGACCGCTCCTTTGGCCAGACCGCCGGTCCGCGAAAATACGCGACGCGCAAGGTCCAGCCCGGTTTCGATTTTTCCTACATCGCGCCCGTGAATAAACGCTTCGGCTTCACCCTCTCGGGCAGCTTCAGTAAACAGTATCTGCCGCAGGACACGGTCACCACTACGTGGCGCGGCGCCAGTGGGGCCACCACTGGCACCACGGCCGCCACCGCCGCGACGCACTATCCCGATACCACGCCGGACCGCCCTTACCTCACCGACTACGTCGTGTCCGACGTGGTGAAGTTCAACGACCGCTCGTCCTTCGGCACCACGCTCGACTACAAGCTCGGCACCAACGGCACGCTGTCGTTTTCCTACCAATACGGGCGCTTCAGTTCCGAGTTTAACAATAATGGCATCACCTTCTTCGTGAACCGCGTCGTCGCGGGCGGCTTCACACCCACCTCCACGCGCGGCGAGGCCGGTCGCGGCGAAGTGCGGATCGCCAACTCCTCGCGCTGGCGCAATGGCCAGACGCATATGCCCACGATCGTCTATCGTTACAACGGCCCGATCTGGAATGCCGAGGCGGGTGCCGGCTATTCCCATTCCACTAATTTCCTGCGCGACAGTACGCGCGGTTACTTCGGCAGCCTCACGGCGCGGCGCACCGGCGTGACCGTGTCGTTCGACGACATCTTCTACCTGCGCCCCCGCGTGATCACGGTGACCGATGCCGCCGGCGCGCCCGTCGATCCGTACAGCCTCGGCAGCTACGTGCTCACGGCCGCGAGCAATCCGCAGCCGCGCGACTCCGTCGATCTGCGCCGCAGCGCCTACACCAACGCGCGCCGCAATTTCAATCTGCTCGGCCAGCCCGCGTCGCTCAAAGGCGGCCTCGACGTCCGTCAGGCCGCGCGCGACATGCGCGGCACGACGGCCAACTACACGTTTGTCGGTGCCGACGGCCGCGCCACCACCACGCCCACCGATCCAGTCGGGAGCGACGACGGCGCGGCGGTGCTGCTGGATGCGCCGTTTTCGCAGCGCATCGCGCCCTATGGTTTCCCGCGCATCCAGTGGCTGAGCGCCGACAAGGCGTGGGAACTCTACCAGGCCAACCCGCGCGCCTTCACCGCCGACGCCAACGGCGAATACCGCAATGCCGTGAGCCTCTCGAAGCGCGCCACGGAAATCATCTCGTCCGCCTACCTGCGCGGCGACCTCGCGCTGCTCCAGAGTCGGCTGAAACTCGTCGCCGGCCTGCGCGCCGAGCAGACTAACGTGCAGGCCGAGGGCCCGCTCACCGATCCGGCGCGCAACTACCAGCGCGACGCCAGCGGCCGCGTGCTCCGCGGCGCGAACGGCGCGCCCCTCGTCCTGTTGCCGACGAGCAATTCGCTCGGGGTCTCGCAGCTCACGTTCCTCGACCGCGGCATGCATGCCGAGAAGGAATACCTGCGCGTCTTCCCGAGCCTCAACGCGAGTTTCAACCTGCGGGACAACGTGATCGCCCGCGGCTCCGTTTACACGTCGGTCGGCCGGCCCGACTACAATCAATATGCCGGCGGCGTCACGCTGCCCGACACCGAGACCGCCACGGCCGCGAGCCGCATCGTCGTCAACAACGTCGCGATCAAGGCGTGGAGCGCGCAGACCGCGAAGGTGCGCCTCGAGTATTATTTTGAGGGCGTCGGTCAGATCTCGATCGGCGGATTCCGGCGCGACTTCGAGAATTTCTTCGGGAGCACGGTGTTTCGCCCCACGCCCGAGTTCCTCGCGCTCTACGAGCTCGATCCCGCGGTTTACGGTGGCTTCGATGTGCAGACGCAGCGCAACCTCGACAGCGTGGTGCGCATGACCGGCCTGGAGTTCGACTACAAGCAGGCCCTGACGTTTCTCCCGCGCTGGGCGCGCGGCGTGCAGGTCTTTGCCAATATGAGCGCGCTGCGCGTGACCGGCGAGGCGGCGGCCAACTTCAACGGCTTCGTGCCGCGCACGTATAATTGGGGCGTCAGCCTCAGTCGCGAGCGCTTCAACGTCCGCGCCAACTGGAACCTCCAGGGCCGGCGCCGTCTCGGCGAAGTCGCCGTCGCCCGCAGCATCGAAGCCGGCACGTTCAACTGGCGGTCACGCCGCCTCAATCTCGACGTGCAAGGGGAGTATCGCCTCACCCGCAGCCTCGCGCTCTTCGCTAATCTGCGCAACGTCGGCGATGCCACCGAGGACTTCGAAATCGCCGGCCCCAACACGCCCGAGCACGCCCAGTTCCGCTCGCGCGAAGACTACGGCGCTTCGTGGACCTTCGGAATCAAGGGTTCATTCTAACCGCCACCCACACCCACAGCCCCGCCTTCGCCATGAAATTTTACCCCGTTCTCATCCGCGCCGCCGCCGTGCTCGCGGTTGGTTGCGCCCCCTTCGCAGCCCCCCTCGCCGCCGCCAGCGAAGCCGATCCGCTCTCGCCTTGGCGCACGCGCGTCACGGTCCGACCGGTCGCCGCGCCTGCACCGCGCCACACGATTCACACCTATTACCTCACCAACCCGGAGAGTCCCGATGGCACGCGCGTGCTGTATTTCGTCTCCACGACGGCCGACGCTCATCATGGCGACCTCGTCGTGCTCGATCGGGCCACTGGCCGCGAGACCGTGGTCGCCCGCGGCCTCGACACTGAGGACGCCCATCGCGCCGCCTGCCAGCAATGGATCAGCAATGGGCAGCGCATCGCTTACCACGACGTGAAGCAAAATCGCTGGAGCGTCCACGTGGTCGATCTGGCGACGGGCAAGGACCGCACGCTCGCCGAGGATCGGCAGCTTTGCTTCGGCCGCGCCATCGACGACGTGCTGCCGCTCTACGGTTGCCACTGGAATCCTGGCGCGCACCGCGACCTCGAATTGCTCGATGCGGCGACCGGAAGTATCCGCACCGTCGTTACGATCGCCGACGTGGAACGTCGCTACGGCGCGTGGCTCGCCAAAGAGTTCGGCGGCCGGACCACCTCGATCTTTTTCCCCAACATCTCGCCGGATGGCCGGCGCGTATTTTTCAAGATGTCCGCGCCCGGGCCGAAGGGTGCGGCGAATAATTTCCGCTCCGCCAACGCGAGCAACCGGCAGGGTACCGTCGTTTACGATCTCGCCGCGAAGCAGCCCGTCTTCATGCGCGAAAAATGGGGCCACCCTGCTTGGCACCCGGATTCGAGCCGCATGATCGAGGCCAGCAATCTCGTGTTCGAGACCAGTGGGGACGGGAAGCCCGTCACGCTCCCGAGCCTGCCGCATCTCCCCGGCGACCACCCCTCGATGAGCCCGGATGGAAAACTCATCGTGAAGGATGGCCTGCTCACCCACCTTGGCGGCGCGCCCGGCGAGTGGGGCGTCGTCGTGTGCGACGCGCGCGGCGGTGCCTACCAAATCATCCATCGCTTCGACAACCGCCTCGGCGCTAAATCTTGGCGCAAGAATCACCCTCACCCCATCTTCAGCGCCGACAGCCGGCGGATTTATTTCAACGTCAACGACGCCGAATGGACCACGCTCATGGTGGCAGAGCTGGCCCGATAAACCCAACTCCCGCCTTGTCCGTGCGCACGGGTTTACCCTCCGATCAACTCCGCTCGCCCCCGTCCGCCCCGTTCTTTTTTCGCCCCCTGCCGCAGAGTAATTTGACCGTGCGTTTCGCCCGCTGTTGTCGGCTGCTGGTCGCCGGAGCGGGTTCGCTTTTCACCGTGGGCACAGCCGAGCCCGCGAAACGGCGTTTCGATATTCCGGCGGCCGACACGACCCTCCCGTTGAATCAGTTTTGCACCTCCAGAAAGCGAATCGTATTCGCCGTCTTGGCGCGGCCAACATCACTTCGATAGCTTCAAATCTCGGGCCGCGTGCTGATTGATCCGATCGGTATCGACGCGGTGGAGATCAGCCGCGGGCCGAACTCGCGCATCTTCGAGATTGGCAACACGCCGGGGATGACAAATTCCGTGCCGGCGGCCGCCAACCTGTCGGGGCATCGCGCGCAGGTGATCACGCGGCTGGACAGCAAGGCAGGCTAGCGCACGTCGCTGGAGGTGAGTCGCTTGTTGCTGCCCGGCGTTGGGTCGGGTTTACGCACCGCACGACGCCTTGGCCGGATACGTGGTCCGATCTTTCGAGGGAACTTGCGCTTGCTCGTGGCGCGCAAATGCGCGTTTTCTGGGACCACCCTGTGATTTCGCTGCCCGAAAAATCTGATCGCTGGTTCCCTACGGAAATCCTGCCGCACGAGCCGATGCTGCGCGCGTGGCTCGCGCAGGGTTTCGGGTCGCGGCTCTCCGCGGACGTTTTGCTCCGCGCGACGCACTCGCCCTCCCCGTGGTCGGCACCGGACTGCGCGTGGTCGCCTCAGAATCGTCGAGCACGATCATCGTGCCGCGCGCCCCGCTGATCGAATCAAGCTCCGGCCCCGCCACGATTTTTTCGTCTGCAAACTCTCGTTCTCCACCCATCATGAAATCGAAAAATATTCTCACCGTTTTGAGTGCGTTCCTCGCCCTCGCCGTCGTCCTCGGCCTCGCCGCCGCCGATGGCAGCGCGACGGGCTTTGGCGCCGTATCTGGACGCGTGCTCAACGTCACGACGCGTGACTATGTTTCCAGCGCGGAAGTGCGGCTGCAGGGCACTGAGCTGAGCGTAACGACGGCGAGCGACGGTTCGTATCGCCTGACCCCGGTGCCCGCCGGCCGGGCGGTAATCACGGTCTCGTATACCGGGACGAAGCCCGCGCAGGTGGCGCTAACGATCGCTGCCGGCCAGACGGTCGCCCACGACTTCGAACTCAAGAGCACGCTCCACGGCGCGAAGGCCGACGAGGTCGTGAAGCTCGGCGCCTTTGTCGTCTCCTCCGAACGCGAGGGTCACGCCAAGGCCATCATGGAGCAGCGCAATTCGATGAATATTACCAACAGCGTGTCGTCCGAATTGTTTGGCGATGTCGCCGAGGGCAACGTGGGCGAGTTTCTCAAAAACATCCCCGGCGTCGATCTCGACTATGTCGGCCCCGACTCACGCGGCCCCCGCCTGAGCGGCATGGACCCGCAATACGTCGGCGTGAGTGTGGACGGTTTCAAAATGGCGAGCAGCGATGGGTCGCAGGGCCTCGGAGGCGGGGCGCGTTCGTTCAGCTTCGACCAAGTGTCGATCAACAGCATCGATCGGATCGAGGTGAACTTCACCAGCAGCGCGGAGATGGATGCCAACGCTCCCGCCGGCACGATCAATCTGAAGAGCAAGCGCGCCTTCGAGCGGAAGGGCCGGCGCATCAGCTGGCAGGCCAATTTCATGGCCAACACCGATCGCTTCAGTCTCCGCCCGAGCTACGGGCCGGGGGATTCGCAGACGCGCAAATTCCGGCCCGGCGGCATCCTCGAGTATTCCGACGTGTTTTTCGGCAACCGCCTCGGCGTGGTCCTGAACATCAGCGAGTCCAATCAGTATGCGCTGCAGCAGCGGGTGACCACGAACTACACCACGGCGCTCACGCCGACGGACACGCGGCCGTATGTTTTTGCGAGCAATGGTTTCGTGCAGCAGCCCAAACTCTCCGAGCGCTTCACGCCGACGCTCACCGTGGACTTCAAGGCCACGCCGTCGCTGGTGCTCTCGCTCGGCGCGATGTATAACTGGTATGACACTTTCTTCGACAACCGCGGCGTGACCGTCTCCGCCGCGAACCGCGCGGCCGTGATTGGCGATGGCCTGACGAATTTCCGCATCGCGAACGGCGGCGGCTCCGTCGCGCTCTCCACGAATCACTCGCACAAGATCGCGCGCACGCGCACGCTCACGCCGAAGTTTGAGTTTTCCCGGGGCGGCTTGGTCGTCGACGGTGCGTTGCACTACTCGATCTCGACGAATCAATACGAAGCCATGATCCGGGGTGGCCCGGTGAATGTCCCCACGAACGCGCTGACGGGGCTCGAGTTCACGGTCGTCCGCACTTCGCCGACGGAAAAGGACTGGCAGTTCACCCAGACCGCCGGACGTGATTTCTCCGATCTCGTCAACTTCACCAACCCGCGCGCGAGCGATGGTGCGGTGTTCGCCGAGGATGAGATCTATCTCGCGCAGGCCAACGCGCGCCTCACGACGGGGTGGCGCGTGCCGACGTGGTTTAAGTTCGGGACGAAGGCCACCGAGGAGTATCGGCGCTATCGCAATCCGAACTCCGCCTACACCTACCAATATGTCGGGCCGGGTGGCGGGACGACCGGCAGCTTCGCCGGCGTCGCCTTTCCGAGCTACCAGTGGAAGACCGAAGCGGTGCAGCTCACTTCGATCTCCGGTCGCGGGCCGGTGTTTCCGAATCGCGTCGCGCTCGGCGAGCAGTTTCGCGAGCACCCGGAATATTTTGTGAGCACCGCGACGGCGGATAATTTTTATACGGCCTACATCACGGGCGCCGCTTATTTCAAAGAGCGGTTTCTGGCCAACTATGCCATGGCCAACACCAAGCTCGGGCCCGTGCAGGTACAGGGTGGCCTGCGCTGGGAGGATACCCAGATCACGGATCGCGCGTTCAACGCCCGCTCAGCGGCGGAAGTGCGGGCGGGCGGCTATCCGGTGGCGGTGGCCAACGGCCGCGCCACGACCGTTCCGGGCTTGGTGTATCAATACATGAGTCAGCCGAAGATCGAGCGTACCGGCGGTTACGACAACCTGTTCCCCTCGGCCAGTATCAAGTATTCCGTTACGCGCAATCTTCAGGCGCATCTCGGCTACGCCACCACCATCAATCGTCCGCCGCTGTCGAATCTCGGCGGCGTCTATGTATTCAACGAAACCGCACTCACGGTTAACGTCCCGAATCCAAACCTTCTGCCCGAACGCGGGAAGAATTATACCGGACGTCTCGCCTACTACTTTGAGCCGGTCGGCAACCTCGCCATCACCGCGTCGCAACGTGAAATCACCGACAGCGTTTCGACGGAGGAGTATCCCGCTTCCGAGTTTGGCTACGAAAACGACCCGACGTATTCCACCTACCGGTTCATCTCGACGGGTAATCGTCCGGGAGTGACCCGCTTTCGCAATCTTACGGTCGAATACAGCCAGGCCCTCTCATTTCTGCCGGGCGTGCTGAGCGGATTAAATATTTCCGGCAGCTACACGCGCACGTATGCCTCGGTGCGGCGCGCCGGCTTGGTGCCGCACATGCTGGGCGGGGCGCTCAGCTATCGCCACCGCCGCCTCGCCTTCGGGGTGAGCGCAAAATACACCGACGATACGCCGTTCTCCACCACGGGCCGCATCAACTATCGCCGGCAACGCACGCTCTACGATCTGAACGGCAGCGTCCAGCTCACGGCCAAGACCGGCGTGTTCTTTCAAGTGCGCGATCTCTTCAATGGCGGTGAATACCGCTACGAACTCGATCCCTCCTATGTGCGGGAAAACGTCACCTTCGGGACGATCCTGACTTTCGGCGTGAAAGGAGTGTTTTGAGCGATGACGATCCGAGCCCTCTTTCCACGGTTCCTCGCGCTGGCGACCACGGCGCTCGCGGCGCACACGGCACTCGCGGCGGCCCCCTCGGCGAGCGCCGCCCGAGCCAAACCCAACGTCGTCGTAATTTTGGCCGACGATCTCGGCTACGGCGATGTGCAGTGCTACAACCCCACGCGTGGAAAAATCCCCACGCCGCACATGGATCGGCTAGCGCAGGCCGGGATGCGTTTCACAGATGCGCATTCGTCCTCTGGCGTGTGTTCGCCCTCGCGCTACACGCTCCTCACCGGGCGCTATCACTGGCGCAGCCGTTTACAGTCGGGCATCGTGAATCCGTGGGAGCGTCCGCTCATCGCACCGGACCGACTCACCATTGGCAGCCTCGCCCAGCAGCAAGGCTATCACACGGCGGCCATCGGCAAATGGCACCTCGGCTGGGACTGGCCGATCACGCCGGAACAGCAACCGCTCGTCCGGGGCCTCGGCGGCCGGACGGGACGATCCAAAGATCCCCTCGTGACCGTGCCCAGCGCGGAGCAGCGCGCGGCGTGGAGCGCGATCTTCCGCCAGCCGATCGCGGGCGGGCCCACCACGCGCGGGTTCCACCACTACTTCGGCACCGACGTGCCGAACTGGCCGCCGTATTCGTTTATCCGTGACGACCGTACGGTCGGGGTGCCGACGGAGCTGCTCACGGCCGAGCACATGGCCGGATTCCAAGCGAGCTTTCAAGGACCAGCCCTGCCGAACTGGCGGTTCGATGAAGTGCTCGCCGCGCTCGGTGATCGGGCGGTCGCCTACGTGCAGGAGCGCGCGCGGCTGGCCGAGCCGTTTCTCCTCTATCTTCCGCTCACCACGCCGCACACCCCGATCTCGCCGAGCGCGGCGTGGCGCGGGCGCAGCGGGCTCAACGACTATGCCGACCTTGTCATGGAAACGGATGCGGTCGTCGGTCGCGTGCTCGCCGCCCTCGCAGCGGCCGGGGTGGAGGGGAACACGTTGGTGTTGCTCGCGAGCGACAACGGTTACGAGTCCACCATCGGCGTTAAACCTCTCGAGGCGATGGGACACTTTCCGAGCGGTCCTCTGCGTGGCTACAAGGCGAGTTACTGGGAAGGCGGGCATCGCGCGCCGTTCATCGTGCGCTGGCCCGGCGAAGTGAAACCCGGGGCCGTGTGCGACCAGCTCGTGCATCACGCCGACCTCCTCGCGACGCTTGCGGAGGTATGGGGCGCGCGTCTGCCGGCCGAGGCTGGTGAAGACAGCCACAGCCTGCTGCCCGTGCTGCGCGGTGGCCAAACTCCCGTGCGCCGGCACGCGATCAGTTGCTCGGCGAGTGGCGTGCAGACCGTACGCGATGGTGGGTGGAAACTGATCTGCACGACGGTGCCGCAACTCTTCAACCTCGCCGAAGATCTGGGAGAACAGCATGACCTCGCCTCCAGCCAGCCAGAGCGCGTGCAGGCGATGCTGGCCGT
>CAMCHO010000123.1 GCA_945874455.1 Opitutus sp. GAS368 | reverse complement strand
GGTCAGGACGCCGTAGTTCATCGAGGCGGGGATGCCGAAGTAGAAATCGAAGCCGCGCTCGGTCGGACCCTCGGTGATGGGCTGCGTCCAATCGCGTTGCCCGATCGTGCCGGGAAATTTCATCTGGAGATGCCACTTGCCGATGATGGCGGTGTGGTAGCCTTGGCCCTTCAGCAGCGACGCGACCGTCATGCGATCCTTCGCGATCAGGCAGGGGCCGTCGGCGTGGAGCACGCCGCTCTTGAGCGACGTGCGCCAAGCGTAGCGTCCCGTGAGCAGAGCGTAACGCGAAGGCGTGCAGACGGTGTCGGCGCTATGGCCGTCGGTGAAGACGATCCCTTCACGCGCGAGCCGATCGAGGTGGGGCGTGGAGAATTTCGCCTGCGGGTTGAGCGCGCTCATGTCGCCGTAGCCCTGGTCGTCGGTGTAGATGACGACGATGTTGGGCCGGGGCTTTTCTGCGGCGTGGGCCGGGGCGAGCGCGGCGCCCAGCAATGTGAACCAAAACGTGAAGGTGTTTTTCATCGCAGTGGATTCGGCGGACGCACCTCAACGCTGGGCACCGAGGAAACCCTGCGCGGCCAGAAATTCGGCGGTGCGCTGCATCGTCAGCGCGTAGTCGGCGCCGTCGTTCGACGGGCGGAAAAACGGTCCGTTGAAGAAGCCGTGGTCCTTCCCCTCGAAAGGCACGAGCACGGAGGTATTACCCGCTGCGTGCATGAGCCGGGTGAAGCGCTCCGCATTCTCAAACGGCACGGTCTTGTCCGCCGTGCCGTGGAAAATAATGGTGGGCCCGACGCTTGGGCGCACGTGGTGACACGGCGAGAGCGTCGTCTGCTGCTCAGCCTTGAAGTTCTTCGCGCCGTAGCCCTTGGCCGTGGTGTCGAGCACGGGATTGAACAGGACGAGCGCGTTGGGCACAGGGCTAAATGTCGCGTTCTCGCTCGCTTTGTCGTCGTCAACGATCACGGCCGTGCAGGCCGCGAGGTGACCGCCGGCGGAGCCGCCCGAGGCGACGATCCGATCGGGATCGATGCCCCACTCGGCGGCGTGGGCGCGCACCCAGCGGATGGCGGCCCGCGCGTCCTGCACGCACTCGAACGGTGTGGTCTGGTTGCGGCTCTTCACCCGATAGTCGGCGGAAAAGGCCACCATCCCCTGATCGGCCAGCGCTCGGGCGTGTTGATAAAACTGCTTTGCGTCGCCGCCGCTCCAGCCGCCGCCGAAAAAGAAGACGATGGCCGCGCGGCGATCCGAGGGCTTGAGGCCCGCCGGCTCGAAGGTGTGCAGCTTCAATTCGAGTCCATTGACCGTCCGATAGAGGGTGAGACGATCTGGCTGCAAGTCCGACGCCACGGCGGCGGCGGCGAGCGCGGGGCAAACCGCGCCGAGACCCAGGAGCACGGCGACGCAGAGGGTGATGAAGTATCTCATGAGAGTGGCATTCCAATTCACGTTTAATATCAGACTAATTTGCCTGGAGGTAGGAGCCTGCTTGCGGGCGATTCAGGAGGTGGTCAGCGGGTGAAATGCGAAATCGCCCGTCTAAATCGCCCGGATATCGCCCGCAAGCAGGCTCCTACAAAACCGGTGTTGGTCTCAGCTCGAACGCGCATGGGAGGAAGGTGGGCGGCGGCTCGAAAGCCGCCGCTCCGACGAACGGGCGCCTACTTCAGTGGATGCTCTTTGAGCAATTCCTCGGTGTTGTAGAGCATCATGCGGCCGGGATTTTTCGCGCGCACTTTTTGGACGTCGGCGGCTGGGATCGGGGCCGCATTGTTACCAAAACTATTGCGGACAAACGTGAGCACGGCGGCGACGTCATTGTCGTTCAACATTCCGCCGAAGGGCGTCATGGGCACTTGGCCGTCGTATTTCTTGCCGTTCACTTCCAGCGGCCCGGTCAGACCATACAAAGTGAGTTTGATGAGCCGCTCGGAGTCCTCGGTGACCCACGGGCTGCCGGCGAGGGAAGGAAAGGCCGGATCGAGTCCCTTGCCGTTCGCTTGGTGGCAGGTCACGCAATATCCCTCGCGCAGGAAAATCTGCTGGCCCGAAAGGTATTGCTTCTGCGCTGCAGCGTTGAGGTGGGGTGGGGCGGGGAGCTGCGGGTGTTCGGGCTTTTCCTCTTCGGCGATATCGGCGAGGCGGTCGGCGGCGGTCTTCACGACGGCCTTGCTCCAGATGTCGAGGGGCTGGCCGGCGCCGATGGCGACGATCTTTTTCGCTGCCGGCACATCGGGTAACCACGAGGCGGCGACGACCGATTCCAAGCGCACGCGACCGTGCTCATCGGCGGCGGCTTTCTCCAGCAACGCAGCGTGGTCGGCGATGCGGTGAGTGTTGTAGCGCAGCACGCGGACGGCCGCGGCGCGGGCGTGAAAATCCGAGGAGGCGAGGAGTTCGCGCAGCAGGGGTTCGTCGACCGCGTTCATGCCCCAGGTGGTCCAGAGGGCTTCGAGCTTCGCGTGCGTATCGGTCTGCGCGGCGGCCCATTTTTTCACGGCCGGGAGTACAGTCGCGACCGGATGGCTGCGGATTTCGCGGCGGGTGCGGTAGCGCGTGCGGCTTTCCGGCTCTTTCAAGTTGTTGAGCAAGGTGTCCATGCTCGCGCCGGCGATCTGTGCTGGCTTCACGAGCGGCCGGCTCGGATACGTGATGCGGTAAATACGACCGTGGTTGTGGTCGCGCATCGGATCGCGGGCGTTGTGCTGCATGTGCCCGATCAGGACGTTGTGCCAATCGATCACGTAGAGCGAGCCGTCGGGGGCGAACTCGAGATCCACCGGACGAAAATTGCGATCGGTGCTCGTGAGCAGGTCTTGGCGGAAGGTGGTTTTCCAACCCGTGCCGTCGTCCTCGATCTGATGCTGCTTGATGCCGAGGAAACCGATGGCGTTACAGAGTATCAGATCGCCTTGGACGTTGTCGGGGAAGTGGCGGGAGGAGACGACCTCCAGACCCGACGTGGGGCGCACTTTTTCGGCGGCGGGGATAAGATCGACGGTGGCGGGAGTTTTGCTGCCGAAGGTGGGCTTTACCTGCATGGGCAAGGCCCAGTTCATGTTCGTGCCGGAGGTGAAGAGGAAAAAGTCCTGACCCCACCGGTCAAAGGTGTAGCCCCAAGGATTGGGGATACTCATCTGAATGGTGCGCTCCAACATCCCGCGCTGCGGGCTGTAGCGGAAGAAACCGCCATCGACGCAGCGTACGGGGCCGTAGGGCGTTTCGACGTTGCTGTGCAGAAAAACTCCCTCGCACAGCATGAAGGCGCCGCTGGGATCGGCGGCGTAGGCGCTGATGGCGTGGTGCGTGTCGTGCGTGTCGAAACCGCCGAGGATGATCTCGGTGCGGTCGGCTTTATCGTCGCCGTTGGTGTCGCGCAGGAGCACGAGATTCGGCTCTTGGGAAAGATAGACGCCCTCGGGGGCAAACTCGAAGCCGATGGGCAGGTAGAGCTTGTCGGCAAACACGGTTTCCTTGTCGGCTTTGCCGTCACCGTCGGTGTCTTCGTAGATGAGAATCTTGTCGTTGGGCAGCGCGTCGCCCGGGCGATACGCGGGATAAGCGGGCATGACGGCGACCCAGAGACGGCCCCGATTATCGAAGGAGAGCTGCATGGGATTGGCGAGATTCGGGAACTCCTTCTCGCTGGCGAAGAGCTCGACTTTGTAACCGGCGGGGACGGTGAGCGCCGCGAGGCCGTCGTCGGCCGGGAGATAACTCGTGGTGCCGTTTTTGATGCTCGGTGCGTAGTTCGTCGGCACCGGCGGCAGGGCGTGGGTCTGGCTGTCGTCGACGACGAGATCGGTCTTCTTCGCGCGGGCGACTTCGTGAATCACGCGGTCGCGGAGCGCGGTCATCTCGCGGGTCTTTTTGACTTCATCGGGATAATTTTGCGGGCCGTAGGGACCGTAGCGTCGGCCGTAGGCGTGGACGCCATTCACGAGGTGGTAGTCGTTATTCCAGTGGTAATCCTTCTGTTTTACGGCGCCGTGCACGAGGGCAGGATCGGCCTTGGAGGTGCGGGCCTGCTCGCCAAATGCGCCGGTCGCGAGAAGTTTGGCGACGTGTTGGTAGCCCTCGTCGTTGGGGATGAAGCCGCCGGTGGTGAGCGGTTCCTTGGCGGTCCGGTAGAGCGCCTGAGTCGGGGTGAAGAGATCGATGAACGTGAGACCGTGTTTCTTCGCGACGGAGGCGATGGCGGCGGCGTAGAGGGCGAGGTGGGCGTTTTCTTTTTCGCCGTTGGGCAGGTCGCGTTTCGCGGACTGATTTTCGAAGGCGATCGGCGAGACGAGCACGATGCGGGGCGCAGTCGAGCCGTTGTAGGCTTTGCTCAACGTGTGCTGGACCCAGGCCGAGAGCTCGGCTTCGAAATTGGTGACCTTGGTCGGGCCGTCGAACGATTCGTTGTAGCCGAAGAACGCGAAGAGGGTGTCGGCCTTGAGGTGGGTGAGCCACTGGTCCGGCGTGGGGAAGAAGCCCTCGCCTTTGTGGACGTTGAGGCCGGGATTAAATTTCTCCGCGCCCGGGAACGCCCACTGGGACGCGCGCGAGGGATGCGGACGGAAGCCGGGCGTGTCGCCGACATGACCCAGATTGCGGAAAAACAAATCGTGCTCCGGGTAACGCAGGGCCAGTTCCGTCTCGATGCGGTGGTAGTAAACATCGCGCTCGGCGAGGCCGTTGCCGATGAGAACGATGCGCTCGCGCTTGCTCGGTGGCGCGACGATTTGCGGACGCGCGGCGGTCGCGGTGGCAGGTTCGGTTTTCATGCTGTGGGGCGCATCGACGGGCTTCGCCGGCGGCGCGGTCCGCGCCTGCTTGGCGGATTTCTGCTTGGCGGCGTCCTCGGCCTGGGTGGGCGGCGTGGCGTCGGATTTTACGCCGGGCTGGGGTGCGACGCCGGCTGCAGGCGCGACGACCGCAGCGGTTTTCGCTGTTTGCGGGGCTTTCGTTTTCGCGTTCGGCGGCGTGGGTGGTGGTGAACCGGGAGCGGGAATCGGGCTCGCGAAGCTGGCGTAGGCCGAGGGTTTGATGGAAGCGATGTAGCGGTGGTTGCCGAAGGTGCTCGGCTTGTAGGGGCCGACGAGTGCCACGTTGAGATCGGGTTTGATGGCGGCCTCCAGGCCCAGCGCCCAGAACGATGCGTTCACCAACATGCGACGGTAGCCGTCGTTGAGGAGATCTTCGGAGGCACCGTAAAGAGAGGTGAAGACGCGGCCGGTTTTGCCGGAGGCGCTCTTGTAAGTGCGGGTCCACTCGGAGGGCATCGGCGGCTTGGTGGCGTCGGCCGGGGAATCGGGGGTCATGCCGTTGAGCGGTTGGGCCATGGTGAGAATCTCGCCGTCGGTGGGTTTGCCCACGTAGCCGCCCTCGTAGGCCCAGATGGCTTTCACGCCGCGCAAAATCGGATGGGCGGCGAGCGCCGGGATGATGTCGATGCGGGTGCCCTGCGTGTGGTTCTTGCCGTAGTGGCCGACCCATGACTGTCCGAGCACTTGGTGGCCGAAGCCGCCGACGTAGTCGTCGCCCTTGTAGTTCCAGGAGTATTTTTTGAATTCGCCGGTGGCGGGAATTTGGAACGCATGCGTCGCGGTGCGCAGTCCGATGACTGGACCGCCGCGATCGAGATAGGCGGCGACGTGTTTCATCTGGTCCGCTGGGAAATCTTGGAAACGCAAAAAGATCACCGCCAGATCAGCGGTCGCGAGTGCCTCGAGACCGGGTGAGTGGGAATTGCCGGGGACGATGGTGCCGGACTTCGGATCGACGTTGAACAACACGGTGCACTTGAAGCCCTGATGCTGGGCCAAGATTCGTGCGAGGGCGGGCAGGGTTTCCTCCGAGCGATATTCGTGATCGCCCGAGAGAAAAACGATGTGCTTGCCCTTGCCCGGGCCGGCGGTGCCCTCGTAGACGAGAGCAGGCTCGGCGTGAACCGAGGAGGCAAGCCACAGGACGGCAAGGAGGGCGGAGGCGATGGTTCTGATGTTCATGAAAAAGGGGAGGGCGGGATCAGGGCTTCGGGGAGGGCAGGGCTATGGGCTGATATTCTGAGCTGACGGTCAAGCCACCGGCTTCGATATTGAAATAGTAAGTGGTGGTGCCGGCGGGTAGGCGGGCGGAGGCCGTGACACGGCCGGACGTCGTTTTGAGCTGGGCCGGCGATTTTTCCCAGCCGGCGTCACGTTTGGAGATGAGGGTCGCGGCGCTCACCGCAGACGTGACCTCGAAAGTGACGCGGGCGACGCCGTCACGGATTTCCTGCGACACCTCGCGCGCCCACGGTTGACCGGTTTCGACGATCGATTTTGCGAAGGCGTAACTGTCGGGCGGGTTCCAGCCGGCGGGGTGGCTGTGTTTCATTTCGAAAGGAATTGAGACCATGCGCGGCCCGGGGGCGGCGCGGTAGCTGGCCTGCTGGACGTCCAGGGGAAAGTGGGCGTCGCGCGGGCCGGTGAGCCAGAGCAACGGCATGGTGGCGCGCGGCAGGCGGAGCAGCGGCTCCCAGACTTCGCGGTAGAGTGTGTTGTCGCGGAGTGCGCGCACGTAGTTGTCGGCTGCGCGGTCGAGGGCGCCGCAGCCGTAGATGGGAATGCCAAACGCGAAACGCGCATCGATGCCCACGACGGTCGAGGTGATAATGCCGCCCCACGAAATGCCGCAGACACCGACGCGCGCGGCGTCCACTTCGGGCAAGGAGCGGAGCAAGGAATGGGCGAGCACGGTATCGGCGACGGCATGATACATCCACTGGTTGGCCAGCGGCTCGGCAGAGTCGCCGTAGATGCCGTGGCGCGCGGGGCCGGCGGTGGCGTGGCGCTGCCACTGTGCGCCGGGAGGGGCGCCGGGGATGCGTTCATCGGTCTGACCCTCGACGGCGATCGAGATCGCGGCGAAGCCCTGCTCGTTCCACTTCTGCACCCACTCCTTGAAGGCGGTGCCGCCGCCGCCGTGGACCAGCACGACTCCCGGGACTTTACCGCTGGGGCTCTGCGGGAGGCCGAGCCACGCGAAGACGCGTGTAGGTGTTCCCTGATACGCGAGGCCTTCGAAGAAGATCGGCTTGATGGGGTCGGTGGCAGCGAAGCCCTCGGCGGCGTGAACGGCGGGTGGCGAGGTCAGATGGCCGAGGGCGGTGACCTGGTCGCGTAGACGGGGGAAATCTGCGGCGAGGGCCTGCGCCGCGCAGGCGACGGCGACCAGCGCAATCAACGGCGAAACGCGTGTTCGAAGGCACGCCGATCCGGTCGTGATACTCCGAATGGGGTGACGCGTTTTTCGCGGGCAAGACCGCCGCTGGGATTTGGGCGTGAGGCGTGGTGTGGCGTTGTTCGGCAGCGGCCCCCAGATGGCGGCGAGGAGGACGAAAAGTTCGGGCTCCGTCTGTTTGAATTCTCCGGCGACGAAGGGATAGAAATCATTTGAACCGAAATAGCTCTCGGTCATCTCGGCGAAAAACGCCTTCGCGTTATTCAGTCCGTAGTGCTCACGCATCGCTCCATCACTCGTGAGGACAGATTTATATTTTCCGCTCGCGCGAAAGTTTTCCCACGCGGCCAAGAGACGTGGTTCCGCGAAGCCGAGGACCTGATCGTGGTAGGCGTGCGCGAGTTCGTGCAGCACGACCCACGGCATGCGGTGGCTATCGAAGGGCGCGAGGAAGCCTTCGACGGAGGGAATGTGGACGCACTTCGCGAGTGCTTCGCTGTAGCCCTTCTCTTTCAACCAGCCGCGGCTCGGGTGATACTGCATCGGGCGGAGCTCGCCGTAGTTGAGATCCAGTTGGATAGTAACCGTGCGCAACGTCGCGAGCGCGGGCGCAGGCACGACGAACGTGATCGCGGTGAGGCGGGCGTTGAGCAGTTTTAGCGCACGTTCTCCGAGGGGCGCGCTCCCGCCGGTGAGCAAGCGGTCATCCACGCGCACGTTCCAGCCCTCGACGTTGCGCGTGGTGTGGGCCGTCGGGAGCGCGGGGCGATCGGCAGCGAATACGCTAAGGGCGAATACCGCTGCGGTCAGCAGCGCCCGGAGAGGTTTCATCAGCGCGAACGGGGGCTTTTCGCGCCGCGATTCATCAGCGCCTCGATCTCGGCGGCTTCGATCGGAATGTCGGCCATGAGATCGAGGGGCTCGCCCCCGGTGACGACGACGGTGTTTTCCAAGCGCACGGCGAAACCTTCTTCCGGCAGGTAGATCCCGGGTTCAACGGTGAGCACCCAGCCGGGCGCGAAGGGGTGCTTCAACAAGCCGACGTCATGCACGTCGAGGCCGATGGGGTGGCCGACCCCGTGCATAAAATATTTCTTCACGGCCGGTTTGTCGGGGTCTTGGCGTTGGATGTCGCGGGGCGTGAGCAGGCCGAGGCGCAGCAATTCCTCTTCGACAATTTTCTCGGACTCTTTCTGCCAGTCCTTGTGCAGTTTGCCGGGCACGGCGGCCTTCGTCGCGGCGCGCAGGCTGCGCAGCACGGCGTCGTAGACTTGGCGCTGGCGTTTGGTGAACCGGCCGCCGACGGGGATCGTGCGCGTGAGATCGGATTGGTAGTTGGCGTAGCATGCGGCCACGTCGAGGAGGAGCAGATCACCGTCGCGGCAGGGCTGATCGTTCTGATTGTAGTGGAGGGTGCACGCGTTTGCGCCCGAGGCGATGATCGGGTTGTAGGCGAATTGCGCGCGATGTCCGATGAACTCGTGGGCCAGCTCCGCCTCGACTTGATACTCCATCGTGCCCGGACGCACGGTGCGCAGGAGGCGGCGAAAACCTTGTCCCGTGATCCCGCAGGCGCGGCGGATGAGCGCGACTTCGGCGGCGGATTTAACGACGCGCAACTCGTGGAGCAGGCGGGCGAGCCGGCGATAATCGTGGAGCGGGTATTTCGCGCGGACCTGTTGCACGAAACGCGCGTCGCGGGTCTCCACCTCAATGACGGCGCGGTTGTGCTCGTTGGTGTTCAAATAGACGTGCTCCAGCTCGCACATCAGCCGGTGGAAAATGGCGGGGAACTCGGTGAGCCACTTGATCTCCTTGATGCCGGAGAGGGCCTGCGCCTCGTCCTTCGGATGTTTGTGACCCTCCCAGGTCTTGAGGTGCGCGTTGGGTTCACGGACGAAGAGCACCTCGCGCAGTTTCGGGTCGAGGGCGTCGGGGGCGAGCACGAGGATCGTCTCCTCCTGCTCGATGCCGGTGAGGTAAAACAGGTCCGAGTTGGGGATCGGAATCCGCGAACCGTCGGCGTTCGTCGGCGGGATGTCGTTGGCGTTGACGACGGCGAGGGAGCCGGCGGGCAGCCGCGATTTGAGGCGGGCGCGGTTTTCGATGAAAAGAGTGGAGGGAATGGTTTCGTGGCGCATGGAAAAAATGAAGCAGGAGAGGGCGGGTTGAGGAATGGCTATTTTTGCGAGGGCGGGACGCATCCCTCCGGCCGGAGTCGCCCTTCGGCTGGCGACAGATATCTCCGTCGTTCACTGCGACGAACGACGTGAGATTTCGGCCGACAGGGAACGCCTCGCCGAGGGAGTGGACGACGTGGGATTTCCCGCGCACCGAGCAGCCGCGGCATCACCTCGCCCATCGCTTCGCCGATGAGGTAGTCGGTTTCCGTGTTGGAATTCCAATGGTAGCCCCGCTGATTGGGTGATTCCTCGGCGGGGCGCCAAAACGCCTTGGTGTCGACGAAGACGACGTTGGGTGGCGTCGGGTTAGCGGCGGCAGCCGCTGAGACGGAAAGCAGGAGAGCGAGCGAGACGAGGAAAAGAGAGCGGAAGATAGGCATGAGAGAAAGCACGGGCGCAGCGACGGATACCGGCCCCAGCTTGGGGTGAAACGGAGCGAGAGAGGAGCAGGCCCGCCCCTCCGTCAAATGCTGAGAAGGGAGCGGATGAGAGGGATGGGTGAGGTGGGTCCGGTGCGCACGAAAACCGAGCCGCTGGAGCCGAATGCGAGGTCTCATTACTGCGCGGAGAACCTTGAAAAAGTTAGGAACATCGTGCTCCGTGCTCGACCATGAAAAATTCTTTGACGATGGGCGGTCTGATGTTGGCGCTAGTCTGCACCCCCGGCAGTGCGGCGAGCGCAGGTGAGAAAGCGATGCCGACTGCGCCGGCGCAGTCCAACGCGATTACCGGTAAGGTCGTCGAGTCGATGAATGCCGCGAGTTACACCTATGTCTTAGTGGATACGGCCAAGTCGCAGGTCTGGGCGGCGGCGCCGCAGTTTCCCGTCAAGGTCGGCGACACCGTGGTCGTGGCCGATGCGATGCCGATGAAGAACTATCACAGTAAGACGCTGAACCGGACCTTCGACGTCGTTTACTTCAGCGGCTACGTGACGGTGAACGGTGCCGCTCCGATGGCGGCGGTGCGAGCGGCTCCGGCGATCGGCGCGGGCGGGGCGAGCGGTGAATTACCCAAGGGGCATCCGGCGATTCCGGCGTCAGCGAAGCCAGTCGGACCCGATCTGACGAATATTAAGCGGGCCGACGGTGGTCAGACGGTGACGGAGATTGTCACGGGCAAGGCGACATTTGCCGGCAAAGCCATCGCGGTGCGCGGGCGCGTCGTGAAATTCAACGGCGGGATTCTGGGTAAAAATTGGCTACACGTGCGCGACGGCTCCGGTGCCGAGGGCACGAACGACCTGACGGTCACGACCGATGCCGTGGTGAAGGTGGGCGATCTGGTGCTCGTGACTGGCCTACTCGCGAGCGACCGCGATTTCGGCGGCGGCTACAAATACGCGCTGATCGTCGAGAACGCGCAGGTTGTGGTCCAGTGAGACGGCGGGGCGCGGCTCGGTCGCCGCCGCCGGCGAAGTGCTGAATCGCCCGCATCCGCCTTCGCCGGACCTTCGACGAGACACGAGCAAGCTCAGACCTCCTGTCCCGCGGAGGGAGTTTTTAGGCTATGATCCTCGGCGGGAAACGCGCGGGAGGACAGTGTTTCGCTGATCAGTAGATCTGATCCCCACGTCATTTGAGTTTTTGACTGCCGGTAGCCGCGAGCGCCAGCGAGTGGTGTTTCGACGATCGTCCAAATATCACGAGACGTGGGTGTAAAACAGCGACGCAGCGGGGTTTTCGCTGCGTTCCGGTGGCGTCTCTGCGGTGCAAACGGATGGGAGTGGAACGTCCGAGCGCGCTCAAACGGAGAGGGCACCGCAGAGCCGGGAGCATCCGCCGAGGAAGCGAGGAGCATTCCCGCCGCCGGGTGACGCATGCTCGCCGAGGCACAAACCGCCACACGCTGCTACACGCTACAACGAGAGCTCAGGGCCCCGGCTCAAACCCATCCTCGGTGGCGGTCGGTACGTGGTAAGCCTCGGTACGGTTGGTGCCACTGCGGAAGTTGGAGAGTTCAATGACCCGCGTTAACTCATTCAAATGAGTGGTGGTGAGTGGCGGGTGCGGACGTCTTGGGCGAGTGCGGGTGCTGACGTCTTGGGCGGATGAGCGATGCGCGGATTTTTCCGCGAACTCATTTCAATGAAAGGGGCATTTCTCGGAGGCTGGAGTGACAGTCCCGGGGCTTGTATTTGAAGGCTGCGACCGTGCAGTCCAAGCGGGTGCCTGATAGACGTAAGCGGGCTTGAGTGCTTTGTCGTGAAAGGGCTCCTGATAGAGCACGGAGGTGGAGCTGGCGGCGGGTGGGACAAGCCAGGTCCAATTGCCGTAGGGCTCGCGGCCAGACTTTTGCTCATTGCGGCAGAACTCGAGGAATTCATGCCCGACGTGGTGATGATCGGACATTTTTACTCCTGAGCGGTCGAACGATTGGAGCACGGCTTCATTTAAAAGCAGGAGGGCCTTGTCGCGCCAGAGAGTGCGGTCGCTCCGAATATCGAGGCCCATGCACTCGCCGATGCGGGGCAGAAGGTTGTAGCGGTTCACATCGCTCAAGTTGCGCGCGGCGATTTCCGTATCGAGGTACCAGCCGTTAAAGGGCAAGAGGCGGTACACCATGCCGCCGGCATCGAGGGCCATATCGCTCACGGCGGGGATCGCGTACCATTTTAGTTTTAACGTCGCGAGCCACGGATGCTGCAAGTGAGTGATGGGGATTTCCCAGCGGCAATCGCTGGGCAATTCGTACCAGCGAGGCCCGTGAGCGGCGGTCTCGATGACAATAGGGAGCAGATCAAAGTCGGTGCCGGGGGGGCGCCACCCCAAGGCGATGATTCTCTGGGTGAGGTCATTTTGAGCGGGATCACCGACCTGCTTGCCGCTGCGCAAGCGGTAGCCGGCGTAGCGCATCAGCTGAGGATTCCAGATGCGGGGGCCGGGTTCGCGCGGAGATCCGGGATCGAAGACCGAGATCGCCGGCCGGAGCTCACCACCGTTGAACGCGAAGCGGAGATGGTCCCAGAGGGCCTCGGCGATTTCGGCGGGTTCTCGCAGCTGACGGCAGTCTCTCAGGTGGAGACCCTGCCAATAAAGCCGGCCGACGCACCGTTCGGCGTTGCGCCACGCGACGCGGGTGGCGAAGGCGAGTTCCTCAAAGGTTTTTACCCAGACGCCCGTTTGCGTGAGCTGGGCCTGGACCGCGCTCACGCGCGCGCTGGGATCTTGGGCGGGCGTTGATTCATGGTAGAACTCGCGGATAAATTGCGCGGCCTGCTCGGTCGCCGGGAGTGTCGTGGGCGACTCGACGGGGGGGGCGAAGGCGCGCGTGGGTTGAAAGTCTTTCTGTCGCCAAGCGCCGGGTGCGAGTTGGGCGCCCTCGCCGCGCTGAGGATGGTCAAAGCTTTCGGCGCTCGCGGTGACTTCTGGAAATGCTCCGAGTGCGGCGAGGACCGTGGCGTTGAAGGCCGCTGGTCCGCACACGATGACTTCGCATGAGCCCAAGTCGCGAACGTACGCGGCGACGTCCCCCGCGCTCAGGCGGCTTTGCTGGGCGGTGTCGTGTTCGAAAAGTTGCAGCCGGCCGCGGTGGGCGGCGGTGCGCAGCTCGGAGAGGTACGCGGCAGTCGTGGGATGGCGAAAGCTGTAGATGATCGTCAGACGCCGTTGGCGGAGCGCGCGAACGGCGGCGATCGCCGGGGTGACGCCGATCCCGGCGACGAAGTAAACGAGGGGGCGGGTATCGTCGTCTTGAGGGCAAATGGTGCCGGAGGGAGCAGAGACCCGCAGGAGCGTCCCCGGCGCGGCTTGGCGGAGCCAGTTGGAAAAAAGGCCGCCCTCTTCGAGTTTAACGCCCAATTCGTAGCGGGTGGGGGAGAAGGCGGTGAGCGTATACGGCCGGCCCACCCAGCGTTCGTCCATCATGGCCTCGATGCGAATGTGTTGGCCGATTTTTGCGGGCGGCAAGACGGCGGGAGGGATGGGCTCGAGGCGGGCCAGGAGCACGCCTTCAGTCAACGGTTCGGTGTGGAGGTGGCAGAGGCTATAATCGCTTTGGTTGAGAAATGCGGGCAGCCGACCGCGACAGCCGCCACAGATGCCGCCCGCGCCCGTCAGGCGAATTAAGTCATCGACGGTGGTGGCGCGTTCCGCGGCACGACGCAGAGTCGCGGAGGTCGTATTCGTGCAGCCGCACACAATCTCAGAGCCACCGGAGGCGCGGAGCGAGGCGTCTTCGATTAACACATCGCCGTTGGCGCGGAAAGCGTCGACTTGCCAGTCGGCGAGCGATCCCCCTCTGAGCAGGAGCGCCATGGCCTCGGGCAACTGGGGCCAATCTTGGGGCGCGGCCAGACCCAAGAGGCTGCCGGTGCCCGCGGCTAAAAGGAGCGAAGATCCGCCGTCGGGGGAGCTGATCGTCTCGGTCAGTTCCCGAGACTTCTCAATGCGCGCGGCTTCGGTGCGACGTTGCTGCGGGAAATGCCGAACGCGGAGTCGCAGCCCGTTCTCTTGGCGGTAATCCGTGACGACGCAGGCCTCTCCGTTGACGTGGCCCAAGAAGCGATAAGCGGATCCGAACTGGGGTATCGAGTGCACGTAAGCTAACCCCTCGAGGATGGTCCCGAGTGAGCTTTTTTTACCTCCGACCGCGCTCAATTCAGCTGCCTCGATCGCGAGGACTTCCGAGTTTGTGATGGCCGCTGCTTGGAGCGTGCGGCGCTTGCGCTCGAGCACCTCGCGATCGCCGAGCAGGAGACCTGGCCCGATCGTCTCATGCGGCACGGGGCACCCAGGATGAAACAAACCCATTTCCCCGGATAAAACAAAGTACGCATGGGCGGCGGTATCTCCCGCCGAAAAGAGCACGGTCCCGGCCGTTAATTGTCGTGGGATGGGTGCGGCGATGGGCGCTTGTTCGGTGAGCTCGCCCAGCTCGCCGAAGAGGGCCAGCAGTTTTTCGCGCGACTGGCTTCTGCCCGAGATGGCCAAGTGCAACCGCGCCGTCGCGTCGCCAGCGAGCAGGGCTTTGAACTCAGTGCCCGGTAAGACGGCGACTCTGGTCGC
>CAMCHO010000122.1 GCA_945874455.1 Opitutus sp. GAS368 | reverse complement strand
AGGTCGGAGCGATTTGGGACGTGTTGGGATCGGCGGCAAGCCAGCGATTACCGCACGGACACGAGCTCAACGAGCAGCGGGCGATGGTCGGAGGCCACGGCTTCCGGCAATACCTTCGCTGAGACCACGCGCCACGCACCGGCGGGGCGCAGGAGGACGTAGTCGATGCGAGCGGTCGGCTGCTTGGCCGGGCTCGTCGGGGCAGGCGTCGCGGCGGACGCATCCGTGAAGTGTTCGCCCAGGACTTTCATCACGCGGGTGTCGGGCCGCGCGTTAAAATCGCCCGCGAAAATTGTCGGGATGGAATCGTGGCCGAAGCGTTCGTTGAGCCGCCGCGCCTGCTGCCAACGCGCGGTGTCGTCGCGCGTCGCGTCGAGATGCGTGCCGATGAAGCGCAAGGGTGGCCAGCCCGGCGGGCGCACTGTCGCGGAGATGGCGATCCGTGGCTCGACGTTAGCGGGATTCGGGAGTGCGTGGACGGTAAACTCTTCTAGTGGCCAACGGCTCAGCAACGCCTGGCCGTAAGCGCCGCCCTGATAGTCCATCGCCTTGCCGTAGCGGAAGCGCAGACCGGTGAGGCGAGCGAGTTCCGCCGCCTGATCGACGCCGCCGGTGCGAGTGGTTTTTTGATCCACCTCCTGCAGCGCGACGAGGTCCGCACCAGACGCGGTGATGACGGCGGCGAGGCGGGGGAGGTCGAGTCTACCGTCATCGCCCTCGCCGTGGTGAAGGTTGTAGCTGAGGACGCGGAGCGCGGGCAGGGCGGCAGGCGTGGTGTCCTGAGCGGTCGCGGCACAGACACCGAACAGAGCAAGGAGGGCGGGCAGAAACAGAGTACGCAGATTCATCGGCGGGCACGATTCCACGCCGAAGTTCGCGCCAGTCAACGATGGCGCCTTACGCCTTCGGGTAGGTGTAGCCTTTGCGATAGTCGCGGCGGAGGAGTGCGTTCGCGGCGGCGTCGCCGACGATGACCTCCTTCGCGCCGTCCCACTCGAGGCTGCGGCCGAGTTTCAGCGAGGCCATGCCGAGCAAGGCCATGTTGGTGGAGAGGTGGACTTCGCCAATATCGCTCACGGGTTTGATTTTCCCGTCGCTGCGGATGGCGGCGAGGAAATCGGCGAAGAGCTCTTTGATGTTCTGTGAATCGGGCGAGTTGAGTTTCGGCTCTTCGGTGATGGTCGGCTGCTTTGCGTCGCTCGGGTAGAACGTCCAGCCCTTCTGCCACCCCATGTGGAAAATGCCCTTCGTGCCGTAGAAGTAACAGCCGACGTTTTCGCCCTTGTCGGTGTTGTTATTCGCGAAACGGCGGTGCTCCCATTGCACGCTGAATTTGTCGAATTGATAGGTCGCGAGCTGGTGGTCGGGCGCATCGGTGGTTTGCTCGGTGGCGCTCAAAACGGCCGGGCCAGCGATGGGCCGGCCACCGGTGGAAAAGATGCGCTTCGGATATTTTTCTCCGGTGACCCAGAGCACTTGGTCGAGCCAGTGGATGCCCCAGTCGCCGAGCGTGCCGTTGGCGTAGTCAAGGTAGTTGCGGAAACCGCGCGGGTGAATGCCGCGGTTGCCGGCGCCGACCGTCGGCGTGCGGGGATCACCGCCGTTGAACGGCCGCAGCGGGGCGGGGCCGCACCACATATCCCAATCGAGCTCCTTCGGCACCTCCACGGTGGGCAGTGGTTTCTCGGGACCGCTGCCGCCGTAGTTGACGAAACAGCGGACCATGCCGATGTCGCCAATCTTACCGGCGCGGATGAAGTCGCGACCGCTGACATTGTGCGGCGAGATGCGGCGGTGGGTGCCGACTTGGACCACCCGGCCGGTGGCGCGCGCGGCGTTCACCATGGCGCGGCCTTCCATGACGGTGTGGCCAATGGGTTTTTCAACGTAAACGTGGGCGCCGGCTTTCACGGCGGCGATCGTCGGGAGCGCGTGCCAGTGGTCGGGGGTGCCGATGATCGCGATATCGGGCTTCATTGCCGCGAGGCACTCACGATAGTCCTTGAAGCGTTTCGGTGCGCTGCTGACGCCGGCCGCGCCGTTTTTCATCGTCGGCTCAAATTGCCGCGCATCGACGTCGCACAAGGCGACGAGTTCGCAGTCTCCGCTGGCGAGGGCTTCGCGGAGGATATTGTTGCCCCACCAGCCGCAGCCGATGAGGACGGTGCGAAATTTCTTCGTGCCGGCTTTGTCGGCGGCGCGGATGGAAAACGGGAGCGAGGCAAGCGTCGCGGTAGCGGCGGAACTTTGGAGGAAGGAGCGGCGATTCATTTGCAGGAAGATTTTCAGGCTTTCAGGCCGAGGCCGATCTTTTGGCGAAGGTGCGCGATGGATTTTTCGATCTCTGATTTCTGGAAGTCTTGATTGGCCTTTTTGCCTTCGGGGCCGGCGGGAGCTTTCCACGCGGTGCGCGGTTTGCCGCGTTGCGCGAGGGCGGCGAACTTCGCGAGCTTGTCGGGGCGCCGGTCATAGTCTTTCCAGAAATCCGGCTGCTTGTAGGGAAACATGCGCTGCGCACCGGAGATCGTCTCGATCATGATGGGCACGCGCGGGCAGAGCTGAGCCCAGCGCGCCGCGAAGGCTTTCCAATCGATGAGGCCCTCGCCGACGGCGGTCCATTGCACGGCGGCGCCCTCCGGGGTGTCCCAGACCTGTTGGTCGCGGAGCGAGGAGCAGATCGTGACCGGCCCGAGCGTCTCGAACGCGTCCAGCGGGTCTTCGACGGTCCAGGCAGCGTTACCGGAGTCGAAATTGCAGCCGACGAAATCGGTGCCGGCGGATTCGATGAGTTGACGGCATTCCCACGAGTGCAGGTCGCCACCGTGATTTTCCATGGCGATCTTGATGCCGGCGTCGAGGGCGTCGCGGCGACAGGCCTTCAGCACGGCCACGGTGTCGGCAATGCGCGCTTGGATACCGCCTTCGGTTTTCCGGTCGGCCATGCCGCCGAGCAAGGTGCGGAAAATGGGTGAGCCCAGCGTCTTCGCGACGCGGATACCGAGACGGAGATGCTCCTCGGCGGTGCCCCAGTTTTTCTTAAAACCCTTCGAGGTCGGGCAAATACTCCAGCTGCCGACGTAGAGCTGGAGTCCGGCCTTTTCCGCCTGACGACGCACGGCCAGCAGCGCGCTGTCGTCGAGACTGCCCAAGGCGTCGAGGTCGGAGATGAAGAGCGTGTCGCACTTGAGCGAGGCGGCGTAGTCGATCAACTGCGGGGCTTTCCAGCCCATTTCGCGGACGGCAAAGTTATCGAGGCCGACGGCGATTTTGGGCGCAGCCGCCGTGGCGCCGGCGAGAGGGGAACGGGCGAGGGCGGTGGCGGCGGCGGCTGCGGCGGTTTGGAGGAAGGTGCGGCGGAGCATGGGGGTGGGAGAAATCGGGCGGAGTCGAAATCGTTTTTCGGTGCGAGGCCACCCTAGAAAAAAATCTCGCGCGAATGCCAGCAGGATTGCCGCGCCCGTCGAGCGGAGCGCGCAAGGACCGACCGGCAGAGCGGGAGTGCGTCCGCCCTCGCGCGACCGCTACTGGGCGAACAATTCCGCGACCGGCACGATCTTCACCGCCGCGCGGCGGATCCTGAGCGGAAAGGTGCTGATCTCTTGGTCGGCGGCGACCACGGCCGCGGGCTTGGGTGAAGCGTAAGTGATGGGGCTGGCGGCATCGGCGACGAGTGCATCGGCGAAGGCGGCGGCGCCTTGGGTGACGGCGACAATCTTCAGGTTTCCGAGTTGCCAGTGTTTCTTGAGCGCGGCGTTGACCTCGGCGAGTGTGAGCTCGTCCATGAGCCGGCGAAACTGCACGAGGTGCGGCTCGCTGAGGCCGTAGAAGGCATCGTCGATTGCGTAGCCGAGACGTTCGCCCGTGGTCGCGGCATAGTGCAGCACGTATTTTTTGAGGAATTGGCGGCGCTCCTCGAACTGCTCAGCGGTCATGCCGTGTTTGACCAAGTGATCGACTTCGCGGAGCGCGGCGCGCAGGGCGAAGTGGCGGGCCTCGTGGGGCACCGGCCGGATCCAGAGTTCGAAGAGCTGGCTGCGGCGCGCGACGTTCTGCGGCGGGGTCATGCGGGCGCCGCCGTTGGGGTAGGCTTCGATGTAGGTATAGTCGCCGTAGTTGAGGCCGCGCTGCTCGCGGATGACTTGGTAGAGCCGGCCGCTGGAGTTGCGGTGTTCGCCGAGCCAAGAGTTGGCGATGGCGAGGGCATACCATTCGCGCGCGCCGCGCACGACACCGAGCGGGAAGCCGATGCTGATCGCGGTGGAGGCCGTTGGCTTTTCCACCAAAGTGACGCTGAGGCCGGAGAGCGCCGGAGGTGAGGGCGCCGGCACCGGCGCGGGCGCGCCGGCGGGGAGCTTGGCGAGGTCGGCGCGGAGTTGATCAAGCAACGCGGGCGAGTAGCCGCCACCGAGGCCGATGACGACATTGTCACGCGTGTAGTGCGCGGTGTAGAAGGCCTTCACTTCGTCGACCGTGATGCTTTTCAGAGCGGTGACGGTGCCGGCGCCGAGGTGGCCGTAGCGCGTGCCGGCGAAAATTTCATTGGCGAGGACGGCCTTGCCGAGTTCCTCGTCGCTGGCGAAGCGGAGTTGATTCTCGATGAAATTGAGCGTGCGGCTGCGCAGGCGGTCGAGGTCTGCTTGGTTGAAGGCGGGCGTGAGCAACGCGTCGCGCAGGAGCGGGTAGAAGTCGGCGAGGTTGTCGACATGCGTGCGCCCGGAGATGACGGTCATCTCCACCGACGACGACGCGCCGTAGGTCGATGCGAGGGGAAAGAGCTGATCGAGAATCTCGTCGTAGCGCCGTTTCTGCGTGGCGGCCTCGGTGAGCATCGCCGCGGTGAGGGCGGCGAGACCCTCCTTACCGGCGGGATCGTTTTGGGAGCCGACCTTAAACCAGAGGCGGAAGGAAACGGTCTGATCTTTGGCAACGGGGAGGAGAATCGGGGCCGCTGCATCGCGCGGGACGGCGGCGAAGAGAGGCAGGGCCACGAGGATGGCGAGGAGGAGCGCGCGGCGGCTCATGACTGGCCTCCTTTCAACACGATTACGTTGCGGCGTTCGGGCACGAAATACTTCTTCGCGGCGCGCATGAGGTCCTCGGCGGTGACGGCGTCGGCGGCGGCGTAGAGGCGGTCGATCACGGCGATGTCACCGGTGAGCGAGATAAAGCGGGCGAGTCCTGCGGCGACGGCGTCGGGTGTATCGAGGCCCATGAGGAAGCTGTATTTGTTGCGGCGCTTGAGATCGCGCAGGCGAGTGGCGTCCACAGGTGTTTCCTTAAACTGCTCGATGGTTTTGTAGATTTCATCGCGGATGGCGGCGATGTCTTCGGGTTTCTTGATCATCGCGTAGATGGAAAAAAGCGGCTGGTCGCGGTTCTGCGGAATGCTGGCGGCGAGCATCTGGACGCGCTGTTCGCGCAGGAGCAGGCGTTTTCGCAATTCGCTCGTTTCGCCAAACGCGAGCTCGCCGAGCAGCAGCGCGGCGACGTAGTCACGGTTGGCGGGGTCGAAGGCGTCGCCTTTGTAGGCGACGGTGAGAATGGGCAGCGTTTTCCCTGGGTAAGTGACCTCTGCCGTGCGCTCGGCTTGCTGGGGCGGTTCGGGCGTGATGGCGGGCGCGACGTAGCCGCGAGCCCAGCTGCCGTAATGGTGCTCGATGTGGGCGAGGGTGGTCTTGGGTTCGACGTCACCGGCGACGACGAGTACGACATTTTCCGGGCGGTAGAAGCGTTTGAAGAACGAGAGGCTGTAGTCGAATTGGCCGGCCATGACCATAATGTCGCGTTCGAAGCCAATCGTGGTGTGTTTGTAGGTGTGGGCGTCGTACGCGAGGTCCTGCAGGCGCTCGTTCAGCAGCGCGAAGGGGCTTGAAATGCTTTTTCGGTATTCGCCGTAAACGGCGCCGGCCTCGGTCTGGAAAACGATTTTAGAAAACGCGAGGTTTTGGAAACGATCGGCTTCGATCTCGATGACCTTGGGCAGGTCCTCGGCGGCGATTTTCAGGTGGTAGGCGGTGTGGTCGTCGGTGGTGTAAGCATTGGTGTTGGCGCCGATTTTGGTGACGATGCCCTCGTAGGCGGCCTGCGGATACTTGGGCGTACCGCGGAACATCATGTGCTCGAAGAAGTGGGCGAAGCCGGACTTCCCCTCCTCGACCTCGTCACGGCTGCCCGTGCGCACGACGGAGTAGTAGGCGACGACACCGGGACTCTGCATCGGCACGAAGATCGCCGTGAGCCCGTTGGGCAACGTGTGCTTCTCGTAAGGGTAGGGAAACACGCGCGGCGGCGGCGCCGCAGAGGTCGTCGCCGCCGTGACCAGCACAGCGGCGAGGGTGAGAAAAAGGGGACGCATGATGAGTACCGAACAAACGCGCCGAGCTGACGACGTCAAATCAGCCGGCGGGTGGCGGCGCGCGGCCCGCAGCACGGTTTACCGCGCTGTGGCCGGCGGCGGCGGCTGGATTTTCTTGGGCTTCGTCGTCATCTCGAAGTCATCCGTGCGGAACGGGGTGACGGGCAGGCCGTCGGTCGAGAAGAGATTGCAGACCGGGTTGTCGGCCCAAGCGTAACGCACCGCGATCGGTGCGGGGACCGCGGGGTGGGAAACCTCGACCTGATTATTGCCGACGACGTTGGCGTTCGCCCACTGCCAGACTTTGTCTTGGCCGCAGATCGCGAAACCGCGGGCCTCGGCCACATCGAAGGCGCGGAGTTTGCTGCCGAAGCAATCGAGCGTGACGGTTACCTTGTTTCCGGCGACGGCCATGCTCTGATATTCGGGGCTGCGGTAGGGGAATTTCATCCCGTAGTCTTTCGCGAGGGCCCAGCGCACGAGGCGGGAGGCGACATCGTATTTATTGCGGGGATGGATGTCGCGGCCCTCGCCGATGTCGATGATCACGGCCTGGCCGGTGTTGGGCAGGCGCAGCGCCTTGGTTTGGGTCTCGCGGAGCTCGGCCCACGTGCTCTCACCGGGTGCGGATTTCTCGGCCATGAAATCGGCGAGCTGCACCCAGTAGAAGGAGAAGTCACCCTGACCCTGTTCCTTGCGCCACTGCTCGATGAGGAAGGGAAACAGTTGGGCGTGTTCGTAGGCGCGACCGGCGTTGGACTCGCCCTGATACCAGATGACGCCCTTGATTCCGTAGCCCAGCGTGGGGTTGACGACGCCGGCGAAAATATTGCCGGGGCGGGCGTTGCCGGAGAGCCACGCGAGCGGATTTTGCGGCGGGGGTGTCGCTGTCTTGCCCGCGGCTTTGGCGGCCGCGCTGGCGACTTTATGTTTTTCCGTGGCGGCTTCGAAATCGGCCTTGGTCTTGGCGGACGCGGCGTCGGCTTCGCGTTGTTTCGCGCCGGCTATCAACCCTGCGAAGCGCGGATCTTTTTCGATCGTCTCGCGGCGCACCCACGCCTCGGCGGCGGAACCGCCCCACGCGTTATCGATCAGCCCGACGGGCACATCAAGAATGTCGTAGAGGTAGCGGCCGTAGAGATAGCCGATGGCGCTGAAATCCTTGGCGTTGGCCGGATTTGCAACCTCCCATTTGCCTTTGAAATCGGTTTTCAATTCCTGCGTGCCGACCTGCGGCACGGAGACGATGCGGAGGTTGGGGCGACGCGCACCTGCGCCCTCGATGTCGCCGGTGTAGGTCTGGCCGAGCGACCACTGCATGTTCGATTGACCGGAGCACATCCAGACTTCGCCGATTAGCACGTCGGTGATGTTGCGCTGCGTGGTGCCGGCGATGGAGAGAATTTGTGGCGTGGCGTTGGCGGGGGCGGCGGCGAGTTTGACCGTCCACCTGCCGTCGGAGCCGGCGGTGGCGGTGTAGGCTTGGCCGGAGAATTTCACGGTGACCCGGGTGCCGGGAGTGTCCCAGCCCCAGATGGGGTTGGCCTGCTTTTGTTGCAGGACCATGTGGTCGCCGATGATGGCGGGGAGTTTGAGTTCTGCGCGCAGGACGGAAGCGAGGGCGAGCGCGCAGGAGAGGAGGAGGCCGAGTTTTTTCATGGGGATGGAGAGGACGCAGGGAAACGGGAGAACGCTGGGAGCAAGCAACAGCCCTCTCGTTGGCGGAAGCCGCCGGCGGAAGCAAACACGACGTGTAAATTTTTGGCGCGCGGGTGTGCGCTAATCCGCCGCGGCGCGCGGCGCGGTACGATCACTATCGGCGGGAGTCATGTCGCAGGAGACGTGGGCGGCCGCGCGCTTCGCGTCAATCCGCCTGCTGTGACTGTGCGGTGCGTGCTGCCGTCCCGGGGTGCGGGCTTTCAGGTGAGCCTTGCGCGGGAGGTCGGAACGTTGCGACGGTGTGGCATGAACCGGTCTTTCCATGTGCGTGTCGGCGGAGGTTTGCTGGCTTTGGTTTCGCTGCTGGCCGCCGCGCCGAATCCCGCGATTACCGACGAAACTAAAGTCCCGCCCTACACCTTGCCCGATCCGCTGGTCTGCGCCGACGGGACGCCGGTGCGCACGGTGGCCACGTGGGAGGCCCAACGGCGGCCGGAGCTGCGGGGATTTTTTGCCCGCGAAGTCTACGGACGCACGCCGGCCAGTCTGCCCGCCGCGCTGCGGTTCGAGGTGACGGCGGTGGACCGCGGCGCGCTCGGCGGGACCGCCACCCGGAAAGAAGTCACCGTGTGGTTTGCGGGGAAGGCCGAGGGGGCGCGGATGCACCTGCTCATTTATCAACCCAACGGCACGAAGACGCCCGCACCGGTGTTCCTCGGGTTGAATTTTTTTGGTAACCACTCCGTGCACGCCGATCCGGGTATTCGTTTGGCGTCACCATTTATTTACTACGACGCGGTCCGTTACCGACCGGCCGCGCCGGGCACGCCGGTGAAGTCCGAGCAACGCGGGGTCCACGCGGAAAAATGGCAGATCGAAGCCGTGCTGGCCCGCGGCTTCGCGACGGCGACGGTCTGGTGTCACGATCTCTGTCCCGACCGGGTCGATGGTTTGGGCGAGAATGTCCCCGCACTCTTTGCGACGGGTGGTGCTGAGCAGCGGGCCGGTGATGCGTGGGGCGCGATGGGGGCGTGGGCGTGGGGGCTCAGTCGCGCGATGGACTACCTGGCGACGGACCCGGAGCTCGATGCTCGGCGCGTGGCGGTGCATGGATTTTCCCGGCTCGGTAAAGCCGCTCTGTGGGCAGCGGCGCAGGACGAGCGATTCGCGATGCTTGTGTCCATGGAGAGCGGTTGCGGGGGAGCGGCGTTGAGCAAGCGAATCTACGGGGAAACGGTGGGGATCATTAACGACAAGTTCCCTCACTGGTTCGCGAAAAATTTCCGGCGTTACAATGATCGTGAATCTGAGTTGCCCGTGGACCAACACCAGTTGCTCGCCCTCATCGCGCCGCGCCCACTCTACGTCGCCAGCGCCCACGGCGACTCGTGGAGCGATCCGCGCGGGGAGTTTCTGGGCGCGCAAGGAGCCGAGCCGGTCTATGCGCTCTATGGAAAAAAAGGGCTCGGGGTGAACGCCATGCCGGGCCTCGACACGCCGGTCGGAGCGACCATCGGCTATCACAACCGCACGGGAAAACACGACGTCACGGCGTACGATTGGGCGCAGTTTCTGAATTTCGCCGAGCGCAGTTGGCCGCGCTGAAGCGCTGACGCGCTCCGTATGGCGAGGGCCGGCCCGCGTCACGGATTCGATGATACGATCGGCTGCGGCCGCGATGGTCCGTGGCGCAGCGTGGCCGGATCCCGCACCAGCTCACCCGGGGAAATCATGCGCGGTGTGGCCAGGGGCGGCGGTGAGGCGGACGCGGCTTCCGCCGGAGATGCCCGTGAAACTGCGTTGCAGGGTCGGGGCGGAGCAGGGGCGCCGTGGCATTGCTGATCGTCGCCAGTCGTAGGGATTTTTCGGCGAGTCCGTCCTTTCCAAGCCGACTCGTTCCTGTCAGCTGGTGTTCGTCGTTGGCTGGATCCGCAGCCTCGGCGTCGGAATCCCCTCTATGAAACACCCCTTCTTCAAACTGTTGGGCGCCTTGGTGGCGTGTGGCGTGGTCGCGTGCCTGGTACCGGCTTGCTCGTCCAACCAGACGATCGCGCTCCGCGGTGCCGCCCAATTTGACGCGTCGCACGTCCACACTCGCACGCTCCGCAAGTTCGAGGAACTCGTGAAACAATACTACGGCAAGCCGATCACGTTCGAGCTCTACTTGAATAGTGAGCTCGGCCTCGAGAAGGACTTCTTCGCCTACATGAGCCAGGGAATCTCGGTGGACTACGCTCTCGTCTCGCCTTCGCACATGTCCACGTTTTCAAAAAGTGCGCCGCTGATGGACATGCCGTTTCTGTTCCGCGATGCCGCGCATTGGAACACGGTGCTGGAGGGCGATGCACTCACGCCCGTCGCCGCTGAAGTGGCCGCCAAGGCAGACGTGATGCTGCTCGGCTACGCCGGGGGCGGCACCCGCAATCTCATCGTCAACAAACCCGTGACCAACTTAGCCGAGCTGCGGGGTCTGGCGATCCGGGTGATGGGCTCGCCGATCCAAACCCGGATCTTCCAGGCCCTCCACGCCGCGCCCACCGTGATTGCCTACAATGAAATCTACAATGCGGTGCAAACGGGTGTGATCGCGGGTGCGGAAAACGAAGCGGCCGGCATCGCGCAGATGAAGTTCTATGAAGTCGGCCCGGAGATTTCGCTGACCCAGCACGCCATCACCGTCCGCCCAGTTTGTATGAGCGGAAAAACCTTCCGGCGTCTACCGGAGGATTTGCAGGCCGCCATCCTCCGCGCGGGGCGGGAGGCAGGCGCTTGGGGGCGGCAGGCGGAATTGAGCGAAGACGCGGCGATCCTCGCTAAACTGAAGGCGGATGGAAAACTGCGGACGCATGTGTTCACGCAGCGCGACGAACTGATGCGGCTCGCCGAGCCGGTGAAGGCGGCCTACGCGCAGGAGATCGGCGCGGGCGACGTGTTTGCCCGCATCAATGCGGTAAAGTGACTTGCCGTCGATCGCCTGCACCGCAGCCTCCGCCGCACCCCATGACGAAATTTCTGGCAGGATACCATCGGCTCCTCACTACGGTTCTAACCGTGCTGATGGGGCTGTTGATCATCCCGGTAACGCTGCAGATTCTGTCCCGCTACACCGGACTCATCCCGCGCTATATCTGGACCGAGGAGGCCGCGCGTTTCTGTTTTGTGTGGATCATTATGATCGGCTCGATGATCGCCGTGCGGGATCGCTCGCATTTCGATGTGGATCTGCTGCCGCACCCGAAAACGCCGCGGCAAAAAGGCCTCGCTGGACTCGTCGTCCATCTCACGATGCTCGTGATGGCCGTCGTCTTCATTCGTTACGGCTACGCTTTCGCGAAATTCGGCGCGATCCAGTCGTCCGAGATGAGCGGAATCAATATGCTGAGCATCTACATCGCGTTTCCTCTCGCCGGGGTCACGTGGGCGCTTTTCCTCGGGGAAAATATCGCGGCTGATATTCGCCTGCTCCGCCCACCTGCCACGGAGTCATCCGCATGAGCCCGGGCGAAGTTTCACTGCTGATGTTCGGCGTCTTTGCCGTGCTGATCGTGGTCCGGATACCCGTGTCGTTTGCGCTCGGGTTGGCGTGCCTCCCGGTCCTGCTCATCGACAACCGTCTGACCCCGGTGGTTTTGATCAGCGAGATGTGGAAATCGTATAATTCGTTTATTTTGCTGTCGGTGCCGTTCTTCGTGCTGTCGGCCAATTTGATGAATGCCGCGCGGATCACGGAGCGGTTGGTGACCCTCGCGCGGGCGTCGGTCGGCCACCTGCCGGGCGGCTTGGGTCAGATCAATGTCGTGGTCAGCATGCTCTTCGCGGGCGTGTCCGGGTCGTCCACCGCGGAGGCGGCGGGCATCGGATCGCTGATGATTCCGGCGATGAAAAAGCAGGGCTATGACACCTCGTTCACGGTGGCGATCACGGCTTGCGCGGCGACGATGGGGGTGATTATTCCTCCGAGCATTCTGATGGTGGTGTGGGGCGGGTTGATGTCGGTCTCGATTGGCGCGATGTTCCTCGCAGGGGTCGTGCCCGGCGTGATGATCGGCCTGTTTCTGATGGGCACGGTGTATGTTTACGCCAAGGTGCGCCGCTATCCGGTGGCCCAACGCGCCTCAGCCAAGGAATTTTTCTCCGCGTTGCGCGGCGCGATTTTAGCGCTGATTACGCCCGCCATTATCGTGGGCGGAATCGTCGGCGGGTTCTTCACGCCGACGGAGGCGTCAGTCATCGCGGTGCTGTATGCTGCGGCCTTGGGCGGCCTGGTTTATCGCACGCTCGGCCGGAAGGAATTTGGGGCGGTGCTCCACGAGTCGGCGCGGCTGTCGGCGGTTTCGTTGTTCTGCATTGGCACGGCGTCGGCGTTTGGGTGGTTGCTCGCCTATTACCGCGTGCCCCAGGCCTTCGTCGGAGCCTTGTCCGGCTGGGCGACGGGACCGATCTCGGCGGGGCTCTTGATCGCGTTGGCGTTTCTGATCATCGGCTGCTTCATCGATGCCATTCCGGCCATTATTATTATGGGCACGATTTTGCTGCCGCTGGCGCAGAATGCGGGCATGCACCCGATCCACTTCGCGCTGATCGGCGTGATCTCGCTGGCCTTCGGTTTGGTGACGCCGCCCTACGGCCTGTGCCTGTTGATCGCGGCGAGCATTGGTCAAATCAAGGTGGTCGCGACGTTGAAAGACGTCGGCATTATCCTGACGGCGATGCTGCTGGTGCTGCTCCTCGTGATCGTTTTCCCGGAACTGGTGCTCTTTCTGCCGCGCTTGATCGCGCCGCAGTTTGTGGACTGATACCAAAGTCATTTAAGTTTTTGAATTCTGGTAGCTGCGAGCGTGAGCGAGTGGTGTTTCGACTATCGTCCAAATATCACGAGACGCTGGACTGAGCGGTCGGTGGTGCCAGTGGGAGTGCCAGTGGTAGTCCCAGTGGTGGTGCCGGTGTTGGGGCCGTCGGCGATGCCCGTGCTGGTCCCCAGGGGGTTCGGCGCATTGCGCGGCCGAATTGTTTCGTGGATACGGCTCAGCGCGACGAACCGCACGCCGCGTTCGATCAGGTGGCGGGCGTGGGCGGCACGTGGGCGGCGCGGAGCTCGGCGAGGCGGAGTTCGGCGGCTTGGAGCGCGCGGAGCGTTTCAACTTGGCGCTGGGTGGCGGGATCGTCGGCGCGGATGATGCGGGGGGCGCGGAGGGTTTGCAGTGCGGCGGCGATGGCTTCTTCGGCGATGGCGTGGAGCTGGGGGTCGGCGGGGGTGGCGCCGGGGTTCTGGTCGGAGTCCAGATTCTCGAGGAGGAAGTCGGCGAGGAAGTGCGGTTGGCGCAGACGATACAGTTGCGCGCCGAAATGATAGAGGCGCGCGGCGAGCGGGCGGAAGTGGGCGAGGCCGCGTTGCTCCCATTGGCGGACGAGAGCGAGCCCGTCGTCGATGAGGTCGCCGGCCTCGTCGGTCAGATCGCGGGCAAGCTCGGGGTCGGACGCGGCGAAGATGAGGTGGCCGAGGGCATCGCAACGGGTGCGGCGCGCGACGAGGGAAATCTCGGCGGCGGCGGGGTGTTGGGACGGCAGATCGTCGCGGGAGATCACCTCGAGCGAGTGCGTGGCCGCCTCGCGAGCGGCCGAGTAGCGGCGGGCGAGCGCGGGCGAATCGAGGAGCGTGTTGGCGAGATTCATCCACGCGCCGGCGAGATTGACGCGGTGGTTAAACACCGCCTCGGGGGTGGTGGCTTCGGAGGGGTCGAGCGGGAGGGTTTGCAGGACGGCGATGGCGGAGCGGTGGGATGCGGCGGCGGCGGCGAGGGCTTCGGGCGTGCCCTGGCGATGGAAGGCATGGCCGCGATTGATCCACGCTGCGCCGCAGGTGTTGTGGGCGGCGGGCTGCGCGGCGAATTCAGGCGAGGCGAGGAGGGCGATCGCGGCGTCGTAGGCGAGGACCGAGGCGGTGAGCTCGGCTGGGGTGGCGAGTTGCTGGAGCGTGTTCCCGTGATTGAGATGGGCGAGAGCGAGGTCGCGACGGGCGCCAAGGTCGGTCGTCGGGAGAGCACGGAGGAGGGTGATCGCGCACTCGTAGGCTCGCACGGCTTCGGCGAAGGCTGCGGGCGTGGCCTGTTCAGCGAGGGACTGGGCGCGGGCGAGCCACGCGGCGGCGTTGGGAGGAGTGGCAGAGTCGGGCGACGGCATGAGGGCCCGACACGGTTGGCAAGGAGGCCGCGAGGTCAATGATGAGTCCGCCGCGATGAGAATCTGCCGTGGGCGTGGGCGCGGGGGGCCTTGCGGGCGAGCCTGCGATCCCCTGACCCACCGGGCAGCGGCCGGCAGAAAACCGGAAACAATCTGCACCCGGCGTGGCCGACGCAGCAAAACGCCCCCGACCGAACGAGTCGCGCACACGCTCCCTCCCGCT
>CAMCHO010000121.1 GCA_945874455.1 Opitutus sp. GAS368 | reverse complement strand
GGCACGTGGAGTGTCGCGATGAAATTCCCCGAACGCTTCGCCGCCATCGTGCCGATCTGCGGCGGCGGCAATCCCACCGATGTGCGCCGCGCCTCTCGGGAAAAGAAATCCGCCCTGCTCAGCCTCGGTGTCTGGGCCTTCCACGGAGCTAAAGACCCCACCGTCGCCCTCGCAGAATCCGAGACGATGGTTGCCGCCCTGAAGAGATCCGGCGTCACCGATCTCCAACTCACGGTTTATCCCGAGGCCACGCACGACTCGTGGACGGAGACCTACCAAAACCCCGCACTCTACACGTGGCTGCTCAAGCACCAACGCGCCGTAACTCCCCAGTAACCCCCCGGGCTGAAAGCCTAAATCCGGGCCGTTGATTTTCATAGGCTGGGTGGGGCGCGCCCAGCGTGACTGGATACGCACGGAGGCGTGCATAGCTCATCCAGACCACCCCGCCCCGGAATGGCTCAGAGTAATCGCACGGGGGGAGAGCGGGCCTTGATTCCACTGAACGCTGAGCCGAAATCCGCCGCGTGGAAGATCACGCTGGCTGCGTGGCTCAAACGCCGGTGCCGTGCTCCCCATCGCGGGATGGGGGAGCAACTGCACAGGGGCGCAGCGAATGCGGTCAGCCGCTACGTGGGTGATGTAAAACGCGGCGACAGAGCGGGCCGCAGCGGAAAAATTCCACGAACTTACTCCAAAGGTTAGGGGCTGATCGCGTTGGCGTGACGTCGGCGGGGTGCCGGCGTTTGCTTCGGGCTGCGTGATCGCTCCCTCGCGCGTCTCGCCGCACCCGCTTCTCGGACCAATCTCCTGCGGGCGCTTGCACAGCAACCCTCCCTCGACCCGAGGGCCCTGCTCCGATCAACGCTGAGAGATACGCGCCCACCACTTGGGCGACAGCTCGCCGGGTGCGCTCGGCTATTTCTGCGCGCCGGCGAAACCGCCACCCGCATCGGTGGCGTAGAACCGGTCGTTGGCCAGGTCGTGAAAGACTAAATAGCGACCTTCACGATTGCGGTAGCGGCTGAGGCCGGCGAGTTCGCCGGCGGTGGGAAACCAGGCGGGCGGAGACGACAGCGGGACAAGTTCCGTGCCGGGAGCGACGCTCACGAGTTCGAACGGATTGTCTTTGAGCAGCCAGTCGCGAAACGCGGCGCTCGGCTGCACGGCGATGAACCACTGCCACTTCTGGACGCCACTCGCATCATCGAGCCAATCACGGCGTTCGGCGTGGAGGATCTTGTCGGAGGACGCGGGGCGTCGCCAGAAGGCGCGTTGAAAAACGGCGGCGTGGTCACGCTCGAGCGCCAAGCCACTGGCATCCGGCTTGGGCACGGCGACGGAGGGCGACGGCGGTGCGGCCAAGGTCGGCACGATACCCGAACCAGAAAACTTCCAAACGACCGCCGCACCGACACCCAGCAGGGCAAACACCGAGGCAATCACCGGGAAGCGAAGTTTCATGGCGCGCTCACCTGAACGCGAATACCGCCAGAGGAGAAGTATAATCTAAACGCTGCGCGGAAGGCCGCGCCGTCAGCCATCACGCGCGTCCCCAGCATTGCCAGCGCCCGCACCCCACCCCACGTTCGCCCGCATGGCCGCAGCCGCGACGACGCTTTTCGAACCCGCCCCCACCAAGCGCAAGCCGAGCTTTCCCATCAGCCCCGATCTCCGGGGCTACCTCCGCCGCTACCGTCGCGAACGCGATCTCCCCGTCACCTACGAACGACTCCGGTCGTTTCACGAAGTCATTCCGCTCACCGACGAAAACGGCCATCCCACGCTCTGGGATACCGTGATCTACGAACAAACCGAGATGCCCGCCCTCTACGAGGCGCTGAAAAAAGTCTACGCGATCCTCAAGGTCGACGGTGATTTTTCGGTCATCAATCATCTCTACGTCGACCGCGTGGATTTTTGCACCTTCGGCAACTCGACCCCGTTTCGCATCCGGATCGTCAACGCCTATAACGACAATCAGGACTATTTCTACGTGAAGAAAGCCGATGCCTCCCGCGTCTACGGTCTCGAACTCGAGCACCTGCTCTCGCCCAACCGCCTCAACTACATCACGCACGGCACGACCCTCGTCGAAGAGCACGTCGTCGGGATTCCCGGAGATATTTTTATCGACCGCTGGCTGCACCGGAAGGAACTCCGCCCGATCCGCATCGCCAAGGAGCTCGTGAAGTTCAATGAGCGTTGCTTCGTCCGTCTCCTCGGCGACATGCGTTCGTATAATTTTGTCGTGCTGCTCACGCCGGACTTCGACGACTGGCAGGTGCGTATCCGCGCCATGGATTTCGACCAACAGAGTTTCAACGGACGCAAGAATTTCTACCTGCCGCATTTCTTTAAGGAGAACGCGTCGTTCGCGATGTTTTGCATCAAGCACCTGCGGCCCGAGACGGCCAAACAATACAAACGTGAGGAGGAAACGTTGATGCTCCAACGTGCCCAGCTCGCCTCGGAGCGGCTCGGCCTGTTGCTCCACGACATGGCGCGCGACCCCATCGCGCCGATTGAAAAAATCCGCGAACTCCGCGAGGGCCTCGCCGAACATTACGGCCGCAAAGATTACCTGCGTTGCGAATCGATGGGCGCGCTCATCCGCGAAAACCTCGAGTCCATCCGCCGGGAAACCGGCCGCTCCATCGTGCCCGAGCTCGTGCCGGAGTGAAGCCGCCCGAGGCATTCACGGCCCATCCTCGCAGTCGAGTGGGAGCGAGCCTGCTCGCGCCCACACGCTCACGCCAAACCTAAGCACGCTTCGGGGCAGGGGATTCACGGGGAATAAAAAGCTGTGCGACCGGGCCTCACACCTGCTTTACCCCTTCTTAACGCGTGGACCGCCCATCAAACCAAGGAGGGGCCGCGCGGACTCTTCTGCGAAGTCGCCCTCGTCCCCGGCACCCGCAACCTGCGCCTCCCCTCATGAATACTCCTCTCAGCCGAATCCCATCGCTTCACGCTGCCGCTGTGCGCTTTCTTTTTTTTCTCGTGGCGACGCTGGCCACGCTCGCCGCCGAGCCGAAGCCACTCCCCGTCGCTCACCATGAACGCGGGCTCCCGGCAGCGCTCGCCGCGGCCCAACGGGTCGTCTTCCTCGGCGACAGTATTACCCACGCCGGAACCTACGTCGATTTCATCGAGACCGTCATCCGCACGCGCACGCCCAGCTGGAAGGGCGAAATCATCGACCTCGGTCTCTCCAGCGAAACCGTCTCCGGCCTGTCCGAACTTGGGCACGCCAAGGGAAAATTTCCCCGGCCCGATCTCCACGAACGGCTCGCGCGCATCCTTGCACGGACGAAACCCGATGTCGTGGTCGCCTGCTACGGGATGAACGATGGGATTTATTTTCCCCTCGCCGAAGAACGTTTCGCAAAATTTCGCGACGGCATGACGCGCCTGCACGTCGCCGTCGTGGCCACCGGCGCGACGATTATCCACGTCACGCCGCCCGTCTTCGACCCACTGCCGATCGCCGCCAAAGTGCTCCCCGCCGGCCGCGAATCCTATCCGACTCCCTTTGCCGGCTACAACGAGGTGCTCGCCCGCTATTCCGCGTGGCTCGTCGCCCAGCGGGCCCAGGGTTGGGACGTCATCGACGCGCACAACCCGATGGCCGCGGCGATCGCGCACCGCCGTCAAACAGATCCGGTCTTCACCTTCTCAAAGGATGGCGTGCATCCCGACACCGCTGGTCACGCCGTCATCGCTCACGCGATTCTGTCGGCCTGGGGTCTCCAGCCCGACGAAAATGAACTGCTCGTCACCCTCTCAACAAACCCTGACACCCCTCTGCTACAGCTCATCCGTGAACGCCGCAAACTGGTGATGGCCGCTTGGCTGACGGCCACCGGGCACCAGCGCCCGGGAGTCGCGGCGGGCCTGCCACTGGCCGAGGCCGAGTTGAAAGCTGCAGCCATTGAAACGAAAATCCGTGAACTGAAATAGCCCCGCGTCGCGCAATCCGCGGCCGTCAGAACGGGGCCCAGCGTTGGTCGGGATGCAGGGCACCAAGCCCACCCGCCCCATCGCTTACTTCACCGGTGAGAAAGCCGTCGGCGTCATGAAAACCGATTTCACGCCGTCGGGTGCAGTGAGCGATCCGCCGGCGGCCTTTTCCGAGGCTGCCCGAGCGGCGACCCAAACCGGGTCAGCGCGGAATGAGGCCCACGATTTCGTCGCCGCCTCGCGGCTCGCGTGCGCGAGAAAATAAATCAGGGTCTTGCCCGCACCCTTGTCCGCATCCGTGGGATGATAATAGCCGAGATTGGTCATACCGTGCTTCACAAAGAGTGCGCAGGTGTGGTCACGGAAGCGGGCGTCGAGCGCCGCGATCTTGCCGTCGGGCGTCGTGTAGGAGCGCATTTCGAAGACGCGGGGAGCGCCCTGATAGTCGACGATCTCGGGGGAAAAATCGGCCAGCGCGAGGAACACCGTTTCAGCTTTCGCGACAATCTTGCCGTTGGCCTGGCTCTTGGCGACGACCGCTTTCCACTCGGGATCCGCGCTGAAATTCTTCCATGATTCCTTCGCCGCTTCCCGGCTCTTATGCGTTAACACGTAAATGAGTTTTTCGCCGGCGCCGTCTTTTTCGTCCATCGGCACCGCGTAGCCCAAGTTACGCATGCCGTGTTTCTCGAAAAGTTTCATCGTGTGATCACGGAAACGCGCGAGGACTTTGTCATTGTTGCCGGGCGTAGCGGTGTAGATGCGAAGTTCGGCCACCGGGCCACTGTCCGCTGCGGGCAGCGCGGGCAAGAGCGCGGCGAAAAGGGTGGAGATCGAAAGCAAGCGAAGGATTTTTTTCATGGAGGGAAGACCGAAAACGTCGCCAAGCGGTCCGGCGGAGTCAACGCCGCGAACACAACTGCGGTGCCACGTGCCCGGATTTTTTGGGGCAGCGTGACGCTAGGTCGTAGTCTTGTCCGCGGTATATTTACCGTCATTCGCGGGGGAGCTTCCGCGGCCCGCTCTCGCCAAGAACGCTCAAGTCCTCCTGCGCTTTGATCGGCACGCTGGTGCGAGCGCGCGCGCCCGTCGCTACTTCGCGGCCGGCAGACTCGCCTGCAAGGTTTCAAATTTACGCCGCGTCTCGGCCTCCGTCGCGACGCGCAGCCCGAGGGCAATGAGCGAACGGGCGTCCGCCACGAGTCCGACCCGAACTTTCTGCACAGCAGTCGCGTAAACCAAGGCGGTCGTGCGCGGGAAAAACCGCACGCCCTCGTCGAGCACGCCAAGATGGTCTGTACCCGGGGTGATGATACTCCGCGCCCACGCCTCGGCGATGAGTTCGTAGACTTCAGCCAGAGGCGGCGTCTGGGTGCGCGCGGTGAAGAGCGGGGTGAGCACCGCCACGGTCTGCTCCGCACTGAAGCGCGCCTGCGTCTCGGCGGGTTTCGAGGCAGCCTCGGCAAAACGCATTTTGGCCAGCTCCAGATAAGCCCGCGGGCGCGCCGCCTTGGCTTGCGCGGCGGCTTCGAGAAATTTCCGCGCCCGTCCGTCATCGTTCGCGGCGCGTTCGAGCAGACCGATCGCAGCGAGGAGTTGCGGATCACGTTCGCCGCGGATGTAAGGCGTCGTCATCGCCGTGCGCGCGGCCGCGACGTGGCCGGCCAAGCGCAACGCGTCGCCCTTGATCCGACCGACCTCGGCCTCGGTGGCCTCACGCAGCTCGAACGGCGGGGGCGTGGGAAGTTTCTCGCCTTTGCCGGCTTGCACGCCGGCGATCTTGTAGTTCGTAAACTCCACATAGCCGCGGATCGTAAACAGCATGTCCTGGTAGCTTTGCTTGAAGCACTCTTGAAAGAGCGCCTCCGTGGCGGGCTCGCGATCAAGTCGCCGGAGAAATGTGATAAAGGCCTTCTGGTGTTTCCCCTGATCGCCATAGAGGCCCCAGTGTACAAACGCGTACGCCTGCTTCGCCCAGGTGCCGCCGAGCGCGTTGTTGGCCTCCGGAGCGTCGTGCGCCACCGCAAATAATTCATCCATGCCGAGCAACCGGCGCTTCGCCAACGCCGCGTTGAAATCACGATCCTCCGCCGGCGCCGTGCCGCTGATGCCGGCATCGTTGAGCGCTCCCTGCTCAGCCGAGATCGTGTTCGGATTTTCGACTTTGCCGACGATGATCGTCGTGTTGGTCACTTCCATTGCCATGAAAATCTGGGCGACGCCCTCCTCGAACCACGCGGGCCCGCGCGGCTCCACTCCGCCCAACAGGAAACGAATGTATTCACGGTAGAGCTGGCGGTAGGCGTCCACTTGCAAGCCCGGATCGCTCCCGCCTAAACTCACTCCGTCCTCGCCGGCGGCGGCCGCGGTGCTTGCTGCTGCCGTCGCGCCTTCGGACGTGCTCAGGTTCAGCACCTTCGTTTGAAAATCAATCACGATGGCCGATTGCTCCGCGGCCCGCAGCGTGAGACTGGCCATGGCGCGATTGGGCCGTTGCTGCCCCGTCGGGATGAATGCGTCGAACTTCGCCCCCCGGCCGCAGATAATCAACGATGTTGGGACGGCGGTTTTTTGCTGCACGCCCGGCCAGACCAAACTCAGCGCCAGGAAAAACCGCTGAAAGTCTCCCACCAGCCGCTTCGTCGATTTCTCCGACGCGTTCGACAGCACTTCAAACCCCGGAATGCGCCCGTAAAGCCACGGTTCCGGCGGCGGCAACTCGCGCGAGTCCGTCACAGTATACGTCGGCAGCTCGATGGGTTTGTCTTTGCTGACGTCCTGAGCCGCCAACGAACCACCGTGCGCAGCCAACCAACCCGCCGCCGCGACCAACCGAAGAACACGCCACAGCCAGGAAAGGTTCATGTGACCGCAAGACGGGCGGGCGGCGGCGTTGTTTCAAGCGACCACTGCTGCCGCCCCAGGACTGCTCGACTCAGCGAGCACTCACGCGGGCATCCAAGCCCCATCGTAAACCTCTTCCTCGACCTTGGCTTTCTCCGGCGGGTGTTCCGCCAACGGCGCGAATCGCTCCGACGAAAAACCCAGCTCTTGCTTTGCTTGGTGAAAGGGGTCGGCGGGATTTCTTAATTCATAGAGCAAGAGGCCGACGGTCGCCGAATCGCCACCCTTCACGATTTTTTCCCGACCGAGAAACACTTCGCGAATCCTGTAAGTATTACCCTTCACCGGAAGCTGTTGGTAGAGCGCACGGATGGTGGGAGTGAACGTATCGTTAATGCAGACGACTTTCTGGCCCTTGATCATGCGCAGAGGAAAAATGATCCCGCGCGCCGGCGCAACCCCCCGCTGTCGCCTCGCCGATCAATTCGGCGGGCGATTAGAGCCTACGCCTTGCGCTCATGTGCGCCCGGCGGCGGTAATTACCTTTGCGAGCCTGCCTCCGCTTGCTTTCCGGTCGTTTCGCATTCCCATTCCACGTACCCGACCATGAATGTAGAAAATGCGCCCGCCGCGCCCGCGGCCAAACCCAAGAAAATCGTTTCAGCCAATCCCGCCGACCGTTATTCGAACGCCGGCAACACCCCCGACCCATGGGACGAATGCGCCCGTCTCGAATACGGCGCCGATCGCAGTTTCGCGTGGTCCGTCCGTGAGCAGGTGATCGCGACACCCCCCGAGGGCCGTGAACGCGTCGAGGAAAAATTGCTCAAGGCCCTCGCCGCCTCCGGCCGCACGGATGCCGGTCTCGCTTTCATTTGTCAGATGCTCGCGATGGTCGCTTCGGCCAAGAGCGTGCCCGCACTCGCTCCTCTCCTCCGCGCTGACAAGACCGCCGATTCCGCTCGCTACGCCCTCGAACGCATCGTCGGCCTCGAAGCCGACACCGCGTTTCGCGACGCCCTCGGCGCGCTTACCGGCACCGCCAAAGCGGGCCTCATCGGCAGCATCGGCGTCCGCGGCGATAAAGCCGCCACCTCCGCCCTCGCCGCCTTGAAAGACGCCTCCGCCGAACCCGCCATCGTGCGCGAAGCCGCCACCCGCGCCCTCGAACGCCTCTCCCACTCCAAAGCCTGACGCGCCATGAACTCCCCGCTGCCTCTCACTCGCCGCCAATTCCTTCAACATTCGGCCGTCACCACTGCCGTCGTCGCTGCCCCGCTCATTTTGCCCTCCGGCCTCCGCGGCCAAAACGCCCCGAGCAAGAAAATCACCGTCGGCATCGTCGGCTGCGGCAACATCGCCGATGGCCACTACGGCCCCTTGCTCGGCTCGCCCGAAACCATCCGCGTGCTCGCCGTGTGCGATGTGGATCGCGCCCGCCGCGATTCCGCCGCCGCCCGCGTCAACAAGGAATACGGCAACGCCGACTGCAAAACCTACGGCGATTTCCGCGAGCTCAACCGCCGCACTGATATCGACGTCGTGTTCATTTGCACGCCCGACCACTGGCACGCGCTCATCGCGATCGACGCGATGCGCAACGGCAAGGACGTCTACGTCGAAAAGCCCCTCACCCTCACCATCGCCGAGGGCCGCGCGCTCGTCGACACCGCGCGCAAATACAACCGCGTCGCGCAGCATGGCACGCAGCACCGCTCGATGAAGCGGTTCCACGACGTCGCCGAATTCGTGCGCAACAACGGCCTCGGCAAACTCGAGCGCATCGACTGTTTTATTCCGCCCAACAACCGTCACTGCGGTGCCACGTGGCAGCCGGAACCCGTGCCAGCCAACCTCGATTGGGAGATGTGGCTCGGACCCGCCCCGTGGCGTCCCTACAACTCCAAGGGCTGCCACTACAACTTTCGCTTCATCTCCGAAAGCGCCTACGGCCAAGTCACCAACTGGGGCGCGCACTACCTCGATATCGGCCAGTGGGCGCTCGGCATGGACGACAGCGGCCCCGTCTCGGTCGAAGGCCACGGCGAGTTCCCGAGCTCCGGCCTCTTCACAAACTGCACCAACGTCAACTTCACGGTCCGCTACGCCAACGGCGTCCCGATGCACTGCCGCACGCGCTTCGAGGGTGGCGGCACCGCCCGCTTCGTCGGCGAACGCGGCTGGCTCGACATCGCCCGCGATAAGATGAGCGCCTCCGACAACAATTTGCTCCGCGAAATGCAGGCACCAAATAAAAAAGTGCAGCTCGAGCTGAGTAATAATCACCACGACAATTTCTTTGCCTGCGTGCGCTCCCGGCAACGCCCGATCGCCGATGTCGGCCTCGGCCACCGCACGACCACGGTCTGCAACCTCGGCCAAATCGGCATGGTGCTCGGCCGCAAATTACAGTGGGACCCCGTGAACGAAGCCTTCGTCAACGACGACGTCGCGAACCGCCTCCGCACGCGAGCCATGCGCTCGCCGTGGTCGCTCGCGTAAGTTGCAGAACGTAGCGGACGAGGTCACGAGGCCGATTTCGCGACGTCTCCTGCCGGGCTCCTCACCTCGTCGGTTACTCGATCCGCCGCTCGTCAAATTCCATCAGATCGGGGACACTCTTGATTTCCTCGAAACGATCCGCGCACCCCATCGCCGTGAGCGCCGTCGCCATGAATTCCCGACCCGCCACCGTCATGCCCATCTGCACGTAGCGGCGATTCCAATGCGCCGCCCGCACGTCGGCGGGGAGAATCAACCGCAACTTCGCGTCGATCTCCTCGTCGCTCGCCGACTCAAAGACGATTTTTTCCACCGCCGTCGGCTCGATCCCGAGATGTTGGCTCAAAAACCGATCGCAGCCGCGCTTGTAGTTTTTTGCGTAGCTCGGCGGCAGCGAACCGTGCTGCTTCACGTAGCGGCACTTCGCGATGAAGCGCGGAAGATGCAGCAGCCCGGTGGCTGCGTGGGGTAGATAGGCCGAGGGCAGCGTGGTGAGCACGTCACCGCTGGAGCCGGGAAGAGGTCGGGAGAGCATCGTAAGAAACTACGACAAAAAGGGTATTTAACCCAACTGCCATGACCAAACCGCACCACCCTTCCCTTTCGGCTGGTCGCCCCGAACGCCACCCCTATCTTCGCCGACCTTGAACTCCGCCGCTCTCACGTCGCACGACCGCCTCTTTGCAGGCGGGGCTTTTCAGCCGACCCTTAGCAATGGTCGCGCCTCGGGCACCATCCACTTCTCCGGCGCTCAGCTGCGCTTCGCATCGGAGGCCGGTGAGGTCGTGCTGCCGCTCACCGGTTTACAACTCGCCCTCGGCGGCGCGAACGATGGGCTCATTTTTTTCACCCACCCGTCGTTGCCGCAGACCACCGTGCACACGGCGGACCACGCGATTCTCGATCATCCCGTGATCCTCGGGACGCCGCCACTCGCCGCACAACGCGCGCAGATCCGCACCAGAAAGCGCGTCGGCACCGCCCGGCTGCTCTCAGTCGCCGGCGCGCTCGTCCTCGCGCTCGTCGCGCTCGTACTGTCGCGCTCGTGGTTCGTCAAAATGGCCGCCGACGCCGTGCCGGTGTCATTCGAAATCTCGGCGGGCGACAGACTCTTCGAGCAAATGATGACCTCCAAGAAGGTCGTCAAAAACGCCGAGATCGACGCGCAGCTGAAGCAAATCACCGACCCGTTACTCGCCGGAATTTCGGACCGCCGCTATCCCTTCACCTTTCACGTTATCGAGGACCCGGCGCTCAACGCCTTTGCGATGCCGGGCGGACACGTCGTGCTGCACACTGGTTTGTTGCTCGCCGCCGACCGCGCCGAAGAAGTCGCCGGCGTGCTCGCGCACGAGATCGCCCACGTGACCGGTCGCCACGGCATCCGCAACATCATCGCCTCCGCCGGTCTCTACCTCGCGCTCTCCGCCGTCGTCGGCGACGCCAGCGGTCTCCTCGCGGTACTCGCCGACAACAGTGCCTTCTTGCTCGACCGGAAGTTCACGCGCGATTTCGAGCGCGAAGCGGATAACGTCGGTTGGGATTACCTCGTCAGCGGCGGAATTGACCCCGCCGGCATGGTTTCATTTTTCGAAACGATGGAGCGCGAAGAGAAGAAGGGGCTGGAAAAAATGCCGATGGGCGGCGTGGCCAAAGCGCTCGAAATCGTCAGCACCCATCCCGCAACGCGTGAACGCATCGCGCGACTCGAAGAGAAACTTCACACCCGCGGGCCGGACGCTAAATCGCGTAAAATCACTTTGGATTACACTGCCTTCAAGGCCACCGTCCGCGCCTCGCTGCACACGCCCGACTCGCACCCAACAAAGCGGTAATCCGCCGGGATAACCCACCGGTATTGGCGCCTCAAACCGTAGCGTCACGCAGAGCTGCCAGCGGACGAGAGCCTCGTCACCAATCCGAACCTTCACAGCTTCGTCCGAAAAACCGGGACCGGCCGCGGCGCGGTCGGCCCGGCCCCGGCCTCGTCGAAGCGCGTCCAACCCGCATTGCCCACAAAGAAAAATTGTCCGCCACTCGCGACACAACCGAGGGCCGGTGCCGCCATGGTCAGATGCGCCGCTTCCAGCACCGTCACGCGCATCACCGTGTCGCCACCGCCGCCGAGTGCGATCCGCAGCACGCGATTCGGTCGCAGGCCATTCTGCACCGCGATCAAGTCGCCGTTCGGAGCCCGCACGAGTCCATCGATCCCAATCAACGTTGTGTTCTCCGGCGATTCCAGCCGCCGCACTTCACGCGAACCGAGGTCGACACGGAGCAAGCCGTTGGCGTGATCGGCGACGAACAACGCGCCGGCCTCCGCAGCCACCACCACGCCTTGCAGCGACAAAAATTCCGCGCTCTCCACCCAAGCCTCCAGCGCGTTGGCCCCCGGCGCGAGCCGCCACACGGTCGGCCCGCCGCTGTCCGGCAAATACACGCTGCCGTCGGGACCGAGCGCGAGGTCGCCGAGGACGTGCGACTGTTGATCTCCGGGCCGGCGGGCGACTGGGATCACCCGCCGCACCGCACCCGTCGCGAGGTCGATCTCCGCGAGCCCCGCCGTGCCATCCATAGGCTGCGCGAAGCCACTCATCGCCGGCACCGCCGAAGTCGCCGCCCACAGCACGCCATTCACTTCATCGACCGCGAGACCCAGCACGCCCCACAGATCTTCGCCTTCCGGAGTGAAGCGGCGCACTCCGCGGTCTCCGCGCTTGCCATCCTTCGTCGCCCCCGCGCGCACCCACACGCACCGATTGTGCGCATCGCCGAAAAAAAACTCGCCGGTCGTCTCGCGCCACGCGATGCCTTCAATCACTCCAGTCATGCTCGGCAACGAAAACGCGATCGCGCCGTCGCCCTTGGGATACAGATTCGCCGCGAGTTTTTTTACGATGGCCGAAAATTCTTTCTGTCCGCGCAGCGCCCCAAACTCCGCCGATTTCTCCACGGGCGAATGCGCGCCCAGCGCCGCGAGTTTCTCCAGAGTCGCGATCGCGTCATCCGCGCGAGCATTGGCGAGCTGCGCCGCCGCGAGATTCACGAGCATGCGCGGAAAATCCGGTCGCAACGCCACCGCTCCTTCCATCTTCGCCAGATATCCCGCCTTGTCGTCCGCGTCGGCTGCCGTCGCCGCTTCGCGCGCCAGCGCCATGGCCTGAGCCGCGACGGGCGGTTCCACGGCCGAGAGCGGCCACGCGAGCAGACCGGCGGCCAGTCCCAGGAAAAACACCCGAAGAGTTGGGTTTGCGAACGCCACGGCATAGAGGGCACGCGAAATCGCGCCGTTCGCAAGCCGCCTTCCGCGCTCGACGCCGGGCCAGCGCACCGCTCTCTTCGCTCCCTCCCCATGAACACTCCCAATACTCGCCGAGATTTCCTCCGCACCGTCGCCGGCGTCGGCGCCGGCCTCGCCCTCACCGCCTCCTCCCGCAGCGCCAGCACACCCGCACCGAGCGCCGGAGCCGTCGGCCTGCGCGCTCCCGCGATGGACCGCGTACGCGTCGGCATCATCGGGCTCGGCGCGCGTGGCGGCGGCCATCTGGGCACGTTGCTCACACTCGACGGCGTCGAGATCGTCGCCCTCTGCGACAATCACGCGCCCACCCTCGCGAAGGCCTTCGCCCGCGTCGAAAAAGCCAAGCGCCCGGTGCCCGCCTCTTACGGCAAAGACGACCAAGACTGGAAGCGGATGCTCGAGCGCAAGGACCTCGACATCGTCTTTGTCGTCACGCCATGGGAACTCCATGCGCCGATGGGCGTCGCGACCATGCTCGCGGGCAAACACGTTTTCATCGAGGTGCCGATCGCGCTCACCGTCGAAGAAAACTGGCAGCTGGTGGACACCGCCGAGAAGACACAGCGCCACTGCATGATGCTCGAAAACACCTGCTACGGCCGCGAAGAGCTGCTCTGCCTCAATCTCTGCCGCCTCGGCGTACTCGGTGAACTCCTGCACGCCGAGGGCGCCTACATCCACGAGCTGCGTTCGCAGATGAACAACGTCGAACACGGCACCGGCTCGTGGCGCACGCCGCACTACGCGAAACGCAACGGCAACCTCTACCCCACCCACGGCATCGGCCCCGTCGCCCAATATCTCGGCATCAACCGCGGCGACCGTTTCGATTACCTGTCTTCGGTCTCATCGCCGGCTCGCGGCCGCGAGCTTTACGCCAAGGCCAAATTTCCCGCGAATCATCGCTGGAACACCGAGCTCACGAGCTGGGTCGGCGGCGACATCAATACCTCCATCATCAAGACCGTGCGCGGCCGTTCGCTCATGATGCAATGGGACGAAACCTCCCCGCGCCCGTACTCTCGCCTCAATCTCATCCAGGGCACCAAGGGGACGTTCGCGAGCTATCCGGGCCGACTCGTGATCGAGGGCGAGACGAAGAGCACCCACGCGTGGACCGAAGGCGCTACGCTCGAAACCCTGTTTAAGAAATACGAACACCCGCTCTGGAAAAAAATCGGTGATCTCGCCACGGCTAATGGCGGCCATGGCGGCATGGATTTTATTATGCTCTGGCGCGTCATCACGTGCCTGCGCCAAGGCGAACCGCTCGACCAAGACGTCTACGATGGCACCAGTTGGTCGGTGTTGATTCCGCTGACCGAGTGGTCCGTCGCGCACCGCAGCCAGTCCGTCGACGTGCCTGATTTCACGCGCGGTCGTTGGGAAAAGACCGCTCCGCTCGGCATCATGACGTGAGGCGTCCGCACTGGCATGGGCTTTCCAGCCCATGTCCGTCCGCTCGCCATCACGGGCTGGAAAGCCCGTGCCACTCACTTCGCCTTCGCCGCCGGCAACAACGGCGCGATACTCGCCACCACGGCATCGGCGAGCTGCGCGGAGCCGTCGTTCGTGAAGTGGACATTTTTCGGAAGCTGAATCTTGTCCTGCCGCGCGACGACAAAGGCGTGCAGATCGTCCACCGCGACGCCGTTTTCTTTCATCACGCGGATCGCGGCCACATTGTAGGGGATCTCGCTGTGCTCAACGCGTCCGGCCGAACCAGCGGGGACCGGCGTGGTCGTGGCAAAAATGAGTTTCGCTCCGGTCTGCTTGAGCGACGCAACCAGTGCGCGGAGATTTTT
>CAMCHO010000120.1 GCA_945874455.1 Opitutus sp. GAS368 | reverse complement strand
CATCCCCTCCAGCTCCTTCATGCCCTGCTGAATCTCCGCCTCCAGTTGGCCGAGGGCTTTGAGGATTTCGGCGGGGGCGACGCTCATGGCAGGAGGACGATGCGATGGCCGGAGGCGAAGGATTGCTCGATGCCCGGCCAAGCGCTTTCGAACCGCGCGAGCAACGCCGCCGTGCGGCAATTGCCCATGCGCACCCACAACAGCCGCCCGGTGTCGCCCTCGCGATTTGCGAGGTGGAAAAAATCTTCGTCCTTGGACACGACGATGCACCCTTCGGCGGAGGCGCGAGCCCAGATGTCCGCATCGGGGTGGTGGTCGAGCGCGAGGTCGAGGACGTGCACGGCATCTTCGCCGCGCGCAGAGAGCCAGCGGGCGAGCGCAGCGGGAAGCTGATTATCCACGATGAACTTCATCCGCCCACGAGGACGACGTGATCGGCTTGCCGGGCGGAGTAAAGCAGCGCGGCGCGGATGTCCTCCGCTTCAAGAAAGGAGTAGTCGCGCAGGATTTCCTCGTGCGAGGCACCCGCGGCGAGCAGCTCGAGCAAATCCATCACGCGGAAGCGGGTGCCACGGATGCACGGGCGTCCGCCACATTTGCCGGGTTCGAAGGTGATTCGTGCGAGTAATTTCATAGAGGGAAACTAGTTCGTGGCGGTGGTTTTGCGAGCATGGTTTCCAGCTCGCGCATTTCACGGGTGATTTCTTTTTCCAGTCCGCCGAGGGCGGCGAGAATTTCGCCCGGCGGGCGGTGGGCGAATTCGGCGTGGACGACTTCTTTGTAGCGGTTGAGCGAAAGGTCGTAGTTTTGCGCGACGAGGTCGGCTTTGGGGACGCAGAAGGATTGGGCGGTTCGCGGACGAGCCGCCTCCAGCGACTCGCGTTTAAGTGGGGAGTTTAAGTTTAAGGGATGGAGTGAATCCCAACGGGCGAGGAGGTCGGGGAGGTTGTTTTTCGCGTGCTCGGCGGGGGTGAGCGGGGTGGCGGGGAGGGCGCCGAGGCGTTCTTCGGGGAGGAGCGGGGTGCGTTTGTCGTCGAGGCTCCAGCCGTCGGCCTCCACGTCGTAAAACCACACGTGGTCGGTGCCGCCGGACTCCGTCTTGGTGAAGAGCAAGATCGCGGTGGAGACGCCGGCGTAGGGTTTGAAGACGCCGCCGGGGAGCGAGATCACGGCGTCGAGTTTCTGGTCTTCGACGAGGATTTTCCGGAGGGTGCGGTGCGCGGTGGAGGAGCCGAAGAGCACGCCGTCGGGCACGATGATGGCGGCGCGGCCGCCGGTCTGGAGCATGCGCAGAAAGAGGGCGAGGAAGAGGAGCTCGGTCTTCTTGGTCTTCACGACGGCGAGCAGATCTTTGGCGCAGGTCTCGTAGTCGAGGGAGCCGGCGAAGGGGGAGTTGGCGAGGATGAGGGAGTATTTGCCGGCTTCGTCGGCGTGGTCCTGGGCGAGGGAATCGCGGTAGCGGATGTCGGGCTGCTCCACGCCGTGGAGGAGGAGGTTCATGCTGCCGATGCGGAGCATGGTGTTGTCGAAATCGAAGGCGTGGAAGAGGTCGCGGTGGAAGTGGGCCTTGAGTTTCGCGTCGCGGAAAATCTCCGGATGGCGGCGGCGGAGGTATTCGCCGACGGCGACGGGGAAGCCGCAGGTGCCGCTGGCGGGATCGCACATGACATCGGTGGGCACGGGGCGCACGAGCTCGACCATCAGCTGGATGATGTGGCACGGGGTGCGGAACTGGCCGTTGGCGCCGGCGCTGGCGATCTTGCCGAGCATGTATTCGTAGAGGTCGCCCTTGGTGTCGCGGTCCTCCATGGGCGCCTGCGAAATCAGGTCGACGACTTTGGCGAGGAGGGCGGGCGTGGGGATGGTGAAGCGCGCATCCTTCATGTGGTGCGCGTAGGTGGAGCCATCGCCGCCGAGCGTGCGGAGAAAGGGGAAGACGTGGTCGTTGACGACGTTGAACATCTCCTTGGCCTCGAAGTGGCGGAAGCGCGACCAGCGGCAATCCTCGTAGGAGCGTCCGCCGCCCTTGCCGATGTCGTCTTTGCCTTCGGGGAAGATGCGGCGCTCGAGTTTTTTGAGTTTGAGACGGGCGGCTTTATTTTCCTCGAGCGTGTGGAGATCGTCGAGGCGCCGCAGGAAGAGCAGTTAGGTGATTTGCTCGATGACTTCGAGGGGATTGGAAATGCCGCCGGTCCAGAAGACGTTCCAGAGGGAGTCGATTTTACTGCGGATGTCGCCGGTGAGCATGGGTGGGACGGAGGGGAACGCGCGGCGCGCGAGGGCGCAAGCTTGGGAACGGGCGGGGGCGGGGAGAGGGAGCTGAGAGTTGAGAGCGGGAGCGAGGGGAGCGGTGGATAATCCGCTCGCTCACGCTCGCGGCTACGGCGGAGGGAGTGCCAGCGAGTTCGTGGCCTACGGCTTCGCGGCGGCGATGGCTTCTCGGACGGACTTCACGCCGAGTTTTTTCGGTCCCGCTGCTCACGAAGCGGGCTACGGGTGAGAGGGGGCGCGGGTGAGGGGATCGGGGCAATTCCCTTGGGGCAGATACTTCGACGGCGCTGTCGCTGGACGCCACAATCACGGCGGGTGTCGAGCGTCGCTGTTCTTGAGCGCTCGGGTGACGACACCCCCGCTAACGTGAGGTCGGAGACCGTTTGGCCGAATACTTCACCTGGGGAAGATCTTTGAAGTGTTCGTCTTGGGTCCACAGGATGGCCCCGTGGCGCAGCGCCGTAGCGTAGATGATGCTGCCGGCGAGTGGGAGCGGGTGGCGCGCGGCGTCGAGGGCGAGCGTCGAGTCCAAGGCGATCACCTGGCCGCTCTGCATCATGGCAGCGATCTGGAGGGCTGCGTTTTCACCGCGTTCCCGGAGAACTTTTTTGAAAACTTCATAGATCGTGATGACGGGCACGAGGAGTTTTTCCGTGTCTTCGATCGCGGGCGCGAAGAAGGCGGCGGTCTTGCCGTCGGTGAAATATTCCAGCCACCCGGAGGAATCGACGACGTTCATGATACTCACAGGCGATCCGGATCTCTGGTGAGCGTGGTGTCCATCCCGCGGAGGTAACCGCGCATCTGCTTCATCGGACGCACGGGGATGAACTCAACGCGGTCGGCATACGAGATGACGCGCAGTTTTTCGCCACCGGTGAGCCGCAGCGCCTCACGGACAGCCTGGGGGATGACGACCTGAAACTTGGGGGATAGTGTGACGGTTTCCATATCGATGGTCAAACGGTAGGCCGGATAGCAGATCGATGCAAGTGCGTCATCTCCCCGAGCCAAACGCAATCGCCCTGGCGAGGCGGCAGACAGCGGTTGGTCCCGCTGCTCACGAAGCGGGCTGCGGGCTACGGGTGAGAGGGGAGTGTGGGCGGATGGCGGCCTACGGCTTCGCGGCGGCGATGGCTTCTGGGACGGATTTCACGCCGAGTTTTGGGGCGTTGTTCGGGGCGTCGACGCCGTCGCGGGGGATTTCGTTGGCGAATTGGCCGGTGTCACCGAGTTCTTTTTGGAGCCGGACGATTTCGGTTTTTAGTTTGGCGATGGTCGCGGTTTGGTTCGGATCAGTGATGAGGTTCTTCTGCTCGGTCGGATCTTTGACGAGGTCGAAGAGCTCCCAAGCGTCCGTTTTCCAATAGTGGATGAGTTTGTGGGTCGCCGTGCGGACGCCGTAGTGGGCGCGAGTGTTGTGGTGGCCGGGGTCGTGGTAGTAGCGGTAATAAACAGAGTCGCGCCAGCCGGTGGGTTTTTCGCCGCGCAAAATCGGGGCGAGGGAGCGGCCGTGCATATCGGCGGGGATTTTCACGCCGGCGAGATCGAGGAAGGTGGGGGCGAAGTCGGCGTTGAGGGCGAAGAGGTCGGTGACGGCGCCGGGCTTGATGCCGGGGCCGCGCGCGAGGAGCGGGATGTGGAACCCGGGCTCATACATGAAGCGTTTGTCGTAGAGGCCGAGGTCGCCGAGATACCAACCGTTGTCGGAGCTGTAGATTACGATGGTGTTTTTCGCGAGGCCGGTGCGGTCGAGGTAGTCGAGGACTTCGCCGACGCTGTCGTCGACGCCCTGCACGCAGGCGAGGTAGTCCTGCATGTAGCGTTGGTATTTCCAGCGGACGAGGTCTTTGCCGGTGAGAAGTTTTTTGGTGCCGTCGGTCTGCGTGATTTCGAGCTCCATCGGTTTGGCGTTGAGCCACTGTTGGCGGGCGGGCCCGGGGGCGAGGTCGGCGGGTGGCTCGAGTTTCAGGTCGCGGCGGGTGAGATCGCGGGCGACGGTTTGCTGGTTAGCGGGGAGAGCGGCGGGTCGGGTCGCGTAGTCGTCCCAGAGGGTGGCGGGCTCAGGGATGACTTTGTCTTTAAAGAGGGCTTTGTTTTTGGCGTCGGGCTCCCAGGCGCGGTGCGGAGCTTTTTGGTGGAGCATCAGGAAGAACGGTTTATCTGTCGGGCGCGTATCGATAAACTGGATGCCGAGCTGGGTGGTGATTTGGCTGACGTGTCCCTTGAGGCTGACGCGACCGTGCGGCGTGATGAAATCGGGATCGAAGTAAACGCCTTGGCCGGGGAGAATCACCCAGCGGTCGAAGCCGGTGGGGTCGCTGCCGAGGTGCCATTTGCCGATCATGCCGGTGTGGTAGCCGGAGGCTTGGAGCATTTTCGCGACGGTGGGCTGGGCACCATCGAAGACGTTGAAGACGGGGGTGCCGTTGGCGTGGGAGTATTTTCCGGTGAGGACGACGGCGCGGCTCGGGGTGCAAATGGAGTTGGTGACGAAGGCGTGGTTAAAGCGGATGCCGGCGGCGCCGAGGCGGTCCAGGTGGGGTGTCCGGTTCACCTTTGAACCGTAGGCGCTGATGGCGTGTTGCGCGTGATCGTCTGAGAAGATGAAGACGATGTTCGGACGTGGGGCCGGCGAGTTGGCCGCGAACACGAGGGAGACTTGGGCCGCGAGGACGAGCGTGAGGAGGAATTTCATGGGGGTGAGGAGGACGAGAGAGTCGAGGGTTTCGGGGGGTGAGTCCAGCCGCGCCTGTTGCGGCGGGGCGGTTCTTGGAATCAGCGATCGGCGCGAAGGGCGGAGAATTGGCGGGATGGCGGCGCAAAAAAAATCGCCGGAGGACGTGGAAAGCTGGCCGGCCTAATACTGGTCGAGTGCGCGGCTACTGCCCAGCGTGAAGGACAACTCTGTGATTGTGCATTCCGAAACAGAAAACATGGTTTCCCTCAACTCCTCCGCTTAGCGGAGGAGGGGGTAAATAAGAAAGTAATGCCCGCCGTATAGGGGTATACGGCGGGCTCTTTTTTTGACTAGGTTCAACGTTCAGGCGGTGGCGGACCCTCGGTGATATCGTCGGGTTTTATTTTCTCCGCGTGGAGCTTCCGTCGGCGAGATTGCGAATTACCTCCCCATCATCGGCAATCGCCGGCACCTTTCGCGAACACATGGCTCTTATCGGTAAACGCAACTCACTCCCTTTTGTGCGCCAGGCGACTCCGGGATATTACCTCGATGGTGGATCCCACGGGGAGATTTTGTTGCCCGGGCGTTATCTGGCGAAACTTCCGCTCGTCGGAGCGCGCGTTGACGTGTTCGTCTATCGCGACTCCGAGGACCGGTTGGTCGCGACGACCGAGGCTCCTTATGCGACCGTGGGTGAGTTTGCGTTTCTGCGAGTGGTGAGCGTGAACCCGCGAATCGGGGTGTTTCTCGATTGGGGATTGGAAAAGGACCTGTTGCTGCCGATCCGTGAGCAGTCGGCACCGCTGAGGGAGGGCGACTGGCTCGTGGTGCAGGTAGCGCTGGATCAAAGAACGGATCGCATCATCGCGAGTGCGCGGCTCAATCGGTATCTCAATCTGACGGTGCCGGCGTATGCGGAGGGACAAGCCGTGAAGATCCTCGTGATCGGAGAATCCCCGCTCGGCTACAACGCGGCGGTGAACCATACGCATCGCGGTCTGCTCTATCATGGAGATTTGCCGGGGCCGCTCACGATTGGGCAGTCGCTGGACGGGTTCGTCCGGCTGGTGCGCCCGGACGGCAAGCTCGACCTGGCGCTGGACCGCGTGCGCGTGGGTTACCAGCGCATCGTGCCGGTCACGGATAAAATTGTGGAAACGCTGAGGGCGAGTGCTGGTGGACGCTTACCCCTCCACGACAACAGCCCGCCGGAGGATATTCGGGCGGCGTTCGGGGTGAGTAAAAAAGCGTTTAAGCAGGCGATCGGCGTGTTGTTCAAGGCGGAGCGAATCGTGATCGAAAAGAGCGGGATTCGGCTCAAGGAGCCGGCGAAAGCCAGTGGGGCGACCCCGAAACGACCTGCTTCGCGGTAGGTCGTGGAGTCGGTGCTCGCAGTCTGGGGAGGATTTTTCTCATCGCTCTGCTGGAGGCACGGGCGGGATAAACGGCATCCAAGATTCCTGACTGAAAGGTCGCGTCTCGTTCATCGGCTCAGACGCGGCCCGCGGGCTTGGCCTTTAGGGACGGATCGAATCGACTAAGACGCACTGGCCCCCGCGCACCATCATGATGGCGGCGTCTTTGATGGCGTCGCGGTGCTCGTCGAGGGTGGTGCGGCCGGTGATGCCGGGGAAATCGCGAGTGGCGGCGAGTGCTTTTTTGAGGGCGCCGCGCTCGGTGCTGCCGGCGCGTCGGGCGGCGTCGGCGATGAGTTGCACGGAGTCGTAGCTGAGCGCGGCGAGGCCGACGGGTACGGAACCAAAGCGGGCCTGGTAGGCCGTGACGAAGCGGCGTGAGGCGGGAGCGTTGCTCTCGGCGGAGTAGTGGGTCGAGTAGACGGTGCCCTCGAGGGCGGCGCCTCCGATTTCGATGAGCTGAGGGGCCTCAAAGCCGTCGCCGCCGAGCAAGGTGGAGCGCAGGCCGAGTTCGCGAGCTTGCTGGGCGACGAGGCCGGCGGCGACATAGTATCCGGGAAGAAAAAGAGTGTCGGCTTGGGTGGACCGAATGGCCGTGAGCTGGGCGCGGAAATCCTTGGCGTCGCCGCTGTATTTTTGCGAGGCGACGATTGCGCCGCCGAGGGCCGTGAAAGTCTTGGCGAAGACGTCGGCGAGGCCGACAGAGTAGGGGGCCGTCGAATCGATCAGGAGCGCGGCGCGGCGGAGACCGAGGTTTCTCCACGCGTAGGTGGCGAGCACGGCGCCTTGAAAGGGATCGGCGAAACAGACGCGGAAAATGCAGTCGCCGACGGCGGTCACTTTGGGATGGGTCGAGGCCGGCGTGACGAGTGGGATGCCGGCGGCTTGGGCGATGGGTGCGGCTTCCAAGGTGCGGGCCGAGGCGCATTCGCCGATGAGCGCGATCACTTTGTCGCGGGCGATGAGTTTCTTGGCGGCGGTGGCAGACTCCCCGGGGAGGGAGCGGTTGTCCTGAACGACGAGTTCGACGGGGCGACCGAAAATGCCGCCGGCGGCGTTGAGATCATCGACGGCGAGGCGGGACCCACGGAGGGCCGCTTCGCCGAAAGAGGCGTCGCGGCCAGTGACCGACATGAAGAAACCGAGTTTGACGGGCTCGCCGGTCGGTGCCGCGGCGCGGGCGAGTGCGGCGAGCGCGAGACCGGCGACGAGGAGGCGGAGGCGCGGGAGCATGGTGAGAGCAGGCGCAAAATCTCTGGCGGTCGCAAGCTGGCGAAGGGCTGTTTTTCTGCGGGCGGGGCGGTGGGGTTTTTCCTGGTCCTTCCGTGGGTGAGGATTTCCGCGCTGATTTCCGGACGGTGGGATCGGGGATTTTTCCGGACGGGTCGTGACGGTGCGACGGAGGCGGGGCGCGTCAGCGTGCGGGTGGGGGCAACATGAAAACCAACGCCGAAACCAAGGCCGAACAAAGAAAACTACGGGCGCTTCGACCACTTGCGGTCGTTTTTCAATTCGAGGCGCTTCGTCTCAATTTGCACGCCGGCGACAGCGGAGTGGGCGCGGAGGGCTTGGAATGAAGGGGCGTTGAGCTTCCACGAAAGTGCGCCGCTGACTTCGGCGATGGAGGCAACCCGGTCTTCGAAAAGAAAACCGAATTCCACGCGAGTGTCGCCGCCCTGCTTGTTCAGCGTGTCGCGGAGAAGGCGGAGAAACGAGGGCAGCTCTGGGTGCGAGGGGAGGAGGAGCCACGTGACCTTGCGGACGTTTGCAGAGACGTAGTTATCGAGGGCGGAGGCCTCCTTGACGTTGATGCGCGGGCCTTCGGTGCCGACGATAATATTACCGAGGACAACGATGGTGGCGTTTTCGGTGAGGAGCGTGCCGTAGTTTGCGAAGCCGTCGGCGAACATGTTGAGTCCGACCGAGGCCGTCTTGGTGGCGAGCGTGAAGGAGGCCCAGGGGCGATTGTCTTTTTTTGAAAGACGCTTCGCGATATTGCTGACGATCCCGCCGAGGCGAAATTCGGTGCGGTCGGGCTGGAGGAGCAGGGCCTCGATGGGGAACGAATCGAGGGCGTCGGCGAGGCCCGCGTAGGCGTTCATCGGGTGTCCGGAGACGTAGAAGCCGAGAAGTTCTTTTTCGAATACGAGGCGCTCGGCGGAGGTGAAATCATCGGTCGCTTCAGCGATGGCGGCGACTTGACCGGCGCGTCGGACAGGGGTGGGGGCGGCGGATTTCTTGGCGGGTTTGTCCTCGGCGAGCATGTCGAGGAAGGTGTTTTGGCCGGCGGCTTTGTCGCGGGCGTTGGAGGCGACGGCGGACATGGCAGCGTCGATGCCGTCGAAGAGTTGCTTGCGCGAGGCGCCGCTGAAGTCGAAGGCACCGGTCTTCGAGAGATGTTCGAGGACGCGCTTGTTGATGGCCCGGCCATCGACGCGGGCGACCATGTCGTCAAAGTTTTTGAAGGGACCGTGGGCGTCGCGCTCGGCAATGATTTTTTGCGCAGCGAGTTCGCCGACGCCTTTCACGCCGGCGAGGCCAAAGCGGATGGCGGCGGAGCCGCGATCCGCTGGTGGAAGTGGGAACTCTGAAGTTGAAGGAGCGGAGTCGGCGGTCGGGGTTTTGCTCTCGGCTCTCAGCTCTGGGCTCTGAGCTCGCGGCGCCGCGCCGCGGAAAACCGGGGTAAACATATCGCGCGATTCGTTTACATCGGGGCCGAGGACCTTGAGGCCCATGGCCTCGCACTCGGCGACGAAGTGGGAGACTTTTTCGGAGTTGCCGAGTTCGGAGCTGAGCATGGCGGCCATGAACTGCACGGGGAAATTGGCCTTCAGGTAACCGGTCTGGTAACTGAGAATCGCGTAGGCGGCGGAGTGGGATTTGTTGAAGCCGTAGCCGGCAAATTTATTCAGGATGTCGAAGATCGAGTCGGCGATTTTGGCTTCGATCCCGTTGACGCGTTTGGCGCCCTCGACGAATTTTACGCGCTCGGCGGCCATCGCTTTTTCGTCCTTTTTACCCATCGCGCGGCGCAGCATGTCGGCGCCGCCGAGGGAGTAACCGGCGATGACTTTGGCGGCCTCCATGACCTGCTCTTGGTAAACCATAATGCCGTAGGTTTCGAGGCAGACTTGCTCGAGCAGCTTATGAGGGTAAGTGACGGTGCTCGGATCTTTTTTTCCGCGCACGTAGTCGGGAATCCACTCCATGGGGCCGGGGCGGTAGAGCGCAATGAGGGCGACGATTTCGTCGATGGAGGAGAGCCCGATTTGGCGACAGAGATTTTGCATGCCGCCGGACTCCAACTGAAACACGCCGGTGGTGCGACCCGAGTTGAGCAGGGCAAAGGTCCGGGCGTCCTCGAGGGAAATCTTCTCAATGTCGAATTTCGGATCGACCGTACGGCGGATGTTTTCGACGGCGTCGGCGATGACGGTGAGCGTCTTGAGGCCGAGGAAGTCCATCTTCAGGAGGCCGAGCTTACCGACGGCGTTCATGTCGAACTGCACGGTGACGTCGCCTTCTTGCTCTGTGAGCGGGACGAATTCGTCGAGTGGACGGTCGGTGATGATGATACCGGCGGCGTGTTTACCGGTGTTGCGGACCATGCCTTCGAGGACGAGCGCTTGGTCGAAGATTCGTTTGGCGACCGGATTGCGGCTCACTTCTTGGCGGAGCTCCTCGGATTTTTCACGGGCTGATTCGAGCGTGATGTTGAGCTCGTCGGGAATCATCTTCGCGAGCCGGTCAGCGTCGGCGTAAGGTAGATTGTGGACGCGCGAGACGTCGCGGATGACCATCTTCGCGCCCAGCGTGCCGTAGGTGATAATATTGGCGACGCAGTCGTTGCCGTATTTTTGGCGGACGTAGTCGATGACCTCGCTGCGGCGGCGCATGCAAAAATCGATATCGAAGTCGGGCGGAGAAACGCGTTCGGGATTCAGGAATCGCTCGAAGAGCAGTTTGAAACGCAACGGGTCGAGATTGGTGATGCCGAGGAGGTAGGCGACGATACAACCCGCGCCGGAGCCGCGGCCAGGGCCGACGGGGATGTTTTGTTTCCGGGCCCAATCGATGAAATCCCAAACGACGAGGAAGTAATCGATGAAGCCGGTCTTGCCGATGATGCTGAGCTCGTAGTCGACGCGCTCGGTGAGGGTCTTGGCGAGGGCTTGGTCGGTGAATGTCTCCGGGGCGGTGGCGTCAAAGCCGTAGCGCTGGGTGAGGCCGAGGAGACAGAGTTCCCGAAGATAGCCGGCGCGATCGGTGCGGGCGGTGATTTCTGGGGTGAGGGGATATTTAGGATACCGCTCGCTGCCCTTGGGGAAAGGGATGGAGAGATCGCACATCTCTGCGACCAGTTGGGTGTTCGTCACGGACTCGGGCACCTCGCTGAAGAGCTTCGCCATCTCGTCGCGGGACTTCAGGTAGAATTCCTGACCGGTGAACCGCATACGTTTCTCGTCATCGATCTTCGCGCCGGTCTGAATGCAGAGCATCGCATCGTGAGGGCCGGAGTCATGCTTGCGGACGTAGTGAACATCGTTGGTGGCGATGACTTTCAGGTTGAACTCCTCGCCCAGCTTCAGGAGCCCGGGAATGATTTTAAGCTGCTCGGGGATGCCATGGTCTTGGATTTCGACGAAGTAGTTTTCGCGGCCGAAGATCTCGACGAAGCGTCCGCAGGCTTGGCGCGCCTCCTCGTAGCGGTCGTGAAGGAGGTGTTGGGGGACGAGGGACGCGAGGCAGCCGGTGAAGCCGATCAGGCCGTTGGCGTATTTCGCGAGTGTTTCCAGGTCGGTGCGGGGTTTGTAATAAAACCCCTTGAGGTGTGCGTCGGAGACCAGCTTGAGCAGATTTTGATAGCCCGTGAGGTTTTTCGCGAGGAGGCCGAGGTGAAACATGCTCTTGCCGTCCTCGTCGGAGCGGCCGTGTTTCTCGAGACGGGAGGTCTCGACGAGGTAGAGTTCACAGCCGACGAGAGGCTTGATGCCCTTGGCCTTGGCTTGGTTGTAAAACTCTATCGTGCCGTAGAGATTGCCGTGGTCGGTGAGAGCGAGCGCCTTCATGCCCAGCTCAGAGGCGCGGTCCATGAGCCGGTCTATCCGGCACGCACCGTCGAGCAGACTGTAGTCGGAGTGGACGTGGAGGTGGACGAAATTTTGGTCGGCGGACGGCACGGAGGGACGTTAGGGAACGGCAACGGCGTCGCCGCGCAAGAAGGGAAAAAAGCCATTGACGCGCGGCGAGTGGGTTGGCCTAGTGATCGGCTTTTCCTTTCACCACCACGCCCGCCCACATGTCCATCGAAATCAAAATCCGCAAAAATGAGCCTATCGATCGTGCGCTGCGCCGCATGAAAAAGAAGCTCGAACGCGAGAATATCATCAAAGGCACCCGCGCGAAACGCTACTTCGAGAAGCCATGCGAGAAGCGCCGCCGCAAGAACAAGGTGCAGGCCTTCACGCAGATGCTGCGCCGCCGTTACGCGGAGTGAGGCCCCGGTTGCTCCCGAGCGACCCCTGTAGAATTTTTGCCGTGCTACCAACCCAATGGTAGCACGGCTTTTTTTGTAAGTAATTTTTCTCGGTGAAACGTGCCGAAATTTTCTTCGTCTAGGAACCGATGCGTGTGAAGCCAATCCTTGCCCTGTCTACGAGTTGGTGCTCGCACCGCCACAGGGACGGTTACGTGATGTTGCGGGAGATGGCCGACCTCGGGTATGAATACGTCGAGCTCAGCCACGGGATTCGGATTACCTTGGTGCCGGGGATTCTCAAAGCGGTGGAGGAGGGGATCGTGAAGATTTCTTCGACGCACAATTTTTGTCCGTTGCCCACCGGGGTCGTGCAAGCAGCGCCTAATTTGTTTCAGCCCTCAGTGACGGAGCACCGGGAACACGACCAATGGTTGCGTCACACCAAGCGATCGATCGATTTTGCCGCGCAGGTGAAAGCCCCGGTGCTGGTGTGCCACTTGGGTAGTGTGACTTTTTTTTGGTTCGATCCTGCCCGGAACATTCGCAACTACCTGCGCGATCATCACGACGCGGGCCGGGGAGGGGATGATCAGACCTATCAAGCGCTTTTGGCGAAATCCCTCACGAGGTTGCGCAAGCGGATGGGGCCGTTTTGGGAGCAAACCAAGGCCAGTCTCAATGAAATCTATGACTATGCGTCGCAGAAAGGAATCACACTCGGTCTAGAGAATCGGGAGAAGTTTAATGAGCTGCCGCTGGACGCCGACTATGCTGATTTTATTATGGGGGAGCCACCCACCGCGCCGATCGGCTACTGGCATGATACCGGACACGCTGACATTAAGGAAGGAATGGGACTGCTCAATCACCGCCAGCACCTCACGAAGAACGCACCGCGCCTCATTGGGTTTCACCTGCATGACGTGAGTGCCACGGGCAGTGACCATCAAGGGGTGGGTTCCGGTCATATTGATTTTAAAATGGTGAGCGAATTCTGGCGGCCCGAGCATCTGCTCACGTTGGAGCTAAGTCCCCGGATGACGTTGGATGATGTGAAAATTTCGAAGGCGCGCGTTGAAGCGCTGATGTAGGGGCGGCGCTGGGGGCGGGAGGTATGGGGGTGGGTCGGCGCCATCCCGGCTAGCTTGTTGGCGATCCAGTGGGCTTTGCCGCAATCTCGGCCACCCAGCGGCGATGCGGGCCGGAGAGGGTCAAGGTCTCGAGATCGGACAGCCGTACCCAGACCAATTCCGCCGGGAGTTTCCCGCGGGGCTCAGGGGTGGCGTAGATTGATTCCGTAATTTGGAAGCGGGTGATGCCGCGCCGCTTTTTCGCGAGGAGTTCGCCGCGGGCGACCTTGGCTGGATCGAGGCCGGCCTGCTCAGGAGTGGGCAGTTCGTGGATATTCGCCAAGCGACGGGCACCGGCGGCGGAGCGATGGAGGAGGAGCGCCCCGTTTTTTTGGCACCACACGCGAGTGACGGCGCGCTGTTCAATTTGCTTGGGGGCGAGCCGGGGAAACCCCTCCGGGTCGCCGCGATTGGCGGCCGCACAGAATGGGCGCACCGGGCACGTGAGGCACAGCGGATTGTGGCGGAAGCAGACGGTCGCACCCAACTCCATCATGGCCTGATTGTGGTCGCCGGGAGTATCGGCGGGAAGGAGCGCCTCAGCGAGAGGGGCGAAATTTTTCGACGCGCTGGCCGAGTCGCGAAACTCCGTGGCGTCGGCGGTGAGGCGAGCGAGGATGCGGACGACGTTGCCATCGACACACGCGGCGGGGGCGCCGAAGGAGATGCTCGTGATCGCGGCTGAGGTGTAGGGGCCAACGCCGGGCAATTCGCGCCACGCGGCGGGCGTGCGGCGCAATTCGGGCCAGGTGGCGACCTGCTGGGCGAGGCGATGGAGATTCCGAGCGCGCGAGTAGTAGCCGAGCCCCTCCCAGAGTTTTAGCACGCGGGCTTCGGAGGCGGCGGCGAGGGTGGCGAAATCGGGTAGTTCGGCGAGCCAGCGCGCGAGGTAAGGGAGGACCGTTTTCACCTGAGTCTGCTGCAACATGAACTCACTCACGACGGTCTTGTAGAGCGAAGGGGCCTCCCGCCACGGGAGTTGGCGGGCGTGAACTCGATACCACGCGAGCAGGGCGCGTTGAAATTCGGTGCGTCGGGTGATCAGTTTTTTGGCCACGCCGTGACACAAGGCGCAAAAGACCGTGGCTGCGAAGCAGAATCCCTTTGTGCTTTCGGGGTTTTTTGTGGCCAGCTAGGGGCATGCCCAAGCAGTTCAACGACGAGCCCGAAGCGCCCAAGAAGCTGGCCTCCTACACCGCAAAACTCGACGACGCCCAGATGGAAAAACTGCGCGCGATTTGCGTGGAGCGCGGGTGGACGCCGTTCGAAGTCGCCTACACGCGCTTTGCCTTCAAGGCCGACCATCTGAAAACCAACGTGAGCGCCTACACGAGTGGCAAGGTCGTGATTGCGGGCAAGGGCACCGAGGATTTTGTGCGCGATGTGCTCGAGCCTGAAGTGATCGGTGCGGCGACGCTCGGCTACGACGAGGTGTTGCACCCGGATTGGTTCGAATCACACGCGGGGCTCGACGAGAGCGGCAAGGGAGA
>CAMCHO010000119.1 GCA_945874455.1 Opitutus sp. GAS368 | reverse complement strand
CGCAGCGGCCGATCTGCCGCGGTCAGAACGTGCCCTTGATTCCGGCGGAGAAGTACACGCCGAAATGGCGGTACTGCCTCGGCTGCGCATAGCCGGGGGTAACTGAGCCATAGCGCGTGTTGACCAAGTACGCGTTGAAGACGTTTCGAATATTCGTGTTCAGCGAGCAGCGCTTGTTGATCTGGTAGTCCCCGCTCAGGTCGAGCGTTGTGCGGGCCGCGGTGTAGTTGTAGGCGTCGGGCCCGAGGGCCGGGAAGGCGGCTCCCTTTTGCTCGCCCCGGTAGTTCCACTTGGCAATGAGCGTGACGGGCTTCTTGGTGAACGTGACACCCCAGTTCATATTTTTCGGAATGAAGCCGGTGAAGTCCGCCTGCTGGCTGCCGCTGAGCTGAAGTTTGGTGCCATTGATGAAGACGGTGAAGAATCGTCCCCACTGGCCGAGCGGGCGCAGGGTGTGACGGATACTGAACTCTGCTCCCATCACGCGCGCCTGGCCGGAGTTGAACTTCGTCGAGAGCTGCCAGCCGACGTATTGCGGATCCAGGCCGAGCAGATCGAGGTCGGCGGCGGTGGCGATGCGCACGTCGTTGGCGAAGAAGTCATCAATCTCTTTTAGAAAAACCCCGGCGCTAAAGATGCCGCCTTGGTTGGTGTAATATTCGAGCGATACGTCGTAGTTATCGGCCGTCCACGGCTTCAGCCCGGAATTACGGACGTCGATCGTGCCTCGGATGACACTCGGGTCGCCGAGCTGCGTCTCGTCGAGATCGCGCTCGCTGATGGTGGAATTGGGAATGATTTCGCTGAAGTCGGGCCGGCCGTAGGTGCGGGCATAAGCGGCGCGCGCCTGGAAATTTTCTGTCACGTGGTGCGTGAGGTGGAGGCTTGGATAATAACCGTCGTAGGACCGGTTGGCGTGGTACCCACGCTCTTCCCGAATCAGCCGCAATTCTTCCATCGAGCCGACGGTGCCCGCATCGGAACGGCGGATACGCTGACCTTGCGCAGTGCGGGCGAAGGTGCCGTCGCGGTTGCGCACGAAGACATTGGCGGGTTCGAACACGGGCCCGCGGCCATCATCGGTCGTCTTTTCGTAGCGCACGCCGGTGAGGAGGTTCAGGCGGTTCTTAAAGAGGCGCAGCTCGGTCTGCGCGTAAGAGGCGGCGACGGTTTCTCGCAAGTACTCGGAGCTGGTGATATGAAACTGCTCCGCTGCGACTTTCTGCGCGGGCGTCATCGCGAACAGGCCGGGATTCTGCTGGTACGCCTGCCAGGCGCGGTGCTTCGAGGCAAAGGGCGGAACGAGGCCCGGCAGTCCGAAGTGGGAGTTGTGGTTGACGTAGATCTGATTGCGGTACGGTGCGGCCGAGAGATTTCCACCGACGCCGTTGTAGGTGAACGTGGCGCTTTCCTTGCGGCTGTCGCGGGTCTGTTCGCGGACGACTCCACCGGCCTGGACCGACACGGGAAACGGGAAGAAACCCAGCCGGCGTTGCACATTGAGGTCGGCGGCCCACAGGTCGTCGCTCACGTCGCGGCTGAGGGCGGTGGCGTTGTTCACGCGGTAGTTGTTGATGTCGTAGAGATCGACCTCGCGGCCGCTGTTGTCGTAGGCCCGGATGGCCTTGGGCTGAAGGGAGGTGATATCCGACAGGACGATCCGCACGGCGGGCACCAGCGTGATGTTCATGCCGGCGAAGTTGCCCTCGTCGGTGCTGCGAAACGCATTGGTCGAAAACGAGCGCGTGAGGCTGGTGTCGATCCGCCAGCCGCCGTTGTCGAAGCGGTAACGCAGGGTGCCTGAACGCACCTCTTCGTAGCGGGTCATGAAGTTGCCGCTGCCGAGCGTCACCACGCCGCGCCCGGTCGCCCCGTTGGTGAAAGTGTCGCCGAAGGTGAGCGGGATTCCGCCGGCTGCCGCTGTGATTGTGGGTGTGCCGTTGGTGCCGACGTTGAAGTCGATGCTCTGGTGCCCCCAGTACGCCTGGTACTGATTCAGCATCGCGCTGAACGAGAGTACGGAGTTGGGCGTGACGCGCCAGTCGGCCTTGGCGCTGATGGAGTTTCGTTTGATGTCCTTGGAACCGTCGTTGATCCCGTACTGCTGGAGGAAGGGCTTGCTGAGCGAGGCGCCGGTGGAGGTGCCGGCCGCGTTGTAGAGGAGCGTCGAGTGATCCTCCTCGCCGGCGGAGTCGGAGGTGCTGCCGGTGACGACGAGGCCGAAGTTCTTGTTCACGGGCAGCGTGTAGTCGAAGTCGACCCCGGGCAAAACCTTCGAGCGTTTGCGCTCGTAGGAGTGAGGTTGCTGGCGGAGGGTGAGGTAGTCGCCGTTGCCCGCGGCGTAGAGCCGGTAGCGGAGTTCGGCGCGGCTGCGCTCGAACGCGCTCTTGCTGACCAGATTCACTGAGCCCGCCATCGAGTCGGCGGGCGTGGAGGGCGTGGGCACCTTGGCGACCTCGATGCGGGAGACGTTGTTGATCGCGAGCTGCGAAAACTGGAAGGTGCGGGAGTTGCCGTTGAAGTTGGCGTTGGCGAGCTGGGCACCGTCGGCCAGCACGACGGTAAGATTGGTGGAAAAACCGCGGAGCGAGACGGTGTTGATCTGCGCGTCGTCGTGGTCGCCGGTGATGCCGGGCAGATATTTGAGGAACTCGCCGACGTTGCCCTCGGCCATGTCGCCGAAGGAGTCGGTGGAGATCACGCTTTTGATGTTGGGGGCGAAGCGCTGCTCGTTGGTGGCGAGCGCCTCGCCCTCGGTGTCCCGCGAGGTGGCGACGACAAAGGCGTCGAGCTTCACGGTCTCCGCGTTCTTGCCGTAACGCGCCACGCTCGTGAGGTTGATATCGCGCGTGAGGTTATGCCCCGGCGCGACTTCCAACGCGATTTGCTGCGAGTCGAGGCCGGTGTAGAAAACTTCGAGCACGAGCGGCCCAGCCGGCAGCGGCGTGAGGCGGTAGATGCCGGATTCGTCGGTGAAGGCGACGCGCTCGGTGCCGCGCACGGTGACGCGGGCGTTGTTGAGGTACTGCCCGGTCACAAGATTCTGGATGCGCCCGGAAATGGCTCCCGTGGGTTGAGTGCTTGCGGCGGCGGGGCTGGCGGCTTGGGCGAGCGCGAAAGGGGTTGGCGCGAGCACGGCAAGGGCGGTGGCGAGCAGGAAGGCGGTCTGCGGCGAGCAAGGGCGCAGACGGTTAAGGTTGGTTGGCATCGGGGTGTCCTAGGAAGGGAAGAAGCCTCTGCGCATAACGTCAAACGTCGGCGGCAGGTCGCGGGCCGAGGCCAAACAGACGAAGTGATACAAGTTTTTAATGTTTAATGTCGGCCGCTTGCTCATGCTCTCCACAAGGCGCAACCCAACGGTGCGGCACGCCGAGCGCCAAGTCTGAGTCGCCTGAATCGAGACGCGGTCTGCGCGGCTACACCGCGGTGTGAGCCTTGCCATTCGCTGTAAGGGAATTTGCTGGGGATCTTCCTCCCGGGGTGAGCGCGGCGCCGATGATCGGCGCCCGAGGTGATGTTTCGAAATAGCGCTTTGCTGCCATGATTGGCGCTCATCGGCTGGTCAGTGCACCGTCATTTGAGAACACCGAAGAACGCAGAACGTTTCACTGATCTGCCTCCTGCCTCATGCTCAACGGACGTAATCTGGGAAGATGGCCGGCGAGGGGAAGCGGTCTTCCAGTCTGCCGCCGTCGCCTAGATATTCCTCGCGAGGAAGGTCGACTGCCGGCCAGGCGGCGGGGCGGATTCGGACGACCTTGCCGGGCCGAATACCCTCGATGATGAGATCGGTCTCCATGCGCACTTGGATGCCACTGCTGCCCGTGGGTGCCGCTCCGGGGAGTGTGATGACCTCGACGATGGGGCCTTTGGAGGCCATGTGCCCAGGGCCGTAGTGGCCGCCGGCGTGCTTCAAGGTATTCTCGGCCGCATTGATCAGCGCCGGGTTTCCTTTCTGGAAGTCGGCGTAGAGCGCCGGATCCATGCCGCCGAACAACGTCACGGTCGCGGTGGCGCGACCGAACGTGCCATACTCGACGGCGTCCACCCAGGCGGGCATCCAGCGGCTGCGAATGAAGGCCTTGTGGGTCTCCGTCTGATTTTGGGCGGAGCGTTGGATCGAGGTGTCATCGAGCCAGATATCTGAAATGTGAAGCCGAAGGAAGATGCCGTCCGGGCAGGGCTTCCAGGTGAGCCCGAGCAGGACGGCTTGGCCGCCGAGAGATTTTTTGCCGACAGCGGGCCAGCTACCCTCGGCGATCAGTTCGGCGAGGGTCAGGCGCTTGCGTCCGCGCCAGATGCGGGCGGAGTGATCGAAGGTGATCTTCTCTTCGGTGGCCACGGCTGCGCTGCCTTGCTTGGGTCCGAGGGTGGCGATGGCCATGCCCGGATCTTTTTGCAGATCGACTTCTTTGAGTTTCCAGGTCTGCCCGGTGCGCAGGCAGTAGCTGGGTTCGTCTTCGAGTAGCAGCACGTGATTCTCGGCCGGGAAGACGCCGATGCCACGATAGTGGTTCGCGTCGCGGTCTTTATTGTCGACGGGTAGCACGGGCACAGAGGAGAGCTTCGGGTCGGGTGGGAGGTAGGCCGTGACCCGCATGATGGTGCCGAGTGGGATATCGCGGAGATCGGCGGGCGCGCCGTGGTAGCGCACCATGCCGTAGGGTAGCATCGCGAAGGGGTGGGGATCGTTGCGGCGGAATACGCCGACGCCCAGCACGCGGAGACTGCCCCGTCGGTTGACGTGGTCGACGAACACGAGCTCGCCCCGGTAGGTGTGGGCCTTCTCGATTGAAGGGAATTGCCCTGCTGCGGGGCGGTAGGGGCCGTCCGCGGCGGGCAGCGCGGCGGCCACGGCGAAGCCAAGGCAGGCGAGTAAGCGCTTCATAGTGTCACGACCTTGTTGCTGTCGCCGAAGCGGTCGATCTCCACGCCCATGCGCTGGGCCATGAGGAGGAGGAGGTTGCTCATGCGGGCGTCTGTATTGACGGGTCGGCTACAGACTTGGTAATGGGCGGTGGTGAGCGCACCATCCTGGCCGAAGGTGTAGCCTTGGAAGTTCGTGGCCTTGCGGTTGAAGTCGAGGTGCGTGCCGTGGCGCAGGCCGAGCGACGAGCCGCCGGCGAGCACGAGCGGAAGGTTGGCGTTGCCGTGGCTGTGGCCGTAGCTCATGCCGCTGCCGAAGAGCGATAGCGTCGAATCGAGGAGCGGCTTGCCGTCGAGATCCTTGGTCTCCGCGAGGCGGGTGAGGAAGTAGCTGAACTGCTCGATGGCGAAGGTGTCGTATTTCGTGAGCTTCTCCATGTAGCCGGGGTCGCCTCCGTGGTGGCTGAGCTGGTGGCGCGATTCCGTGATGCCGATCTCCGGGATGGCGAAAGCATCGCCCTCGCCGCCGAGGCTGAAGGTCGCGACGCGGGTGGTGTCGGTCTGGAAGGCCAGCACCATCATGTCGTAAACGGTGCGAAAGTAATCTCCGGCCTTGGTGGGAGCGATGTCGCGATTGGTGCGCTGGCGGTCCGCTGCAGAGATCTTCGGCATGGGGGTGTCGAGCCAGACATCGGCTCGGCGGGTACGGATCTCGACCTCGCGGACGGAGGTGAGGTAGTGGTCCAGGCGTCCCTTATCCTCGGTGCCCATCTTCGTTTCGAGTTGGCGCACTTCGTCGAGGTTGGCGTCGAGGACACTACCCTTGCGGCGGAGTTCGCGGCGCTGGGCGGTCTTGCCGTTCTTCGGTTCTTCGAAAAGGGAGGCGAAGATATCGCTGCAGCGGCGCATCGCGGGGAGGCGGACGCCGTCGGCGGTCCAGGCGAGGGAATCCTGCGTGAGGGCGATCTCCAGCGAACTGATGCGGGTATGCTGCGCGGTGATTTCGGCCATCTTCTGGTCGACGGAGATGGTGTTGCGGTCCGTCGGGCCGAGCTTGCCGCCGGTCAGCCACGTGCTGATGCAATTGTGGTGATGGCTGAGGTTGCCGGGGTGGTGGAGTCCGCTGATCGGGGTGATGGCTTGCCGGTGTTGCTCGAGCGGCTGGAGTGAGCGGGAGAACGCATAGTCGGGGCCCTCCGTGGTGATCTGGTAGTTCAGCGAATGGACGCCGTTGGCGAGGTAGATGAACGCGCTGCGCCGGGGCGTGGCGGTCCGTTTCTCGGAGGCGCGTAACGGGAGCATGCACTCGAGCAGGGGCAGCGAGATGAGCGCGCCCATTGCGCGCAGCGCATGGCGGCGATCGATGACCCAAGATTGGGAGAGGTAGTTCATGGATGTGTTGGGTTAAAGGTCCTTGGTTGATGACTCATCGTTTCCGAAGAAGGTCGGACATGGCCACGGCGCGGACGATGTCCTTGATCCGGTAGTCGTGCGTCTTTGCCTCGGCGACGATGGCCTGGAGGTCCTCCTTGTCATCGAAGGTGAGGACGCGGCGGAGGGCGTAGGTGCAGAGATGTTCGATGAATGCGGAGGCGACCGCGTCGCGGTCGGCGATCAGCAGCTGCTTGAACGCAACGGAATCCTGGAAGGCGCGTCCGTCGGGCATCGCTCCGGCGGAATTGATCGCGGGATCGGCGCCGAGGCCGGCCGGGACTTTCTCGACGGTCCGCCACTGGCCGATGGCGTCGTAGTTGTCCCAGGCGAATCCAAGGGGGTCGATCTTGGCGTGGCAGGCGGCGCAGTTCGGGTTCTGGGAGTGCACCGCGAGCTTATCACGCAGGGAGGCCTTGGAGCTTTGCGCCGTGGGGGGTTCGATCGCCGGCACGTTGGCGGGAGGAGGCGGCGGCGTCTTGCCGAAGATCGCTTCGCTGAGCCAGACGCCGCGGTGGATCGGGCGGTGGCGGGTCCCGTCGGAGGTCAGGCCGAGGACCGCGCCCATCGTGAGCAGGCCGCCGCGATGATCTTCGGGTTTGAGCGAGACGCGCTGGAAGCCGTCTGATGGCGGCTCGGGCAGGCCGTAGAAATCGCAGAGCCGGGGGTTGGCCATGGTCCAGTCGGAAGCGATGAAGGCGTCCACCGCGAGGTTCTTGGCGAACGTTTCCCGGAAATACTCGATGACTTCGGTGCGCATGCTCGCCTCGAGCCAGGGGTCGTAGTTGGGGTAGAGTTTCTTGTCCGGTGGAAACATGCCTACGCGGTGCAGCTGGAGCCACTGGCGGGGGAAATCGTCCACGAAGCGGCTGGTGCGTGGGTCGGTGAGCAGGCGGTCGATCTCCGCTTTCAGGCCGTCGCCCTTGAGCGCGTCAGCCTTGGCGGCGTGGAAGAGCCCGTCGTCAGGCATCGAACTCCACAAGAAATAAGAAAGACGCGAGGCGAGCTCCCAGCTGGTGAGTTTTTCGCGGGCCACCGGATCGCCCTCGACCAGGTAAATGAAATGACGCGACGTCAGTACGCCTTGCAGGGCGAGGCGATAGGCGTCGGCCGGCTTCTCACCGGCGGTGCGCTCGGAGAGATAGGCTTTCAGATACTGGCTGAGCTCTTCGGCTCGGACTGGCCGGCGCCAGGCGCGTTCAGCGAAGCGGCGCAGGTGTTCCGTGATGGCCTCGAGCGAGGCGTCGGCAGTCGGGAGGAGGCCTTCATGCCGGGATTTTTCCGCCTTAGTCTCCAGCGGACCTTCCCATTCGATCCAGTCGACGAGCACGGTGGAGAAGATGCTGTGGCCCTTGTCGTCAAACATCTGCGGGGCGTTGGCATTCAGGAGCCGAGTCTCGCTGCTGTGCGTGAAAATGTAGGCGGGTCCGTTGGAAAGGCTGTTGCGGAAGGCGGCTCCGGATCTCCGATCGACGCTGTTGGTGGCCACGACGGTCCAGTGCAGCGTCGCCGGCATGTCGAGATACACCTCGAACTCATAGACCTTCGGGCTGTCCTCGGGGGCGGAGATATCGAACTCGACGAGAGCAGCCACGGTTTCCTCGCCGGTGGATTTGCCGATGCTCAGGTGGGCCGTTTGGCCGCCGAGCGGGCGGATGCCGCTGGCCTGGATGCGCAGGCGATAGAGCCCGCTGTGTTCCGGGCCGGTTTTTCCGAACCACTGGGTCGTGAGCGCGGTTTCGATCTTACCCGGGAAGATGAGGTAGCGCACGGGGCGCTTGATGCCGAATTTCTCCAGAGCCTCCGGCACGCTCTTGCCGCCGCCGCGGCTCATTTCCAATGCGGTCTTACGAACCTTGCGGGCCTGGCCGGTCGTGGCTGAGAGGGCGCGGTCGAGCACGTTGTCGGCGGCGCGGTAGTAACGATCCACGTGCGACGGCGAAAGGGACAGCGCCGAACCGATGCGCTCGAAGCCATGCCACAGGGAGTCCTCGTTGAGTTCCCCCGGCTTGGCTGGATTATAGCGCGCACCGAGCAAGTCGTAGACCGTATTCTGATATTCCTTACGGCTCAGACGATAATGGGCGACCGAGGGACGTGCCGCCATGCGCGTCGCCCGGCCATCCTTAATCAATGCGTCCAGGTTGGTGACGAAGGCGGCGATCTCCGCCTGGGTCGGCTTGGGCTCCTGGTCCTCCTTCGGGGGCATCTCCCCGGCGTTCACCTGCTCCATGGCTTCCGCCCAGTGATGGGTATCGGCGCCGAGCTTGAAGTCGCGCGAGAGGCGGTCGAAGCGCAGGTTGCCCTTCTCCTTATCGGGACCGTGGCAACGGAAGCAGTGCTTCTCGATGAAGGTTTCGTAGGGCTCCGCCGCACGGGAGATGCCGACCAAGCCGAGGCCGAGAGTGACGAGCGCCGAGGCCGAGGTGAGATGGCTGCGGAAGGACATAGTGCTTGGCAAAGAGAGTGGGGCTGCGTGCGGGGTCGGCGCAGAGGCATTCATGGGACGGCGGCTCGCACGGTCAAGTTCATGCCTTTTTTAAGGAAAAAAGCTCGTTGGCGTTACTCCTAGGAAACGGGATTTGCGCGGCGGGGGGGAGCGGTTGGCCAGGAGCTGCGCACTGGCCGGCGCACGGGCGAGCAGCGAGTATCTTGCGAAGCGAAGCAGGCGGTCGCGACGCGGCTTATTTAAACTCAAGCTTGGTCTGCGGCAGCAGCGCCTGGATCTTCGCCTGTTGCGCCGGAGTGAAGGGCACCTTGGCGGGCACGAGACGCATGGACTTTAGGAAGGCGAAAGGCTTGAGGGCCGGGATGCGATCGTCAGGCAAAGGCAGCTTGCCGATTTCCAGGTGGGTGAGCTGCGTGAGTCCGGCGATCACGAGCAGGTCGGCGTCGGTGATGCCCTGCGCGTTGGTGAGCGTGAGGCGGCGCAACGTGGCGAGGTCCTTGATGAGAGGGATGCAGGCGCCGGATTCGAAGCCTTCGCCGAGCTGCAGGGATTCGAGCGGGAGCGTGGCGATAGGCTGGAGTGCCAGCGGGGTGGCCTTCGAAGTGCCGACTTCGAGGCCCTTCAGTTTGGTGAGCTTGGCGAGGTGCGGGGCGCCCGCGTCGGTGAACTTCGCGTGGGCGAGGCTGAGGCTTTCGAGATTGGGCAGGTGTTCGCACAGCAGGCGGAGGCCTTCGTCGTCGATGGAACTACCGCGGTGGCTGACGCGGGTCACCTTGGTGAAGCCCGCAAACTGCGCGTAGGCCCTGCCGGTGATCTGCGTTCCGACGACGGAGAGGGTCTCCAGATTCTTCAGGCCGGCGAGCTGCGCCATGCCGGCATCGGTGATCTTGCCGTTGTTGGTAAAGCGGAGCGTCTTGAGATTCGTGAGCTTGGCGATGGGCGGCATCCACTCGTCCTTGAACTTGGTCGAGATGATATTCAGCGATTCCAGCGTGGCGAGATGGCCGACCTGCTCGAAGAAGGCGGCATCATAGGGGTCGTCCTTGCGATGGTCGTGTGGTCCGGCACCCGGCACGTTGAGATCGATGAGCTTCACGCCCTGGCCATCGGCGGTCAGCTCCACCTTACCCTTCGCGGCGGTGACGATGCGGGTCACGGCTTCGGCATGCGGATCGAGGGCGAAGGCGGTCGCGGCGAGGGATAAAGATAGGGTCAGGGCGGAGAGCGTTTTGGGGTTCATGCTTGTAAGGTGTTACTCGTTTGTTGCCGGGAGTGCTGCGTTCTTAGATTCCGCTTCCTTGCTCTTGGTTTCTTGCGCAGCAGGCGTTGACGCCTTTGCTGATGACGAAGAACCCGAAGCAAACAACCACGAACGCCTCTAGCAGCATTCCGGGAAGCTGGCCGGGGCGGACGAGGCGCGGAACCTGTGTGGCGCAGAACTGTTTTCGGCGTGACTCCTCAGGATTTGCCGAAGGGAGAGAACGATTACAAGGAACCACCAATGACTTTGAAGCGGCCCTGCAGAGCGGAGGTGGCATGGGCCGGCGCGAGGCGAACGGAACGATCAAAGGGTTGCGAGCAGAGAGAGGAGTGTGGCGATCCCGCCGCCGATCGCGAGCCAGCCCCACGCGCGCGTGGCGGAGAGTTTCCACCAGAGGTAGAGGCCGGTGGCGATCCAGACGAGTGTGCTGACGCAAAACACATCGACGATGACCGCCCAGAGGTTGTTGAGCACACCGCCGTTGCCGTAGCCGGTGCGCTCGTGCAGGCGTATCAGGATCTCCATGCCAGAGTGGTTGCGTTGCTCGGCGCGCAACTTTTTTCCGGCGCTGTCGTAGGAGAGCCGGAGGGGATGCTGGAAATTGGGGACGTTGATCGTGAGCCGCTGGCCCTGGCGTTGCACGCCGAAGGGACCGCTCAGGCCGTTGTCGGTGAGCAGGCGGCGCACGGTGTCGCGCAGGCCGTCGGTGCTGGCGGGGATCTCGATGGCGTAGTCTTTTTCCCACAAGGTGAGCCACGGAGCCGTGCTCGCGCGGCGCAGGCCGAACGCCTCGCCGTGATTGAACACCATGGTGGAGAGCGCGTACATCGCCATCCACGGCAGCATGATCATTCCCAGATAAAGGTGCGTGCGGCGGAAGAGGAGATTCCAGTTTTTCAAGAGGTGGTCTCCGTTAAATGGTTACGAGCAGGCCACCGAACATCGCGACACCGGCGAGCGCGAAGGCTGCGCCGGTCAGGCGGGCCGGTTTGATTTCCCACCACATCCAAAGACCGGACAGCACCCAGAACAGCATCCCGACCACGGCGAGATCGACGACCACGGCCCAGATCTTCGACGCGAGGAACGGCTGCTCGAAGCCGTGGCGAAAGTGTGTTCGGTTCACGAATACGGGCGCGGAGAACGCCTGCTTTTCGACGAGCAGCCGGTTTTCGGTGCGGAAGTAGGTAATGCGATGCGCGGAGAACGCCGCATTGCGCGTGATGACCAGCCGCGGTTGGTGGGGCGCGCCTTGGACGTTGAACGTGCCTGTCAGCCCGAGGTGCTCGAGGATTTGCGCGCCGATCATGCGGTTGTCGGCGCCCTCGGAAAACGCGGCGGTGTAGGGCCGCTCCTCGACCTTTTCGAACTGGCCCCACGCCGCGCCGTAGAGTGCGCGCACGGCCGGACCGTGATTGAGTACCAATCCGCTCAGTGCGTAGACGAGCATCCACGGCGTGAGGAACAGCGCCAGATACAGGTGGACGCGGCGGATGATTTTGGAGGGAGAGGGGGGCATGGCGGCGGGGGCGGGTGCATGGGGAGGTTGTGCGACGTGGTTTTTTTGACCGGCTTGAATGGCGCTGTGGAAGTTGACCGAAAGGGTAGCCACCGCACGCGAAGGCGGCGAGTTTCTTGGCCCAGTCGAACGATCGAGCGGCGAACAAACGGTCGCCATGAGGCGCAACCTCAGGGGTGCGTGGCTGCCGGTTGATCCATCCGCCCGGGGCCGACGAGGGTCTTGAGCTGGGGGATGTCGCAGGCTGCGAGGAGGCCGAAGCAGAAGAGCTCGGGGTATTTATCGACCGACCAATTTTGGCGGATGACGTCGTGGAGCGAGGGGAGTGCGTCGGTCTGGTGAAGGGTGTTGATCGCAGTTTGCTCCAAGGCCGTGGCGATCAGGGCGGCGACGCCGAGGCGGGGACCGTGGGATTCGAGCGCGACGGGAGCGGACTTGAACTCGGTGCGGGCCCAGCGGGCGACGGCGGCGAGCTGGCTCGCTTGGATGCCGAGCGGTCGATCGCCGGTGGCGGCGACGAGCAGGGCGTAAAGGAAATCCCGTTGGGTGATTTTCGATTCGCCGAAAAAGAACGGATCGATGGCGAGCACGCGCTGGCCGGCGGCGAGGAGCGCTTCGGTGCGGGTGGCGAGGGATTTCCGTCCAGCGTCGGCGACGAGGAGCGTGGTGCCGCGCGGGGTGCCACGGGTGAGGGCGACGACGGGGACGGTCCACGTGGCGCCGACGTGGAGTTTCCAATACGTGGCGTTGGTGGTGTCGCGGATTTCGGTGCCCACGGAGGTGGCGGTAACGGCGGGCGTTTGGTAGTGGACGACGGCGGCGAGCGTTGCGCGCGTGACGGCGCCGGCGCGAGGGAGCGTGCGGCTGGCCGCGACGGCGAGTTGGTGGAAGTCGAGGTTGCCGGACGGAAGGGGGACTTCGAGCTCGGCGGCGGTTTTCAGCTCGGGCTGCGAGGGGATTTCTTGGGCATTGAACGCGGCGTCGCCGGGGAAAAACGTGGCGCCGACCATCCGGTAGAAAGCTTGCCGGTTATCGACTTCAAAGTTGTGGGTGCCGGGATCGGAGTTGCTATGGGAGCGCAGGCGCTCCGGCTGGCCGTAGAGTTTGAAAATCGGCTCGGCGGCGGCGAGGAGTGGAGGCAGCGCGTGGTCGGTGGCGAAGCAGCAGTTATCCTTGGCGTTGTAGGTGAGGAGAGCGTTGCGGCCAGCGAGGAGCGCGGTGAGGTGGGTGTAGTCGGCGACGGTGGCGAGGTCGTTGGGGGTTTGCTCGGAGTCGCCAAGGTCGGAGGGAAATTCGGCGCGCGTCCGGTAACTGGAGTATCCGGCAACCGGATTCGCCAGCGTGACGCGGGTATCGAGGGCACTAATGACGATGGTCTGCCAACCGCCGCCCGAGAGCCCGCTCACGGCGACGCGGGTGGCGTCGGCGGAGGGAAGGGCGAGGAGGACGTCGAGGCCGCGCGACATCGCGAGGTAGAACGGCGCGAGACCGCTCACGCCGCAGAGGTCGAGTTGGTTCATGCGATAGTGGGAGAAGCCGTCGGCGCGGAGCTGGCCTTGGGCGAACCACTCGACGTTGAGCGAGGCGATACCCCGTTTGGCGAGATTGATGCAGCGGAGTTGTTTGTAAGGTGCGGCCTTGCCGTCCTTGTCGTGGCCGTTGACGGCGAGGTGCACGGGGATTTTCCCGGAGACGTTATCCGGCAGATAAAGCAGGGCGGGAATCCACAGGCCCGGCAGTGCCTCGTAGCGGAGTTTTTTGATCGAATAACCGGGGCCGCCGGGAAGGGTGTCGAGCCACACGACCGTGGTCTTGGCGTCGCGCCATGAGCGCGCAGTGTCGCCGCGGAAAACGATTTTATCGAGGACGTCGCGGCGCGTGCGGTCGGCGAAGGACTTCCAGTCGGCGAGGGTGGTTACAGCGGGCATCGCGGGGACGCGGCTTGCGGCGTAGGCGCGGACCTCGGCGAGCGGGAGAGCGGGATCGATGGTGGGGTGGGCGAGCAGTGCGGCGACGCCGGTGGGTGCGGGGCTTTGAGCGGAGGCGAGGTGCGCGGACGAGAACGTTAATGCGCAGGCGAAGGAGCAGGCCCACGAGCCCATGATCATGGACCGGGGAAGGAGGCGGGACGGGTGAGGAGAGGACGACATGGGGGATTGGATACGGAGATGGGGGCGAGTGGGAAAAGGATGACCGCAATCAGAATGATGGGGGCGGAGACTGAACAATTACTTGGCCGGCCGGGCCTTGAGGGTGGCGATGAGATAGTCCTGCGCGGTGGCGTGCTTCGCGGTAGTGGAGCCCGGATACATAAGTTCGCAGGCGACGCCGAGGGAGCGGCAATGCTCTTGGAGTTTGACGCCAAAGTTGGCGGTGTGGGTCGGGTCTTTCTGGTCCTGACCGAGGGCGGGCGTGGCGTTGTAGAAAAGATAGACGGCCGGATCGTCTTTGGTGACGAGATGGTAGGGCGAGTATTCGGCGATGAGCGGTTGGAGACGGTCGCGGGCGGCGAGGAAGGCTTCGAATGAGGGGACGCCGAAAGCGTGGCCGCCGTATTTGCTATTGGGAGTCCACGACTTCATCTGCACGGGATCGAGGGTGGTCTGCGCACCGATGACAGCGGCGCAGAAGAGGCGCGTGGACTCGCGGGCGATGGGATCGTTGCTCTGCGGATCGGCGAGGTCGTCGTGAAACGCGAGCCAGAGGCTCGAGCAGGCACCGGCCGATCCGCCGGCGGCGCCGATGCGGGATTGGTCGAGGTTCCACTCCTTGGCCTGGCTGCGGACGAACTGCAGGGCGCGCGCGGCATCGTGGAGCGGGGCTTTGACGGGCGGCGTGACGCCCTCGGCCTCGGCGTGCTTGATGAAGCGGTAGTTGATCGCGACGACGGAGATGCCCTGGGCGAGGAGGCCCGCGACGTTGACGAATTTATTCACGCGTTCCTTTTCACCGCCCTG
>CAMCHO010000118.1 GCA_945874455.1 Opitutus sp. GAS368 | reverse complement strand
TTTTCGTTCAGCTTGCGGCTGTAGCCAATCCAGCCGTCGACGTTGGCTTCGGTCGGGCCGAAGAAGGGTTTCGTCACGTCGTAGACGCCGGAGCCGTCCGGGAAAATTTTCACGGGGTAACCGATCGCCGCCTGGTCCTGCCAGCGGTAGGCACCACCGAAACGCCAGCCTTTCAGCCGGCCCTGATTGAAGGAATAATTCGAGATGACATTGTAACGCCAGCGGCGCAGCTCGGGCGAAGGCGCGCCATCGAGCGCAATGGCTTTCTGGGCGTTGACCACCTGCCCGGCCCAGGTCTGGCCGAGCGTGCTGGTCGAAGTGGCCGAGTCGGGCAGCGCAGCGGCGGTGCCGCCCCAGACCGGATTGAGCACGGCAATCATTTTCGCGAAGCTCGCGCCGGTGTTGCCGCTTACGGTTTGCTGGCGCGCGGCATTGAAGGCGAGGCGCCACTGCGGGGTGGGGTTGGCGATCACGTCGAATTCATAGCCGGTGGCGAGGTTATCCGTGGTGTTCACCACGGTGCCGATCCGGTCGTCGCGGTCGACGATGGTGGTGCCGTTGGGTCCGGGACTGAACTTGAAATTAAACGTCTCGAAGAGGTTCTTCGCGTCCGGGCCCGCCTGCCATTGATTCCACGCCGCGAGTGCCGCGCGCGGCGCGGCCTCGCGGTAAATCTCGCCGGAGTTCGCCTCGATCTGGGAGTCGAGACGCCGCACGATCACGTTTTGGATTTCCGTAAACACCCCGGCGGTAGCCAGCCTTGCCTGGGTCTGGTATTTGGTGAAACGCAGTTCGATTTTGTTGCGGAAGAGCGACACCAAGCCGCCCCACTCCTCCGTCGATCCGGTGGGCGGCGCCAGTTTTTTGCCGAACATGTCGAAGCGCTGCGCGGCGGGCGAGAAGTTGTCCGATTTGTTGTAGGTGAGCGAAACATCGGCGCCCAAGGGCAGCTTGCCCCGCAGGAACGGCGGCGTGTGCAGCACGAGGCCGTAATTAAAGGACCGCACCGAGTCATCGATTGTCGGCGTCGTCCATTTCCAGATGGCGGGGTCTTGCACGCGAAGTCCGGTCTTAGGATCGGTGAGGGAAGTGCCGGCGTCGAAGTTCTGGAAGGAGTCTTGGCGCCAGCCCAGGGTGCTCACGAGCGTGTGGTCCCACCAGTAGCTGTTGGCGACGAAAACCAGGGAATCGACTTCGTCGCGCCGACGGGAGGGGCCGGTAGCCGTCCGGCTCAGGTCGTATTTCTCGGTCGGAACCGTGGTGAACGTGCGCGTCTGCCAAGGGGCGAGCGCCACGGGGGTGGAGGGCGGTGCCTGGTAGTAAAGCCCGGTGATCGGAGTCCCGGGGGTGATCGTATTGATAGCCCGGACACCCTGCAGTCCGTTGTTTCGCGGACTGGAGGCGTTGAGCACGCTGGGCCCGATATAGGTATGGCCGCTCATGACCCGCTGGCCGTCGGAAATGGGGATCAACTTCGTCTCGTTCGCCGACTCGGCCACGAAATAATCAACTCCCAGCTGGTGGGGTCGGCCGCCGTAGCCATTGGCGACCCGGTTCTGGCTGGTGAAGGACCCGGTGAAGATGTGGCGGCCGAGCGCCTTGCCCAGCCAGCCGGTGCGATCGCGCTGCAGGTCGAGGTCGTAGTAGCCGGTGGCACGATAGGCTTCGCGATCGGTGGCGCTGTAGGACTGGAAGCCCTCCGCGGTGTTGATGAAGGGCCGGCCGAGATTGGGGTTGGGCGTGCCGTTGGGCAGGTGGGTGTTGATATCGATGTTGATCGCGTGATTGCGGAACTGGTAGGGCTGGACGTATCCGGAATCCAAGAACTGCTTGTCGAAGGCGAGCTCGACGCCGGCGTGGGCACCGAGGCGTTGCTCGAAATTGGCGTTGTAGGTTTTCCAAAACGCCCACTCGCGCCGGTTAATCCCCTCCAGCGACTCGTTGTAGAAATCGAAGATCGCCGGATCGGTGAGCTTGAAATCGCGCCAGAAATTGAAGAGCGCGGGCTGGGCGGCGATGGTCGAGCGCTGGAGGAAGTTCTTGGCGTTGTTGAGCCAGCGCATGCCGTCGTTGGCGTAGGCGGTGCCGGCGGCGTTGAGGCGCACGCGGTTGTTGGACATCTCGAGGCCCATGATGGCGGGATCGAGGCCGGTGAGGCCGAACTTGGTGACGTTCGGATTCTCCATGACCAGCGTCATGCGGCCGGAGGCCTGGCTGATCACGTTGCCGTTGATGCCGAAGGTGGCCGTGAGCGGCTGGATGTTGGGATCGGTCGGCGGAGTGCCGAGGTAGCGGCCGATGCCCGTGGTCGGGTTGTAAACGGGCTTGCCGAGCGCCCACCACCACGAGAACTGGTCGGTTGGCGGGGTGTTGTAGGCCTTGCTCGAAAACTGCTTCGCATGCTCCGAGCTGGCCCGCAGCGTCCCCGTTTTCCAAGGACGCCACGTCGCGGTGGCGAAGGCGCGCTCGTCGCGCACGTAGGCGGGCTTGATCTGGTATTTCTTCTCGCCGTAAAGCGTCGCGATGCGTAGCGCCAGGCGGTCTTTGACGAGCACCTGGTTGTGGTCGAACACAATGCGGCCGGTGTCGTGTTGGCCGTATTGTCCCTCCACTTTCGTCTTGGTCCGGTTGGGCATTGCGCGGATGAGGCCGGTGTTGATGATGCCGGACGGGCTGCCCAGACCGAAGAGCATGGCGTTCGGACCGCGATTAATTTCCACGCGATCCGTGTTGTAGCCGTCCATCGGCAGGCTTGAGAGGAAGTAGTCGCGGGTGTTGTCCGCGCCACCGAGGCCGCGGACACGATTGTTGCCCGTCGGGCTGCGCACCGTGGCAATAGAGTCGGTGAAATTGGCATCCGACCCGGCGCTGCTGTAATTGCCGCTCAGCCCGGAGACCTCGGTGCCGACGGTGTAGGTCAGCAGGCCCTCGAGGGTGGTGGCCCCGATGTCGTTCATGAACTCCTTGGTTACCACCGTAATCGAGGCGGCGACATCGCGGAGATCGGTGCGGAGCCGCGTGCCGGCGAGGGTGCCGTTGGCTTTGTAGCCATTATCAGTTTCCGACACGACTTCGAAGGGCGACAACTGGACGGTCTCGACTTTCGAGGTTGCAGGCGCAGGCGCGGGGGCGGGGGTGGTTTGGGCGACAGCGGCGGCCGTAGTGGCGAGCCAGCCGACGAAAGCGACGAGCAGGGTGCGGAGTTTTGCGGTCATGGTTATTGAGGTTTGGGTTGTGGGTTTGAGGTGTGGGTTGGAAATATCTTACCCGAAGGGAGTCGTTGCAGTTTGATCACGCGCACGAGCCGGATGACGGCGGGGATCGGGGATGGTGAAGTTGGTGTAGATGGGCTGATTGCCGTTGGGGCCAACGTAACCGAAGGAGCGCGGCAGGATTTCCTACAAATCGATTTCGTAGGAGAAGATGATCTGGCGTGGGATCAATCTGACGGTGGTCAGTGAATTCCCGTTAAAGAAGTCGCGGTTCCGGGTGTCGTAGCGACCCGGCGGGAAGGCGTTTCGAATGTTCACGCCCACCGTATACCGCCGGTTGCCGAGCCAGGCCGATTTGCCGCTATAGCCGAAGGACAAATCGACGGCGGTTTCCGCCTTGCCCTTTTGGATGATGTTTACGTCCGGCACCGCCACTCCGTTGATCCGTTTCACGCCGAAGCCGATGGCCGCCGGTGCGCGCCAGCGATAGCCGACACCCACGCGCGAGCCCCGCAAAGCGCCTTCGCTGAATCGATACATGGCATTCAAATTCAGCCGATTGTCGCGGGTGAATTCATTGGGCCGTCCGTTGTAGGCCTCGAGGACGGGAATGCCGGAGTTCCCATTGCGGACATTGGAGATCCAGTTTTCCTTCATCGTTTGCGCCGTCCATCCACCCGGAACAAGGTCATCATTTCGTCCCCACGGAGTATTGTTGGCGCCAATGTTCTGGGGCACGGTTTGCCCCGCCCCTGATCCGATCGGAATCGCGTTCCACGTGTATTTCCGGATGACACCGTCTCCATCCATGTCGAACCCCGCCGGATTTCGGTAAATGGCCTCGGTATCTCCGGGCACGTAACCTTCCGTAAAAAGGGTTTTGTCCATAATCTGCTCAAACTCGTTGGCGAAGGTGATCCACTGGGTGGCAATTTTGGTTTGGACGACTTCTTGGTGATTCCATGTGAGGCGAATGTCCAAGTTTCTGGTCGGTTTCCACTGCGCCGTGATTTCCCGGCCCTTGGCGGCGCTGTCGGCACTGACGGCGTAGGGATCGAGGTAATTGAAGAAATTCATCGTCTCGAATCCGCCGTTGTTCACCGAGGCGAAGGGATAGGCCAATTTTGGGTCACCTTGGCCTTGCAGTGGCCAAACGGGGAACTTCGCCTTGAAATCCGCTTCGTTGGCGACCAAGGCGCGCGTGATGTCTTTCATCACGCCCCGCATGGCCGCCCGGATGCCGGCGAAGAGCGCTCCGAGTCTGGTGGGGGACGAGGACACCTCGTACTCGTTATACTTTAGATTGAAGCTGCCGTGGAAGAGACCGAGGCGAATTCCTTGGTCGGATCCGTCGCCCTTCTCGCTCGCCAGAAAGGAGCCATCGGGGTTTCGCGCTGTGGTGTTCGGCGCAAACGTATCCGACTTGGTATACATGAATGACAGATCGGCACCGAGAGGAAGCTTCCAGCCCCAGTCGCGGAACGGATGAACGACGATGCCTTTGAGCGTCGTGGTCCCGACTGCCTCTGTCGTCGGGTTCATGTTCTCGAAGCCATAGTGGTCAATGTGGGCCTGATAACCGGCGGACGCGGCCGAAATGACCTGCCCCGTTTCCGGATTCCGCCACGACACGGCCGGTGCCTGGCTCCGGGCCGTGTTGTTGGAGTCCTCGCGGCGTCCGTAAGTCAGCACCACCCGGTCGTCTAACAGGTAGCCCTGATAGGAAAAAAGCTTGGTGCCGAATTTCGAGTGCGTCCCGCCCGTATTGCGCCCCGTGATGAGGCGCTCGCCGTTGGTGCCGGTGCCCGCATTCAGCGGATCAACGATCCACGACTCGCCATTGTTATCCTTAAGCGTCCAGGGTTTCCCGATCTCAAAACCGTCGACCCTGGGCACCCAACCCAAGTCTGCGCCGACGTAGGAGCGGAAATTGACCACGCGGTTGTTGGAGGTCGCGGTGTAGCCGCTGCCCAATGGTCCGAGCCCCCTTCGCCCGTCAGCTTCGACGGTGTAATTGACCCCACTGAAAACCGGGTCCCGCATTTTGCCGTTTTGGATCACCGGCTGAATGTTGTAGCGGTATTCCTGGTTGAGGTTCTTCGACACAATCCCGGACGCGATGCCGGCGAGGCGATGCCGTCCCAGCAGTTGGATAAATCGATTGCGAGAGCGCTCCTTCAAATCGAATTGATACGAAAGCGCGGCGCGCCATTCGTCGCTCTTGGCCCAGCCTCGATCGAACCCGGCCAAGCCATCGAAATAGAGCTTTCCGGCGTAGGGATTCGGTGTGATGCCATCGGGAAGGAAGCGGTTGGGATCGACGTTAAGATTGAGGCCGCCGTTGCCGCCGAACATGTAACTTGCGCTCGAGTTCTTGTTCGATTCGCGCTGAACCCCGGCCTCGAAATGCAGGTCCTTAACGATTTCCTGATTGAAAAACAGATTCACGATCGAGGACTTCCGATCGCTGAAATCGGTGAAATAGTGGTAGCTGGCGTCGCGAGGATAGTAGTCGTCGTTCAACAGGGAGACGCCGCGCGTGGTGCCCGCGTTGACGGGGTCCACGATCCCCGGCCAGCGCCCGTTATCGGCGATGTTTTGCACGCCCGCCGAATAGAATGATCCCATCGGACGCAGTCCGGCCGGATTGTTTCCGCCGATCACACTGATCGCGCCATCGCCCGACGTACTGAAAACTCGGTCGTCCGGATTAGTTCTCCCCGTCTGCCAAGCCGCATTGTTGTTGAAGAGAGGCCGGTTGCCCACCGCCGAGCCCAAGTCGCCGGCTTGATACCAGACGCTCACCTTATCGAGCGGAGGAACCCGCGAAGGGGTCCGACTATGTCCTGTGGCATATTCATAGTGCGCACTGATCGAGGTTTTGTTGAAGGGCTTGTAGACGAGCGCACCGTAGGCCCGGCGTTCGCGGTCGATGGAAGGGTTTGGGTAGAATTTCTTGTTGTCCGCGAGGAGAGCACCGCGGAAAGCCAATTGGTTTTTGAGCAGCGTCTGGTTCAGGTGCAGCTCACCGCGGAGGCCGCCGAAACTATCGAACTGCGTCTTTAATTGGCGCGTGTTTCGATTCATGATTGGTCGCGCCAAGGTCGAATCAATGGCTCCGGTCGGCGCTCCAATCCCGAACATCATCGGGTTCGGACCGGAAGCCAGGGTCACGCGCTCCAAGTTGTAATTGTCCGACCGCGTCTCGGTCGCAAAAAACTCCCGGGTCCTCCTGGCCTGACCAATCCCGCGAACCCGCAGGGTGCCTTCGCCGCCCCCCTTCGACTCCACATTGCTCACAAACTCGGTGCTGTTCTCAATGTTGAGCGAGTAAACGGATGCGGCATCGATGCTGGTGAAGCCGAAATCTTCCATGAAATCCAAGGTGAAAACATCGATCTGCGAAGCCACGTCAGAGAGTTTTGTTTTGAAGCGCGTGCCAGCCAAGGTTTCGGTCGGAGCCCAACCCGTATTGTCGCCCGCGTTCACTTGAAACGGCGTGAGCTGAACCACTTCTTCGCCGTTAGGGTTTACGGCTGGGCGATGGCCGGCTTGGGTGCGACCTGAGCGGACGCGGTGCTGCCGAGTGCGAGGCAGACGGCGAGAACGGTAAGGAGGGTGCGGGGTTGAGGTGTCATGTTTTGGGTCGGAGCTGGGGTTGATGGGTCGGAGCTCGGGTTTCTGGGTTGGGAAAAATCTCACTTGCAACGAGGCCGGGCGTCAGAAGGTACCTTTGACGCCGAGGGTGATCAGCGCGCCGACTTCCTCGCGGCTGCGGAAAGTCGCGTGGCTCGGCGTGTTGGGGCCGAAGATTTTGTTGTCGGTCGGGGCGGAATCGCCGAAATTTCGGATGGCCGCGAAGAGGGTCAGCTTCCGCGTGAAGGTGTATTCCGCCTGGAGGTCCACGTTGAGCTGCTTGGAATTCCAGTTATACGTGCCGGCCTCGATGCTGCGGCCGGTGACCGCGTTGCCGCGCTGGCGGCCCCGGTAGTTCCAATTGGCTCGGAGGGTGTATTTCGGGCGGGAGAGACTCACGCCCCAATTGTAGGTGCGCGGGGTGAAGCCGTTGAACTCCGCCGCGCCGTCGCCCTGCGTGCGCAGGGCGCTCACGTTGGCGAAGACCTGCACGCCGCGCGCCCAGTGCGGGAGAAAGGTGAGCGCCTGCTTGTATTCGAAGTCGAGGCCGGTCATGCGCACCGTGGTCTGGACATTGTGCTGCGTGGCCACCGGGTAGGCGCCGTAGGTGGCGGGATCGAGATCGTAGAGCGCGAGGAACTCGGGCGTCGCGGGGAAGGTGACGTTGCCGAAGAAATTCTCGAAATCGCGGCGGAAGGCGCCGATGGAGATATTGCCGACGCGCTCGAAATAATACTCGAGCCGCACCTTGGTCGTCTGCGCGCTCCACGCCTTGATGGCGGCGTTGTTCACGCCGATCCGGCTGTTGGCGTTGCCGGCGTTGGGGGCGTTTTCGGTGTCGGGCAGGGTGAGGGCGCCGGCGTATTGGTTGAAGTTGGGCCGGCCCACCGAGGTGTAAAAGGCGCCGCGCAGAATCAGGTTTTCGCGGAGATTGTAGCTCGCGTTCAGGCTCGGAAAGAGCCGCAGGTATTCCTTCTCGGCGCGCAGGCCGCGATCGATGAAGGTCAGCTGCGAGTAGGCGAGGCCGGCGTTGGTCGGCACAATGAGGAGCGGAGCGCCGGCGGCGTTGCGCAGGATGCGGCCACTGGCGTCGCGCTGGAAGGCGCGCGTCGGATCGGTGAGCGGGCCCTCGCCCGAGACATTGGTCTGCTCGGCGCGAACGCCGCCTACGAGCTTCAGCCGCCGGTCGAAAAACGCGGCGTCACCGCGAAAGTAGCCGGACGAAATCACCTCGGCGGCGCGCTGTGATCCGCCCACCTCTCCACGATACCGTTGGTTGGCATCGACCGTGAAATGCCCCGGGTTCGACTGGTAGAGGCCGTAATAGCGGGAGGCGTCGAGCCACTGATACCGGCCAAAGCCGAAGGGCGCGGTGTTCTGCGAGCTGAAGACGTCCAGGGCTGCGCCGGCGCGGTCGTCGCTGCTGCGCAGATCGAGGGGTGTGGTGGTGGGGATTTTGTCGGCCCCGACAAAGGCAAAACTGGGATTACTGCGCCGGAGTTCACGGACCTGCTCGCGGACGTCGAGCCCGGCCTTGAGGGTGATGGGCACATCGCGCACCACGAAATCGCGGCGAAGATTGGCGTAGGCGCTGCGCTTCAGGTCGGACGAGGGGCGTTGGTTGCTGGTGGCGGTGGTGAGGGAGTAATTGTCGAGCAAGGCGGGATTGACCGGCGCGCCATTGAGATCAGTCACGGTGATGGTGCGTGGGCGTAGATAAAAAATGTCGTCGAACGCCACGGTCACGCCCGTGCGCGCGGCGAGGGCGGTGGCGAAGAAGCCCTTGTCGATATCGCTGAAAATATTGGTCGAGTGCGAATAGCCGGCGCCGGCCTCGGATTTCCACACCGGGCCGTCGTGCCGCCAGACCAGCGTGGGCATCCACGTGGTGCCGACCTTGCCGTCTCCTTCGTTTTCCATCCGGATCTGGGCCTGACCCGGCGCGCTGCGGGTGGACGTCGGCGTGAAATTGCCGGGGAGCACCTGGTTAATTTGGTAGAGGATGGTGCGATTGCTCCGGCGCTTGTCGGAAAATGCATATTGAAACGCGAATGACAGCGTGTCGTTGCGCGTAAGCTTGTAGTCCATCGTCAAGCCGGCGGAGGAGCGGCGGCTGATCTTGCCGCCGTCCCGCACTTGGAATTGGGTGAGATAGGGCTTGTCGGGTGTGGTGTCGGGAAAATTCCCGGGATTGGTGATCACGCCATTGACGATCGTGGGCGTGCTGGTGGCCGCGCCGACGCCGACCCAAGTGTTTTGCATGGCATCGAGCGGCGTGTATTGGGTGCTGTTGCCGGCAGACACGGTGAAGCCAAAGCGCTTGTTCACGGGCACGACATAGGACATTTCCCAGCCGGGATTGGTCTTGTAGTAATTTCCGTGCAGCGGGCCGGGCGTCTTTTTGAAGTCGCGGTGGTTGTCCCGCATCAGGAGATAGACGCTGTAGTTGAAGACCGGCTTCGAACGCTCGAACGCGCTGCGCGGAACCATGTTGACCGAGCCGGCCAGCGCCATGCCGGGAGACTCGGGCGTGGGTGTGTGGAGGACCTCGATCCGCGCGATGTTATTGAGCGAAATTTGGTCGAGCAGGACGTTGCGGTTGGTGCTCGATCCGGAGGCCCCGGCGAGATCGAAGCCGCCGACGGAGATCGGCACGTTGCCGGCGGGGACGCCGTTCATCGAGAACTGGCGCGCCTCGCCGCCGGCGACATTAATATTCATGCCCGGAAGATATTTGAAAAACTCGCCGACGTTGCCGTCGCCGTTCGCGCCGAACTCTTCGGCGGAGACGACGTTTTTCATGCTCGGGGCGAACCGCTGCTCGTTGATCGCGATCGCGGCGCCGGACATTTCCTTCGACGTGGCGACGACGAACTCGCTGAGTTTCACGACATCTCCCGCGCGCCCGGGCTCGCTCCGGCGCGCGCCCGCCTCGAGGTTGAAGTCGCGCTGCGCCGTGGTGCCGCCGGTGACGACGATAGATTCCGTCTGCACATCGAGCCCCGTGAAAAAAACCCGCACCCGCGCCGGGCCGGAGGGGACGTTGGTGAGGCGGTATTGTCCGCTGGCGTCGGTGAAGGTTTCGAGCCCGGTGCCCTCGACCGTGACGCGGGCACGCTCGACGTATTCGCCGTTGCGGACATTGAGCACGCGGCCTTCGACGATGCCGGTGGCGAGGGACTGGGCGTAGGTAACAGCTGCGGCGAACGCGGCGAGCGCGACTGTAAGAGTCGCGCGACGAATCGAGGTGAGGAGCGAGGGGGTATTCATTGGGGTGGTACCCAAACCGTGCCGTCCGCAGCGGTGCGGTCAAAAAGGGAATCGGCTCTGTCCGTATTGCGGACAGATTTTTTCCGCCAGCGGCAGACCGAGTGCGGCTAAGCGGAGTTGAGGTGACGGCGGATCGCCGCGAGCGCCTTGCGCGCTTTTGCCTCGGTGAAGCGGAAGAACGGCCACTTCACGCAAATCACCGGGGTCACCGCCGAGGGATGTCCTGCCCAGGTGGCGACGGCGGTGATGTTGGGATCGGATTCGCGGCGATTCCACGCGATGCCGGTGCGGCGCGCCTCGTCGATCTCGGCCAGCAACCGCCGATCGGTCAGGCCCGCGCACAGATCGGGCCGCTGCGAGAGCAGGAGCTTGCCGGTCGCGGTGCGGTGCAGCGGGTAGAGGGCGCTCTTGAGCGGATCAATGGTGATGGGATGGACGGCCTGCACCCAGTCGATGTAGCGCACGCCGCGACCCTCAAGGAGACCGAGCTCGACGAGCTCGTCGAGGTCACCGGCGATGGCGTGGAGCGCGCGGTGGTGGCGTTCCTTGATTTCCCGATACATGTCGCGGTTGCACCAATCGTGAAACCGCTCGGTCGTGCCCCACACATTTTCCTGCTGCGCGATCAGGCCGAACTGTTCCAGCGTCCCGAGCATGCGGAGTACGGACGTGCGCGGAAATTTCAGGCGCTGGCGAATTTCGGGTACGGTCAGTCCCTCGGAGTTGCGGGCGAGCAGCGTGAGCAGGTCGAGGCCCTTGAGGAAGGATGTGGCGATTTCTCGTTTCTGCTTGGGGTGTGGTTTGGGGGTAGCCATGGCGGGGTGGATCGCTGGCGGGAGTCGGCGAAATGGGGCAGGCGTTCGGGCGCGAGGTCGGATGGGTGGTGCCTGCGGCTTGACCCGCAACCCCAAAGCCAGGCCCCGTTCGGACGAGGTCGCCCGACCCGCTGTGCTGAACGACTTTCTCAGAACTCGAAGGTCGAGCGGAGCATGAACGTCCGGCCCTGCGGGGCGAACCAGGAGGCGATGGAGCCGTCGGGCTGCGCGGCGGCGGGGATCAATGTATCGTCGTCGAGGAGATTGCGGACGTTGAGCTGGAGCCGCCAGTTGATCCGGTTCTGCCAGATTTTCCGGGTGTAACCGACCCAGCCGTCGACGGCGAACTCGGCCGGCCCGTAGTAGGGGCGTTGGAGGTCGGGCACGTTGACGACTTTGCCGGCGATGGTCGACGCGATGATGGGGTAGCCGATGCCGACCTTGTCCTGCCAGCGCAGGCCCGAGCCGAGGCTCCAGCCGCGGAGGCGCGAATCACGGGCGAAGGTGTAGTTGCCCACGAAGTTGGCGCGCCATTCGCGCAGTTCGGAGACTTTCTGCCCCGAGCGGGCGAGTTTGCCGTTGAGGGCGTTGATCAGCGTATCGTAGACGCGGATGCGCACCGGTTGGCCGGACTCGTCCGAGATGAGGTTGGCGGCTTTATCCGTGGTCCACTCGGCGAGGCGCAGTTTGAGGTATTCTTGAGTGGCGGGGGCGATGTCGGCCTGGCTGGCCTGCTGTTGGCTGACGTTAAAGGCCATGCGCCACTGGGTGGTGGGATTGTAGATGCCCTCGAACTCGAAGCCCTTCGACGCGGTGCTGGTGGTGTCGCGCACGTTGCCGGGCGTGGCGTAGGTGACGTTGACGCCGCTGGGGGCCGAGCCGGTGGGGGGTCCGCTGAATTCCTGCCAGTTGACCAAGGTCTTGAGGAACTGGGGCGGACCTTTGTAGCCGGCGGCGGCGAGGGCGGCGGGGGTGTTGTAGCGCATGATGCGGGCATCGGTCTCGATCAGGAAGCCGGGGTAGGTATCGGTGGCGCGGGCGGATGCAGTCTCGAACCAGTTGAACCGGGTCGAAATTTTTCCGCCAAGGAAACCGAGGGTGAAGCCGCGGTCGTTGGTCGTGCCGCCGGGCGGCTCGATGGGCTGGCCGAAAATACTGATGCGAGCATCGGCGGGCTGGAAGTTCTCCGACTTGCTATAGAAGACCGAGAAATCGACGCTGCGAAAAATCTTTAGGAAGGGCGGGCGATGCACGACGATGCCGTGGCTCCAGATCGCTTGCTCGAAGACGGAGCCGGGGATCGAGGGCAGGCGGAAGTTGGGGCTGGCCCGGTCGATGAAGTTATACTGATTGCGCACGTCGTTGTCGGCATTCTTGCGGTAGGATTTCACCTCGTCTTTGCGCCAGCCGAGCGTGCTGACGATCCACTCGCCTTTGAGCCAGCGGGCTTGGTGGACGGCGGACTGGGAGGAGATGACTTGGCGGACGAGGGAGCCGCCCGAGGATTGGTTGTAGAAGACGTCGTCGTTGATGATGCGCGATACTTCGACCGGGCGGGTGACGAAGGTGCGACTGGTCGGGTCCCAGGCCCAGCCGGTGACGTTGGCGGGGTTCAGTTCGGTCTGGATGCCTTGGAGGTTGGCACCGGCGGCAGTCGTGGCGTTGGCGAGGCTGGGGCCGAGATAGACGACGGTGCGGACGGTGCCGTCGTCGGAATTGATATCGTCGCGGGCGGTGACGGGATTGACGGCGGCACGAGCTTGAAGGACCCAGCCGAGATCGGTGCGGTTGGTGCCTGAAAAGTTCTGCTCGTCGTAAGTGAAGCGGTTGGCGAACCCGGTGAAATTGTGGCGGCCGAGCCATTGCAGGCGTTCTGTCTGGCGGGCGAAATCAAGTTCGAGAAAGGCGGTCAGGCGATCGGAGCTGCGGTTTTCGCCGGTGGTCGAGCGCGTGCCGTTGCTGGCCATGAAGGGGCGGCCGAAATTGGGGTTGGGCGCGCCCCAGGGGAGCGTGGTGTTGATGTCGATGTTGATCGCGTAGCCGCGGCCGGCGGCGAAGAGGTCGTAGTAATTGCGGGTGTGTTTTTCCCGGTTGAGGGCGGCCTCGAAGCCCACGGTGCCGAGTGCGTGTTTCCAGTGCTGGTCGTAGCTGACGTTGCCGACGTGGAAATCTTCCCACTCGCGTTTGTTGGGGCCGTCGAGGAGTTGGTTGCGCCAGTCGAAGATGGAGGTGTCGCCGACCTCCGGATCCATGAAGAACGAGCCAAACTTGATGCCTTGCGCGGCCGCCGTGGCGGAGGGGTAGTATTGGCTGCCGGTGGTGATGGAGACCATGTTGGCTTGGAAGGCGGCGGCGTTGGTCGCGCTGACGGGCCGACCGACCAGAGTATACCAAGCCAACTGAAGCTGCGACGGAGCGGATGCGTTGTTACTCGGATAAATGACGGCGGGTTGGGCAAACCACTCGCCCGGGGCGCGCACGATGTCGCGGTTGATCTGGTTGAAGTCGACGGTGCCGGGGCTGTGGGTGACTTTATTAAACGGGGTCTGAAACCACTTGGTGAGGGTGTCGCGCGGGGAGTTGGTGCGCGGGCGGTTGGCGTCGATGTTGCCCCGTTCGAAACTTGCGCGGAGGGTGCCGTCTTTGAACGGCGAGAGGTGGAGTGAGGCGAAGATGCGCCGGTCTTTTTCGTGGGTGTAGTTCTGCTGGAATTTAGCGTTTTCATCGAGCAGGGCGACGCGGAGGCCGAACACGCCCGGGATCAGGACGCGGTCGAAATCCGCCACGGCGCGTTGCGTGCCAAACGAGCCGAGGCCGAACTCGACGCGGTTTTTGTTCTTCAGCGTGGGCCGGACGAGCTGGTTGTTGATGATGCCGCCGGGGCTGCCGAGCCCGAAGAGGGTGGCGTTGGGGCCGCGGCTGATCTCGACGCGCTCGGTATTGTAGCTGTCGAACACCATCGTGGTGGGAAAGTAGTCGCGTGTGAGATCGGCGCTCGCGAGACCGCGCACGCGGGAATTGTTCTGGGGGGCGCGGGCCGGGCCGACTTGGTCGATGAAGGTGCCGTTGAGGGAGCCGCCGGAATAATTGCCGCCGGAGCCGGCGGTTTCGGTGTTAGCCGTGTAGACGAGCAGGCTCGCGCTGTCGGTCGCGTTCACATCCTTCATGAAGTCGGAGGTGACGACGGAGATCGCGTTGGCGATATCTCTCAGATCGGTGCGGATGCGCGTGCCGGCGAGCGAGGAGGTGGCGGCGTAACCGCGGTCGGCGGCGGCGGTGGTGACGAAAGGGGAAAGCTCAAGCACGGTCTCGTCTTTCGGCGACGCGGGACTGGCGGACGAGGCGGTTTGGGCATCGAGGGGCGGCGCGAGCAGGGCGGCGGCCAGAGTGGCTGCTAGAGTGGCGAGGAGGGTGCGGGAGGTTTTTTTCATAAGCGGTGCGGGTGGGTTAGTGGTTGGCTTGATGTTTTCGTCGGAGACCGCCGTGTGCGGCTCTGCTCGATCACGACGATGGGATATTCTCCTTCAGGTCCGCCTCGAGCTCAGGGCGAACGATAGTGAACAGGGGGCG
>CAMCHO010000117.1 GCA_945874455.1 Opitutus sp. GAS368 | reverse complement strand
GGGCGCTGCTTTTGGGGCGGCGTTTTTTTTCTTCGTTTTGGCTTTCGTCTTCGCGGCGGGATCGGCACCTGCGCTGGGATTGTAGGCGGGATTGCGCGCGGGGACGACGGCTTCGGTATCGGCGAGGAAACGCGTGATGAGCGCGTTGAGCTCGGTGGTCTTGGCGGGGTTTTGAGCGGCGCGGTTCTTCGTTTCGCTCAGGTCTTCCCTGAGATTGTAGAGCTCGAGGAGGTCGGTGTGGTCCGTGCCGAGGCCGTAGAAGCGGATGAGTTTCCAATCGCCGACGCGCACCCATGTGGAGGCGAGGCCGCCGGAGGCTGGCGTGGAGTGCGGGAAATGGCAGAACGTCGCCCCGCGATCATGTGCCGCGCCGCGGAGGGCGGGCGCGAAGCTTTTGCCGTCGAACGTATGCGCGGCGGGGAGCGAGAGTTTCAGCATTTCGGCAAACGTCGGGAAAAAATCCGTGCTCTGGATAATCGAGTCCGTGACCGCGCCGGGTTTTGCAACACCGGGCCAGACGACGACGCAGGGCTCGCGCGTGCCGCCTTCGTAGGTGGTGGCCTTGCCGCCGCGGAGCGGGGCATTGCTCGTGATTGGGACGCCGGTGATGCCGAAAGTGGCGGCCGAAGCATCGGTGCCGGCGACCCAGTGGACGCCGCCGTTGTCGGAGAAGAAAACGATAATGGTGTTTTCGCTGAGCTTGAGTGCGTCGAGCGTATCAAGGAGGCGGCCGACATTTTCATCGAGGCTCTGGATCATGGCGGCGTAGACGGGATTGCGCTGGCCGGCGCCGGGCGGGAGCGTAGCGGCTTTGGCGCGGTATTTTTCGACGAGCTGTTTTTTTGCGTCGTAGGGCGCGTGGACGGAGAAGGCCCAGTAGTTGACGTAGAACGGTGCATCCTTGTGCGCGGTGATGAAGGCGATCGCCTCGCTCGCCATGCGGTCCTCGATGTGTTCATCGGGTCCGCTGGCGACGTTGAGCGCGGCGGGAAATTTCCACGGCGCGACGTAGCTCCCGGCCGGACCGGGGCCGGGCCAGTGGGGGAAATCCACGTCGAAGCCCTGCTGCAAAGGGCTGTAGGGCTCGGGTCCGAGGTGCCATTTGCCGAAGTGGCCCGTAGCGTAGCCTCCTGTCTTGAACGATTCCGCGAGCGTGTGGTAGCGCGTATCGAGGCGGGTGATACTCTGTGCGACGAGGACGGGCGCGGTGGGTGCGGCCTGTTTCACCGTGCCCTTTTCCAAAATGACCTGCGGCAGGTGGCAGACCGGCGCGGTGATGCCGATGCGCGCGGGATAGAGACCGGTGAGGATGCTCGCGCGCGTCGGCGAGCAGAGTGGATTGGCGGAATATGCCTGCGTGAAACGCATCCCGCGCGCCGCGAGCCGCTGGAGATGCGGCGTCTCGTAAAAGGCGTTCGGCTTGTTCAGCGCGGTGTCGGCCCACCCGAGATCGTCGGCAAGGATGAAGAGGAGATTGGGTGGGCGGGCCGGAGCGGCCCCGATCAGCGTGGTGGCTGCGAGCAAGGCGACGGCGGTCGCGACCAAAGCGCGGCGCGGAGAGAAAGCGTTCATAGTTTGCGTTTTTTCTTCGCCTGGGGAGCCGCTGGATCGGCGGCAGGGGGCGTCAGGGTTTTCTCGACGTGCGTGGAAAAGAAAATCTGGTCCTGCTGATTTGTCTCCGTTGGCAGGCCCGGTGGTTGCAACGAGGCGTCCCAAGCCTGCAGGCGCGCGAGGAGGCGCGCGGCGATGGCGGGGTGCTGGGCGGCGAGGTTGCGCGTCTCGCCGTCGGGCGCGGCGGTGTCGAAGAGGTAGCGCTGGGCAGGGCCGAGGAGAATGAGTTTCCAGCGGCCGTCATGCACGGCGGCCTGCGATCGCCAGCGCCAGAAAAGATAATCGTGCGGTACGCCCGATTTCTCGCCGCGCACAAACGGGATCAGGTTCACGCCGTCGAGTTCGGGCGCGGTGGGCAGGCCCGCGATCGCGACCGCAGTGGCGGCGACATCGAGAGCGCTCACCATCGGCTCGTAGGTTTTGCCGGCGGGGAGGGTGCCGGGCCACGCGGCGAGGAACGGCGTGCGGACGCCCCCGTCGGTGAGCATGCCTTTTTCACCGGTGAGCGGCAGATTCAGCGAACCGTTCCAAGCGGCGGGGCGCAGCGGCGCGCCGTTGTCGCCGATAAAAAAGATCACGGTGTCGTTTTCGAGGTCGAGTGCGCGCAGGCGGGCGCGGATTTGGCCAATACCGTCGTCCATCGCCGCGATCATCGCGAGGGCCTGACGGCGCACGAGGGGGAGGTGGGCGGGCGTGTTTGCGAACCACGGCTCCGGCGACTGCAGCGGCACGTGCGGCGTGTAGTAGGCGAGGTAGAGAAAAAACGGCTCGCGCGCGTGCCGGTTGATGAAGGAGAGCGCGGCGTCGGTCTGCCACACACAGCGGAAGCGCGGATCGGTGAGGCGTTGGGGCGGATTCGCGAGCGGCGTGCCCTTGAGATCGTGGGAGGCCAGGAAGGTGTTCATCGGGCCGCACCAGTATTCGTCGAAGCCCTGCGCGCCGGGGAGGAACGCGTGCGCATTCTCCGCCGGTGCCTGCCCTTCGCTGCGCGGCGGGGGCTCGAGGTGCCACTTGCCGACTTGGGCGGAAATATAGCCGGCGGGCTTTAGGCGCTCGGCGAGGGTGAGTTCGGCGAGCGGCAGCGGGCCCTTCAGGTTGTCATCGACACCGTAGCGTTGCTGGTAGCGGCCGGTGATCACGCCGGCGCGCGACGGCACGCATTGCGGCGCGGTGACGTAACCGCGGGCGAAGCGCACGCCCTCGCGCGCGAGCGCATCGAGGTGTGGCGTGCGGATGTCGCGATCCACACCCTGCGCGCCGAGGTCAGCCCAGCCGTGGTCGTCGCTGTAGATGAGAATGACGTTGGGCTTCGCGGGAGTGGCGGCGCGGGAGACGAGAACGAAAAGCGCGAGCGTGGTGAGAGCGGCGAGGGGGAGGAGCCTGCTGGCGGGCGATGGTTTGGAGATTGGGAAGTGTGGCATGGTCGCGAGGATAATGAAATCGCCTGTAAGCAGGCTTCTGTTTTTCGGGAGAACGCTGTTCGAACGATGGGGCGCTAAGGGTTCACGAGCTCGGCGCGCTCGGCGGAGTATTTCTCCCAAAGCGCGTCGAGGCGCGCGGTGATCTGAGCCTCAGTGCCGACGACGAGCCAGTAGCGGTAGCGATAGGTGGATTTCGGGCCGAGATTCACGCGGTCGATCGGGGCGACATGCATGCACGGACCGGCGGCGGGAGCGTCGCTGGCACCGCCGGCGTGCGGACCGAAATTCCAAGGCTGCGTCGCGACAGGACTGAAGACGGCGACGCCCTGCCCGTTGGGTTCGAACATCGCCATGGCATTTTTCGGAGGACGAGTTTTACCCCAAGGCGGGCCGGGCGGCTGCGTCTCGTTGCGCCACAAGCCGTCGCCGAGGTAGCTTTTAATCGTACTGAAATTGCGGGTGAAGTAACACGCGGGGATTTCCTGCGGTGAGAGTTTCGCCGGTCCCCAGCGGTCGCCGGCGGCGCGCTCGGCGATGAACTCGCAGCGGACCACGACGACGTCCGGCATGGCCGGCTCAAAGCCGGTCCACTGACGCATGAGCGCGGCGGCGGGCTCGCTGGGCATGTCCCAGAGATTGGGAATGGTCTCGGCGTAGAGGGTGGGTGGGCTGGCGGCGGAACTGAAGCGGGACGCCTCCGCGACTGTGTCGAGGCGCTTGAACTCCGTGACGCGCGCCCATGAAGCGACGCCACCGCCTTGAATGGGATTCCAGGACCACGGGCTCCATGATTTACTCTGGCCGTCGGCTTGGCGGTCGAGGCGCAAGCCGGCATAGTAGGATTGTTGGATGAGGCGGCCGGGGTCAGCGGAGTTGACCATGTTTTTCGGATACGCGGACCACGAGAGCCACGTGATCGCGGCGCCTTTCGCACGATCGATACCGATTTTGACGGTGCCGTTGTCGAGGGTGAGGAGGTCTTCACCACGCGCGCTGATGTTCTTGGCCGCGGCGGGGGCAGCGGAAATATCCGGCAGGGCACCGAACAGGCCCGCGAACGCGAGCAGCGCGGAGGAAAGCACCGGATGGGTGCGCGGTTTTCGAAGGGGGTGGAGTTGAGGCGGATTCATTTTGATTGGGTCGGCTCAAGTTTCGTCGCGACGAGATAGTCCTGGACCGAGTAGTACGTCGCCTTGCTGGAGAGGCGGGCGCCTTCTTCGACGTGCTCTTGGCTGTTGAAGCTCCAAGCGTCGCCCTTGCTGGCCATGAGCGCGGCGAGCTTGGCGTCGAGATCACGGCGCAAGGAGGTGTGGGCGGGATCGACGGCGAGATTGGTCATCTGCGCGGGATCGCGCTGATTGTCGAAGAGTACCCACGGGGCGTTTTCGTAGCGTGCGTAGGTGGAGCGGTCGGTGATGAGGCCGCGCCACGGTGCGGTGATGTGATCGGGACGGAAAGGGGCGAAAATTTGCAAGAGCACGGCATCCGGCCCGACGGTGGTCTGACCGAGGGCTACGCGGGAGAGATCGGCACCCTGCAGGTGTGCAGGCACGGTGAGTCCGGCGAGGCCGAGGAGTGTCGCCGGCATATTAATGTGAAGCGACTGCACGTCAGGGTTGCCCGCTACGCCCAGCGCTGAGCCGCGCATTTGAACGGGCAACAGCAAAATGATATTGGGTCGGCGGTCGGTGGCGCGCGACTCACTGGCCGCGTGGGCGGTTGCGGCGATGCTCGCGCCAAGCGCAAAAATGACTTGGATAAAAAATCCGAACGGAGGGAAGGGAAAGAGGGACGCCATGATGAAGGGGAGGGGTAGGAACACGTTGAACGTAGCGAAGGCACGCTTACCGCGAGGATGGAAACGATGCCGTTTTTCTCCTGGATTCAAGGGGTAATCTGTTGGCTTGAAACAACGCGAACCGCGTCGCGGTCCTCGTTGCATTTCTATCCCTTAACTTCTCTGCTGCTGCTATTGCGGTCATCACTGCGCCGCCGCTTCACTCTCCATGAAATAATCCCCACGCCTGCCGGCATCGTCGTCGGGCGCTACTTTTTTTCCCATGAAATTACCTATCCTCCGTTCTTGTTCTGCTGGCGCTGTGGTCGGCTTGGCCGCTGCGCTGATCTTGTCCTGCGCGGTCGTGCGGGCTGCCCAAAGTTACCCCGAGCCTGCTGGTGCGGATAGCGCCGGGTTTGTCCCCATCTTCGACGGCAAGACGCTGACGGGTTGGGATGCCGACCCGAAGTATTGGCGGATTGAGGACGGCATGCTCGTCGGCTTCGTCACTCCGGAGACGTTGCTCAAGGCGAACACGTTTGCGATTTGGCGGGGCGGGGCGCCGGCCGATTTTGAACTGAAGGTCGAGTATCGTATCAGCGCCGCTGGTAACAGTGGCATCAACTACCGCAGTGTGGAGATTCCGACGCCGGCGTTCGCGTTGAAAGGTTACCAATGCGATATCGACGGCGCCAGTCGCCACACGGGCAATAATTACGAGGAGCGCGGCCGGACCTTTCTCGCGGTGCGTGGCCAGATCACCCGCGCTACGTCCGAAGCGAAGCGCGCCATCATCGGCAGCCTTGGCGACAAGGACGCCCTCGCGACGTTGGTGAAGAAAGATGATTGGAACCAGGTTCACCTGATCATCCGCGGCAACGTTTGCACGCACCTCGTGAACGGGCAGGTGATGAGCGTGGTCGTGGACGAAGATCCTGCCGCGCGCATGGCCTCTGGCTTGATCGGTGTGCAGGTCCATGTCGGACCACCGATGAAAGTTGAGTATCGCAACTTTCTCTTGAAGACGCTTCCGGTCATTGCGCCTGCGCCGACCAAATAATGGCTGCGGAGGAAGCGGAGTGAGCGGAATCGGCCGTCGGCCCGCTTCCACGAAATGCTCAGGTTCGGGCAATAAAAAACCCGCCGGGTGGGGGCGGGTCGAAGGAGGGGCGGCGGGCAGTTGCGGTCAGATCGCCTCAGCGACAGCGGCGTCGATCGCGACGGTGTGCGGATGATGGCGCTTGGCGCGTTTCAATTGGTGACGGCGGGCGAGCATGCGGTCGAGCTTGTCGACGAGCAGCGCGACGGCCTTGTGGCATTCGTCGGATCCGACGGTGGCGTTCATATCGGGTCCGTGGATGGCGATGTGGCCCTTGGCTTTGAAGCGCGTGCTGACGGCCTCCTTCGGATCGCACTCCAGTTCAACGCGGACGCGCACGATGCGCTCCTCGTGGCGAAACAATCGCTCGGTTTTTTCGCGGACAAAGGTTTTGAGCGACGGAGTCAGCTCGAGATGAATGCCGGAGACGATGAGCTCGTGGGTATTTGGGCTGTTCATAATCCTTAGTATGGTTTGGTTTGAACCGAAGCCGGTGATGAAGCCGGACCGGTGAAAGGGGAAATGCTGTTACGGGCCGCGCGGTCCTCGCTAAGCGAAGATTTACAATGAAAGCCCAGCGTCTTCGTTACAGGCGAATCTTCCGGAGATGGAAAATTTTTCATCAATCTGATAAGGAATGTGAGTGTGGAGTTGAGGTATGGCAACTTCTCTCAGCAGAATCCTGCCAAGAAAATTAATGAAAAAATTGAACAGCCTCTCGTTGGACTATTGGTGGGCGGCGCACTCGCCCGACCGCGTCGGCGGAGAGCTGAGGTTTTTTCATGGGAAGATGCCTCCGGGGCGCAAGCGGTGCATCCACGATCACGCGGTCGACGCATCGAATCGTTTTTCTCAGTGCACTCTGATCAGCCGACGGAAAATGCTCGACTTCAACGAGCGCGGGTGGGCGGGCAGCGTCCTTCTGGCGGGGGTCGGGCGGTGAGCGGCGGGAGCGAAGGCGTGGGCGTGCCGGCGGCGAGTGGGCCGGAGGATTTCATGGCTAATTCCGGGCGGGCCTGCGGGTGGCCGCGGCGAACCAAACAGGGGCCGGTGCGGATGATCGCGGCGGAGGAAGTGCCGGGTTGGGTGGTTTACGAGGACGCGCGGTTGCTCGTGGTGAACAAGCCGGGTGACATCGTTTGCCATCCCTCAAAAGCGGGTCCGTGGTCGAGCCTCGTCGGAGCGTTGCGGGAGTATGCGCGGCTCGAGGTCGTGCATCTCGTGTTTCGCTTGGATCGGGAGACGAGTGGGATTGTCGTGCTGGCGAAGGACGGCAAGATGGCGAGCCGGTTGCAGACGGCGGTGCAGGAGCGGAAAGTAGCGAAAGCGTACGTGGCGGTTCTGACTGGGGAACTGGCCGGGCCGGTGACGGTGAACCAGCCGTTGGGCGATGACACCGCGAGCCCGGTGTTTGTGAAGTCGTGTGTGCGGCCCGACGGCCAGGCGTCGGTATCCCATTTTACACCCCTCGCGACGGGCGGTGGATTTACGCTGGCGCGAGTGGTGACGGAGACGGGGCGGAAGCATCAGATCCGGGCGCACGCGCAATGGCTCGGGCACATGATGGTGGGAGATAAGATCTACGGGCCGGATGCGCGGTGCTATTTGGATTTTATCGACCACGGGTGGACCGACGCGCTGGCAGCGAAACTGTTGCTGTCCCGCCAAGCGTTGCATTGTGCGGAGATCGATCTGCGGCCGGCGGGGCTGGACCATGTATTCACCGCACCGATGCCCACGGACATGCGGGAGTTTTGCGTCAGCCGTGGATTAACCCCGTGATGGCCGCCGCGATCGCGACGCGGAGGGCCGCGATCCGTTGGGGGAGGGGAAACGCCGATGGGCTCTCGATGGTATAGGCCAACGTGGTGTGGTGGGCGCGGAGGTAAACCGCTTCGGGCCAGTTCTCGCGCAAGCTCGGATCGGTCTCGGGCCGGATAATGCCCGGTGCGGCAATGGATCGGCCGTCGATGACCGTGGCGGTTTCGATGGGGCACACGGTGGCGACGGCAGCGAGTATAGCCTCGGCAAGCGACGGGCGCTGCGAGGGATTCTGCTCGTAGAGGTAAAAGCCCGTCGATTCCCAGTCTTCGTGCACGCAGAGGGTAAGATCGAAATTTGGCTGACAGCGGAGCCACGAGACGTGGTCGCGAATTTCGGCCGTCTGGCGATCCTTATAATCACGATTCAAGTCGAAGCCGTCGCCATTCTCCCGGGTTGCCGCCATGAAACCGGTCGGGTTGAGGAGTGGGCAGATAAACCACCCGGCGCGGTCGTCGAAGATCCCCGCTTCGAGCAACGCCAAGAGGGCGAAAGGCGGCGCGGGTTCGTCTCCGTGGATACCGGCCGAAAGATAAATCCGCGGTCGGGGGCCGAGCGTGCGTTTGGTGAGCGCGACGAGGGGCGTGCCGGCGTGTTCGCCGAAACGGTCGAGGCGGAAGCCCGCGGCGCGACCGGCCGACTCGAAGCGGGTGACGAGGGTGGGCGGGTCGAAGGCCGTTTTTTTCACCGGAGGAACGTTGGGCACGGCATGAATTGGTTGCGCGGAGAAAATCGATGCTGTCGAATCGGGCTATCCTGTCTTTAACAAAATAACTATGTCACCCGTTCGCGTTCGTTTTGCACCCAGTCCCACCGGCTTCTTCCATATCGGCAGCGCCCGCACGGCGCTCTTCAATTGGCTCTACGCGCGACACACGGGTGGCGTGTTTATCCTGCGCATCGAGGACACCGACAAGGAGCGCAACAGCGAGCAGTTCCTCACGCTGATCTACGAAAGTCTGACCTGGCTGGGCATGAATTGGGATGAGGGTCCGAAATATGGGACGAGCGGTGGTGGCGCGTATGGGCCCTACCGGCAAAGCGAGCGCGGTGAGATCTACAAAGACTATGTGGCTAAACTGATGGCAGCGGGGCGTGCTTACGAGAAGGACGGGGCGATCTGGTTCAAGCTGCTCGGTGAGCGCTACGAGGTATTTGACGAGCATCGGAAGAAAACCGTCACGAAGGTAAAAGTGCCGCCGGTGGTGATTGAGGATCAGATCCGCGGGCGCGTGGAGCGCGTCGAGGACGAAGATTTTGTGATCGTGCGATCGGACGGAAATCCGGTGTTTCACCTCGTAAATGTCGTCGACGATATTGCGATGAACGTCACCCACATCATCCGCGGTGAAGATCATCTGTCCAATACGAGCAAGCACGTGGCGCTCTACGACGGATTCGGAGTGAAGCCGCCGGCGTTTGCGCACATCCCGCTGATTTTGAAGCAGAATGGTCCCGGCAAGATGTCGAAGCGGGACCAAGGGGCGCTGATCGCTGAGTACCAGAACCGCGGCTATTTGCCGGAGGCGTTGGTGAATTTCCTCTGCCTGCTCGGCTGGAATCCCGGGGACGATCGCGAGAAAATGTTCATTGAGGATATCATCCGCCTCTACGATTTACCCGGCATTAACCAGAGCAATGCGCGGTTCGACGACAAGAAACTCGCGCACATGAACATGCTCTATCTGCTGGAGCAACCGGCGGACACGTTCGTGGCGTTGGCCCGCGATTTTCTCTCAAAACAAACCGAAAACGTGGCGGCCCAGACTGCCCTCTCGGCCGATGCGGCGTATTTCCGTGAAGTGATGTTGCTCGCCCATCCGAAGGTGAAGGGGGTGGAGGAACTGCCGGCCTACACCGGATATTTCTTCACCGACGCGTTTTCAACCGACGCCAAAGTCCGCGACAAAGTGATGGGCAAGGGTGATCCCAAGGCACGGTTGGCCGAGCTCATCGCGTTCGTCGCCACTGCCGATTTCTCCAGCGACCTGGCCATCGAAGAAGCCCTGAAGGCGCTCGCAACGCAGAGCGGACTTGGCTTTGGCGACTACCAGTCGGTTGCGCGGCTGGCGGTATCGGGCACGAATGTAGGGCCCAGTATTACCGCGATGTTCCGTGTGCTCGGTCGCGAGCGCGTGAGTCAGCGGCTCCAGAAATTGCTGGCGGCGGTGTAACGACCCAGCGGCGGTGGGGAAACCGCCGCTTCGTCAGCAACGCGCCAAGATCAGCTTGAGCAATTCGCTGTAGTCGTCGAGGGCGGGGAACTGCGGGAACTGGCGCACGATATTCTCGGGCGCATGGAAAAGGAAACCGTGGTTGGCCTGCGCGAGCATCGTCGTGTCGTTGAACGAATCACCGGCGGCGACGACGTTGTAGTTGAGCGACTGGAGCGCGGCGACGGCCTGACGCTTTTGGTCCGCCATCCGAAGTTGGTAGCCCGCGATGCGGTCATTTTCTACGACGAGACGATGACAAAAGAGGGCCGGACGTCCGAATTGCCGCATGAAGGGGTCGGCAAACTGTTCAAACGTGTCGGAGAGGATGATGACCTGCACATGGCGGCGGAGTTCGTCGAGGAATTCGCTGGCGCCGGGAAGAGGCGAGAGGCCGCCGATGACGTCTTGGATTTTCGTGAGAGTGATCCCGTGACGATCGAGGATGGCGATGCGGTCGAGCATCAGTTTGTCGTAGTCCGGTTCGTCGCGCGTCGTGCGGCGCAATTCGGGGATGCCGGTGCGCTCGGCGACGGCGATCCAGATTTCCGGCGTGAGGACGCCTTCCATGTCGAGGGTGACGATACTTTGCTTCACAAGTGGTCGGAGTGAACCAGAGGGTTTTGCAGCGTGGCAAGCCGAGGCTGGGTTCACTCGAATTGTTTTCGAAACTCGGCAAACTGTTGCCGGAGTTCGGCGAGTTCGCTGCGCAGGGCGACGCTGTCGGACTCGAGCTGGGTGATGCGTTCGTTTTCAGCGCGAACGGCGAGGGTGGCGGGCTCGGCGGACGCAGCAGTGGGGGCCGAGGCGAGTGCGGCCACATCGATGGGGCCGGACAGTAGATGGGAATAGCGCGGCTCTTTGGTGCCGGGGAGGCGCGGCAGTTTAACGACGAGTGGCTGCGGTTGGCGCGAGGCCATGATTTGCAGGGCCTCCTCGACTTCAGCCAGCGACTCAAACGGCTGGAAACGCTCCGTGCGGGTGCGGAGCTCGGCGAGGGTTTGCGGGCCGCGGAGCATCAACACGCAGAGCAGGCCGACTTCGGCGGGGGTGAGCAGAATGGCTTCGGTGAGCGCGTGTTTGTATTTCGAGACGCGGCTCTCGGCTACGGTGAAGACGGAGGCGAGGCGCTTCGTGCGGAGGCCGTCGAGGGCGCGGACGACGGTGGTCTCATCGAAGGCGACCACGGGATCGCGGTTGGACTGCTGGTTGCACGCGAGCGTGAGCGCATTGAGCGTGAGCGGATAGTAGTCGGGGGTTGTGACGGCTTTTTCCACGAGGCATCCGAGAATTCGGATTTCGTGGGCGGTGAGTGCAGGGACGGGTTCTTCCATGGATAATAGTCAACTCACGAGGGACGCAGGGTGTTGGCCGCAGGAATTGCGGGGAAGTGGGCGCTGAGGTCGAGGCCGCGATCCCTCAGGACCGATTCGAGAAGATCACGACTGGCCAGCACGGTGATCCCGTCGCCGAGGTGCGCGAGCAGGTCGGGGTTCGCATTGCTCAGTTCGATAAAGATTCGCGCGTGCGCGTTGAGTTTTCGGATACGCGAGACGGTATGGATTGATTTGAGATCAGCGTTCTGAAAACGAATGTTGGAGAAAACGAAGATGAAAGCGGCCGCGCTGATGTTTGCCTGTTTGAGGGCGGTGGGGTTGATGGGCACGCCGCTCACGAAATAATGCTGCGGGTAGGGTCTCACCTGGACGAGGTCAGTCACGAGGGCCACTTTGCGGCCGGCGAGTGCGGGGTGGCGGTCGAGGACTTGGAGGAGTTCATCGGCGAAGGCGGTGTAGTCGCAAATGACGATATGATCGGTGGCCTCCACCTGGGCGGTCCCGAGCCGATGACGGTTCGTCAGGCCGTGCAGCGATTCGGCGGTCAGCGCGATAAAGTTGGTGTAGCAGTAAATGCCCACGAGAATGGTCAGGACGGCGGTGGCACGGCCCATCGCGGTGATCGGGGAGACATCGCCGTAGCCGACCGTCGTCGAGCTGACGAACCACCACCACAGCGCGTCGTCGTAGGTTTTGACGCTGGGGTTGATGCCGTGCTCGTAGGTCCAAAACAACAACGGGGCAGCGAGCCCCGTGATCAGGAACAATACTAAGATAAAACGGACTTGGCGGAACACGACGGGGTTTTCTTAAGGGCGAGCGTCTGGACGCGAGGCGGGGAAGGGCTGAAGCCAAAGGTCAGCACGGGCCGCCCCGCCTATTTTTTGGGTACCCAGGCATCCTTGAGCGTGATCGTGCGATTGAAGATGGGCCGACCGGCGACGCTGTCTTTCGAATCGAGCGCGAAGTAGCCGAGTCGTTCGAATTGATAGCGCTGGTCGGCAGTAGCGTCGGCGAGCGAAGCTTCCAGTTTGGCGGTGACGACTTCGAGGGAGTGCGGGTTGACGTGCTTCTTGAATTCGCCATCGGCGTCCGGCTCGGGGATGGTGAAGAGGCGATCGTAAAGACGGACCTCGGCCTCGATGCAGTGCGAGGCACTGACCCAGTGAACCGTGCCCTTCACCTTGCGGTCGACGTTGGGGCCGCCGCTGCGCGTGGTGAGGTCGGCGGTGCAGCGGAGCTCGCTGATGAGCCCAGCGGCGTCTTTCACGACTTCGTCGCACTTAATGATGCAGGCATATTTGAGGCGAACTTCCCCGCCGGGTTTGAGGCGGAAGTATTTCGGCGGTGGGACCTCGGCAAAATCGTCGTGGTCGATGTAAACCTCGCGGGTGAGGGCGACCTTGCGCGTGGTGGGGGCCTCGTCTTGCGGGTTGTTGGTGGCGTCGCACTCGAGGACTTCGTCCGGAGCAATGTTCGTGAGCGTGAGTTTGATCGGTTTGAGCACGGCAAGGCGGCGGAGTGCGGTGGGGTTGAGTTCCTCGCGAACTGCGTGATCGAAGACGGCGACGTCGGTGACGCTGTCGAACTTAGTGACACCCACGCCGATGACAAAACGACGCAGAGCGCTGGCGGGAATTCCGCGGCGGCGCAGACCGGAAATAGTGGGCATTCGGGGATCGTCCCAGCCCGTGACGAATTTATCCTGCACGAGCTGCAGGAGTTTGCGTTTGCTGACGATGGTGTAGCCGAGGTTGAGTTTGGCGAATTCGTATTGGTGCGGGACGGCGCGGGGCAGGTCGAGCGACGCCAGCGTCCAGTCGTAGAGAGCGCGGTGGGCGTCGAATTCAAGCGTGCAGATGCTGTGCGTGATACCTTCGAGGTAATCGCTGAGGCAGTGGGCGAAGTCGTAGAGCGGGTAGATGCACCACGTGTCACCGGTGTGGTGGTGCGCGGTGTGGCGGATGCGATAGAGGAGCGGATCCCGCAGCCACATATTTGACGACGTGTTGTCGATTTTGGCGCGAAGACTGCGCGCCCCATCGGGAAACTCACGGGCTTTCATGCGCTCGAAGAGGTCGAGATTCTCGGCGATGGAACGTTCGCGGAATGGGCTGTCCTTACCCGGCCGATCCGGCGCACCCCGGTAGGCCTCGGTGTCAGCGGGGCTCAGATCGCACACGAACGCCTTGCCCCGTTTGATCAGCTCGACGGCGTAGAGATAGAGTTGGTCGAAGTAACTGCTCGCCGAGAACGGCTCGGCGCGCCGGGCGGATTCAGTTGAAAGCAGCACGTTGCCGGCGGCGGGCTGGACCGCGTCGAGGTGAAAATCCGTTTTGCCGTTCGTGGTGAGAGCTGCGGGGGTGGAGCCGGGAGCTTTCAGGCCTAGGCAATGGTCAGCCCAACCGGCGATGAGCCAATTCACGTCGGTGGTGATCGCATCGACGTATTCGAGGTCTTCTTTGGCCGGGTTGGTGTCGTCAAAGCGGAGGTTGCAGCGGCCGTCGTTTTCGCGGGCGATGCCGAAGTTGAGACAGATGGATTTTGCGTGGCCTATGTGGAGGTAGCCGTTGGGCTCGGGTGGAAATCGCGTTACGATTTTCGCATAGCGTTTTTCGGCCACATCGTGCGCGACGATGGAGCGGATAAAATCGCTGAGTGATGGTGTGGCGGCGGTGGCGCTGGTGTCGATGGGCTCAACGGACATAAAGGGTCACATTGCGTGGCGCGAGGGGATGAGGCAACGTCGCAGTTGTCTTTCCCTTGCCCGTTTTAGAGTTCCGCCAGCAGTGCGCGGAGCTCGCGCTCGGGGTCCTCGTGTTGCTGGGACACGGCGAGGTTTAACGCATCGGTGAGCAGGGGCGTCGCGTCGGTGCGTCGCCCGAGTTGCACGAGGAGTTTGCCGAGGAGAATGCGCGGCATCATCCAGTCGGATTTTTTCGCGACACAGTATTCGAAATGACCCACGGCCTCCGCGCCGCGTCCGTCGCTGGCGAGTGCTTGCGCGAGGCTGAAACGAAAAAGCTCGTTGTCCGGTTGGCGGGCGACGAGGGCGGCGAAATTTTCGGTGCGCGACGGCATCGGTTCAGACCTCGTCGACAAAGACGATGACGCCCGTGGCGTTGTCAGGACCTCCGCGGCGCACGGCAAGGGACACGATCGCGCGGATGGCGGTCTCGGGATCATCGGGCTGTCCGAGCAGCTCACCGAGCTCCGAGTCGGGAATCATGCGG
>CAMCHO010000116.1 GCA_945874455.1 Opitutus sp. GAS368 | reverse complement strand
CTCAGCCAGCGGATCATCGCGCTGCCGTTGCCGGAAAAAAATTACGGTCAGCTTACCGCGGGTAAGGAAGGTATCCTTTACGTGCTCGAAGGTCCGCAGGTGGTGGATGGTCGCGGCGAGGGTGGCGGCAAGTCCGCCTTGCAACGCTTCGATCTCAAGACGCGCAAGACGGAAAAAATCCTCGAGGGGGTCGATGAATTTCACCTCGCCGCGAAGGGCGAGAAAATGCTGTGGAAAGCCGGTACGAGCTGGTTCATCGGCGGCGCCGACAAGGTGCCGAAAGTGGGTGAGGGTGCGCTTAAGCTCGATGCGTTCGAGGTCTGGGTCGAGCCGCGAGCGGAGTGGCGGCAGATGTTCAAGGAAGTGTGGCGCATCGAGCGGGACTTTTTCTACGACGCGGGCTACCACGGTATCGATCTCGCCCAAGCGGAGCGCATCTACACGCCGTTCCTTGACGGCATCGCGAGCCGCGCCGATCTCAACTACCTCTTCGCCGAAATGCTCGGCCAGCTCAGCATTCAGCACATGTATGTCGCGGGTGGTGCCCGCCCCGAGATGAAGGAACTCAAGGTCGGCCTCCTCGGCGCCGACTACACAATCGTGGGCGACCGCTACCAATTTGCGCGCGTGTTTGACGGCGAGAATTGGAATCCCTCTGCCAAGGCACCGCTCACGCAGCCGGGCGTCAACGTGAAGCCCGGCGAGTGGCTCCTGGCCGTCAACGGCCGTGAGCTGCGGGCGAGCGAGGAAGTCTTCAGTTTCTTTGCGGGCACCGTGTCGAAACAGACCGTGTTGCGGGTTGGCCCGAACGCCGACGGCACGGGCGCGCGCGATGTCACCGTCGTGCCGGTCGCGAGCGAGTCCGTATTGCGCAACCTCGCCTGGATCGAAGGAAACCGTCGCAAGGTCGACGCGCTCAGCGGCGGCAGGATCGCCTACGTCTACGTGCCTGATACCGCCATGCCCGGTTTCACCAGCTTCAACCGTTACTTCTTCGCACAGGTCGGCAAGCAAGGTGCTGTGATCGATGAGCGCTTCAACGGCGGCGGCCAACTCGCCGACTACATCGTCGACTACCTGAACCGTCCGCTGCGCACCCGCATCGTCACGCGCGAAGGGGCCGTGAACGATTCGCCGGGTGCCGCGATCTTCGGGCCAAAGGTGATGCTCATTAACGAATTTGCCGGCTCCGGCGGCGACGCGTTGCCGTGGTATTTCCGCAAGGCCGGCACCGGTACGATCGTCGGCACGCGCACGTGGGGCGGCTTGGTGGGCATCGGCGGCTATCCGGTGCTCATCGACGGTGGCACCGTGACCGCGCCGCACATGGCTCTCTATGATCTCAACGGGAAGTGGGAGGTTGAAAACGTCGGCATCGCCCCGGACGTCGAGGTGGCCCATGATCCGAAACTCGTCCGCCAAGGTCGCGACCCCCAGCTCGAACGAGGCGTCGAAATCGTACTGGCGGAGCTGGCGAAAAATCCGCCGAAGGAATATCCGATCCCGCCGTATCCGAAATATCCAGCACGTTGGCCAGCGCCCCAGCCGTAGCCCGTGGCGGGCGCGTTCTCCGCGCCGCGCTATCGTGCGCGGAGTGCACGTGCAAGGGGCCCGCTCACCGGGTGCAGACAGACCCGCTCACCAGGTGTCCACCGCGCCCTTGGGCACGGGGATGGAGTCACGGTCAAACACATCGGTGGCGTGGGGATCGCGCATGAACGAGGCGATCATTGGCTCGGGCTGGAATTTTTCTTTCAGCGCGCCGTGCTCATCGCAGAACTGCGCGCGCCACTCCAAATACTCAGCGATGGCGGCGGCGAAGTCTGCCCGCGAGTTGATGGCGAGGATGCTGCGCTTAAAGGGCTTGGAGGGGCCGAAACGTTTCGCGTACCACGGAGCGACTTTGCGGAAGAGCCGGGAGCCATGCTCCTCGCCAAAGAATTCGCAGTAGCGCTCGAAGTGGCGGCGGAGCACGCGGAGGCGTTCGGCGAAATCGGGTTCGGGCAGCAATTCCCCCGTGCGCAGCAGATGGGCTGTGCGGCGAAAAATCCACGGATCGTAGAACGCGCCGCGACCGATGCTGACGCCGGCGCACCCGGTTTCGTCGAGCATGTGTTTGGCAGCAAGAGGCGTCGTGATGTCGCCGTTGCCGATCACAGGAATTGAGTGCACGGCCGCAACGACTGACCGGATGCCAGCGAGATTGACGCGACCGGCGAAGCCTTGGGCGCGGGTGCGGCCGTGGACGAAGATTGCCGCGACGCCGACGCCCTCGAGCACCCGAGCGAGGTCGGGCGCGGTGAGATTTTCTTCGTCCCAACCGAGGCGCATTTTCGCCGTGATGGGGATCTTTACGGCGTCGATCATGCCACGCACGAGCGCGGCGGTCTTGTCGAGTTCGGTCATCATGGCGGAGCCGCCACCGATCTTGGTCACTTTTTTCACGGGACAACCCATGTTGATGTCCACGGATTGCGCGCCGAGTTCCTGGCACATCACGGCGGCGTCGCGCATTTCCTCGGGCACGCTGCCGAAGAGCTGGATGGCCATCGGGCGATCTTCGGGTGAAGACGCGACGAGCTTGAGGGCCGTGGGGTTGCGCTCGAGGAGGGAACGGGCGTTGACGAGATCCGTGGTGGCCCAACCGAGTCCGCCGAGCTCGCGTACGGTGACGCGCATGGGCAAATTGGTGTAGCTCGCGAGCGGCGAGAGAAAGAGATTCGACGAAAGTTCGTAAGGCCCGAGGCGCATGGTCAGCGGCTAATGTGAAACGGTGGCAGGCAAGATGGGTAACGCTCGGAAATGTCTGGTCTCAATCATGCCGAGCAAGGTGTGGTACCTGCCAGGACGTTATGCGCGCAACGTGGAGGTACGGATCGGAGTGTCAACGGGCTCACCGGCCGCCCGTCGGTCGGCGGAAGCGGAAGAGCAGCGTGATGACGAGGCCGACGGTGATGATGAAGAGGCTCAGCTGGAGCCAGAGGGAATTGAGGCGCAGCGCGGGCGGCGTGAGGAGATTGGCGCGCCAGACTTCGTGAAATATATAGGCGAGAAAGCCCTGGAGGAGGGTCCCAAGCCAACAGAGCATCGCGGCGAGCCACGCAAAGGTTTTAGCCCGGTGTTGCGGAGCGAGCCAGTAGTCACGGTGGGGCACGTTGACGAAACGCACGGGCACGCGCGGCAGATAGAGCGTGAGCGCGAAAAAAAGTCCGCCGATGAAGAGCGAAATAGCCACTTGGCCGACGGTGTGGTGATCGCGCGACATCCAGCCGTTGGGTTGCCCGTTGGCGCCGAAGTGCGTGGCGACACGTGCGGGGAGCGAGCCGTGTTGCCGGATCGCGAGAGCGAGGGCGGTGAATGTCGCAGTGAAAAAGAGGATACGAGCGAGGCGGCGCACGGGATTGAGCGGGGAGAGAAAACGGATACTGGGGGGAGGGCCGAAGTGGCGACGGTGACCGATTGGGTTATTGATTAAAGGGGCGCATCAACGGGCGGCGAGCGCGAGCTTCATGCGGTGCAGCGCGGTGGTGAGGGTGGCGCGCGTGCAGCCGAGGTTGATCCGAACATAGGTGCCGCGGGCGGCACCGAAATACGCGCACTCGCTGAGACCGACGCCGTGTTTTTCGAAGTGCGCGATGGGGTCCGCGAGACCCAGCGCGGAGACGTTCAGCCATGCGAGGTAGGTAGCCTCGATCCGGGCCTCGATCACGATACCAGGGAGATCGCGGGCGACGGTGGTGAGGAGGAGGTCGCGGTTGCCGCGGAGGTAGGCGAGGAGGGCTTGGCGCCAAGGCTCGCAGTCGCGATAGGCGGCTTCGCAGGCGACGTAACCGAGATTGTTCACTTCGGCGACGATGCCCGCGGTGGCGCGGACGAAACGGGTGCGCAGCGCGGCGTCCGAGATGATGGCGAACGAGGTGCCGAGGCCGGGGACGTTGTAGGTCTTGCTCGGCGCCATCAGCGTGATGGTGCGGGCGGCGATCTCGGGTGAGAGGAGTGCGGTGGGAATGTGTTTCAGCGCCGGATCGAGGATGAGGTCGCAGTGGATTTCGTCGGAGCAGAGGACGAGATTGTGGCGCACGCAGAAATCGGCGAGGCGCACGAGTTCCTCGCGGCGCCAGACGCGGGCGATCGGATTGTGGGGATTGCAGAGATAAAAGAGTTTCGTGCGTGGAGTGACGGCGCGCTCGAGGGCGTCCCAGTTAATAGTCCAGGCGCCGGCCTGAAGTTCGAAGGGTACGTGCACGGAGGCGCGCGCGGAATTTTTCGGCGCGGACATGAACGGCGGGTAGACGGGCGAGAGCGTCAGGACTTCGTCGCCGGGTTCGGCAAAGGCTTGAGCGGTGACGTTGAGGGCGACGACGAGGCCGGGGAGCCAGACGATCCAGGAGCCTTCGATTTTCCAGCCGTAGTTGCGCTCCATGGCGGCGACGACGGCGTCGACGGTGGACTTTACGGGCCGCGCGTAGCCGAAGAGGCCGTGGTCCACGCGCTCGTGAAGGGCGGCGAGGATGGCGGGGGGGCACTTGAAATCCATGTCGGCGACCCACATGGGCAGAATATCGCGGCCGGCGTATTTTTGCCATTTCTGGGAGTCGCTGTGGGCGCGAGGGATGGCGGTATCGAAGTCGAAGATCATGCGAAAAACCGGAGAAGACACCACGAGCGACGCGGAGTCGCGACGAAAATTCCCGGATGAGCCGGCACAGGGATCCAGGGACTCGTGAGAGTGTGGACACCCCAATGAACTCGTGCCTGTGCCCGATCCTCTGACGGACCCCGAGACGTTTGCGGCCGAGCTCCGGCAGACCCGGCCACAAAATGTTCGAGGGAGGCTCCGGCAGTACCCGCCGCTTCGAGCCCTCCAGTCGTGCCGACTGCAGCGATTGTCCTTAAAGGTCGGTCGAGACTGTCAGACGAAAGGAGCGCGGGTCGCCCCACGAAGCGGAGCCAATGGCGGCGGAGCGGTAGTAGTCTTTGTCGAAGAGATTATCGACGTTGAGCTGGAAGGTCGTGTTACGGCTGAGGACCTTCCGGTTGTAGCTGAAGAACGCGTTGTAGAGCGTGTAGGCGGGCGAGTAGAGATTGGTCGACGCCGCGCCGGCGGCGCCGGTGAGATTGACGGCACCGCGGTAGGTGCGCAGGCGCCAGTTGGCACCGCCGCCGATCGCGAAGCCCTTCAGCGTGCCTTGGGAGAAGACGTAGCGACTCACGAGGTTCCCGCGGGCTTTGGTGAAGCCGCCGTTGGGCACGCCTTCGGGCACGGTGGAGATGAGATCGTTGAGGAGGGGCGTGGGTTTGTTGAGGGCTTTGCCTTCGGCCTGAAACTCTTTGAGGATCGGCACGCGGTCGACGTTGGCGACGTCGTTGTCCGAATAAGAAGCGCTCAGGCGCCAGTTGCGGGTGAGGTTGGCGATGGCCGCGACTTCGTTGCCCTTGGTGCGGGTGGTCTGGTAGTCGCCGGTGGCGGTGACGTCGAACCCGCTGCCGAAGTTAGTGGCCATCTCGTCGCGAAACGCCGCGGTCACGCCCGGCACGGCAAAGCGGGCATTGGGCGTAAAGTTGTTATAATTGACGTAGTTCAGCTCGAGTTTGCCCTGGAGCAGCGTGAAGCGGGCGGAGATATCGCGGCCCTCGCCGACGGGGATGCTCGACAGTTCGCCGGCGTTGAACGTCGCGTTGCCTTGGCCGACGGAGATGCGGAACGACTGGGCGTAGTTGTAGCCGATGGCGAACATGTCGTTGAAGCGGAGCACGCCGCCGTAGTTGGCGCCGTCGACTTTGTAGCGGACGAATTGTTGGGCAGGAGTGTTGAACGCTTCGATGTAATCGACTTCCCACTCCTTTTGTGCGCGCACCATGCCGCGCGTGGTCTTCATGTTAAATTTGTCTTGGCGGTAGCCAACCATCGTGAAGAGGTGATCCTTGAAGTAGGAGCCGGAAGCGCCGACGCCCCACGACGGCGTGTAGAAACGGCGGTCGATGAACTGACCGGTGGCGGCGACGGCGTTGGACAGATCGGGATAGTAGGCGGAGACGCCGGAGACAGGGCCGAGGTCGGCGGTGCGGGAAGCATCGAGGCCGTCGCGCAGATAGTAGCGGCGAGTGAAGCGGTTATTCGTGAAGACGGTGCGGTTGGCGACGAACGCGGCCTGCGTGATCGCGGGATTGATGGTGCCGACCCAGTTGGGATTCGTGGGGTCGAGATACTCGGCGTATTTGGCCTTCTTTTGGCCCGGGGTGTCCTGGTGTTGCTGCACATTCGCGATGAACTGTTGCTTCATCCAACTGAAGTTTAGGTCGTAGACGGCGGAGAAGCGGATATCGCGCACCGTGTTGCCGTTGTAGGCATGGGTGCGGAAATACTCGGTATAGAGCTCGTTGAAATACGGATTGGGCAGGCCGCTCGCGAGGAGCGGGCTGCGGTCGCGGGTGATATTGCGGGCGCTGGCGCCCCAGCTCTCGAGGTTTTGTTGATAGAAGTTCCCGCTGAGCTGGAGGTGGAGATTTTTGCCGATGTCTTGGTTGACCTCGAGGGTGACGGAGGTGGTCGCGTTGTTGTAGGTGGCGTTGGGGCCGTTGGTCTGAGTGCGTTTGGGAATGAGGTCGGGATCGACAACTACCATACCCGCGCCGGTGCTGATCACGCGGCCCTGGGCGCGGTAGCCGGTGCCGAGGCCCGTGTTGTAGAGATAGCCGACGGCGCCGAGCGTGGTGGTGTTGGGGCGGGAGAAGGCATCGATCATCATGCCTTGCGAGAGGACGGCGGCAGTGCGGTCGTGCTCGGCCATCACGGTGATGAGCGTTTGCTGCGTTGGGCGGTAGGTAATGGCGCTGTAGATACCGCGGAAATCGCGGCGGACGTTGTCGATCCACGAATCGTTGTGGCTGTTGACCGCGGAGAGGCGCACGGCGAGTTTGTCGCGGATCAGGCGGCGGTTGAAGTCGACCTCCGCGCGGAAGAGGTTGTTGCTGCCGGCCATGATTTTGGCGCGGGTGAGGTCGCGGCTGAGAAGGCCTCGCTTAGTGATCTGGTTGTTGGCGCCGCCGACGTCGGCTTCGCCGTAGAGGAACGCGTTGGGGCCGCGCAGCTCTTCGACCTTTTCGGTCGAGAACGCGTCCATCGGGGAATACCAGATCCAGCCGTTGCGGAGGGCGTAGGCGTTGGGGACGCCACGGAGGATGACGCGGCTTTGCACGAGGGCGTTGGGGTCGGGGTTGGATTCGCCGGACACCATCCACGTGGACATCTCTTCCATCGTGGTGAGACCGAGGTCCTCGATGAACTGCGCGTTCATGATCGAAATCGAGTTGGCCATGTTCTTCAGCTGTTGCGCGGTGCGCATGCCGGAGGTGGTTTGCATCGACTCGTAGCCGAGGTCTTTGTCTTCGGAGACGGTGAAGACGGAGAGTGTGATCGCTTCGCTTTCGGCGGTGGCCTTTGGGGTTGGGGCGGCAAACGTCGTGGTTGTCGGGGTGCCCGGTGCGGTCTGGCCAACGACGAGCGAGGAGAGGAGCGGGCCGATGAGGAGCGCGCAGACGGCCAGAGGGAAGCGGTGCGCATGGCGGAGTTGAGACGTGGTCATGGTAGGTGAGCGGTGATTGGCGGATGAGGGCAAGGCGGTCCAGGCGTGGTAAGTGTGTTCCGTGCTGCCCGGGCTCTGGAAAGCTTAGCGTGTGGCGCGTCGGTAATGGCGTCGAGGGAGTTTTTGCAGTGTGCGGAGGCGACTGAGGAGATCTTGGGAGTGCAGAGGTGAGTGGCGGAGGCTTTCTTTTTAGCGGGGTTCGCGCATGGTGGTCGATTCCTCCATGTCGGCGTCACCCGAACGTTTCTCTTCCGGCCCCGTGCTGCTCTTCGACGGCGAGTGCGGGCTGTGCAATCGCATCGTGCGGATCTTGCTGCGGATCGACCGCGGAGGGCGGTTGAGGTTTTCGCCGCTGCAGGGTCTGGCGGCGCAGGGTTTTTTGCGGGCGAACGGATTGCCGACGGAGGATTTTGATTCGCTGGTGTTCGTGCCGGCGTGGGGTCGGCGTGAGGGGGAAGGTTTTCTCCTGCGGACCGACGGCGCGATGGCGGCGCTACGCGCGGTGGGTGGACCGGCACGGGTCTTGGCCGGAGTGCTCGCGGTGTTTCCGTCGGGCTGGCGCGATGCGGGCTACCGGTGGGTGGCGCGGTACCGCTATCGGATTTTTGGCGAGTGGCAGGCGCGAGCGCTGGTCCGGCCGGAGTGGGGCGAGAGATTTCTGGAGTGAACCGAATCCGGATTTTTGGCCACGGATTTCACGGATGAGCGGGGATCGGTATTTCCGCCCTCCGTGTTCAGCGGTGAAATCCGTTAAGATTTTTTCCGCTCCGGCTTGATCAGCCACGACATGAGCACCGAAGTGGTGAGCACGGCGCCGATGACCAACAGCGAGGTGCCGGTCGTGATCTTTACCCAGTGTTCGATCAGCATCTTTACGCCGATGAAAACGAGAATCACGGAGAGGCCGACCTTGAGGAAACGGAAGAGCCCCATAATGCCACTGAGGGCAAAGTAGAGCGACCGCAGGCCGAGGATCGCAAAGATGTTCGAGGTCAGCGCGACGAAGCTATCCTTGGTGATCGCGAGGACGGCGGGCAGGGAATCGAGCGCGAAGACCACGTCGGTCGTTTCAATCACGATCAGCACGATGAACATCGGCGTGGCCATGCGGCGACCGTTGTGGACCGTGAAGAAGTGGCCGTGGTCGTTGGCGGGCGCGACCGGGAAGAAGCGGCGGAAGAGGCGGACGGCGGCGTTGTGCTCGGGGTCGACCTCGGCGTCTTTGCTGGGCAGGGCCATTTTTACACCGGTGTAGACGAGAAAGGCCCCGAAGATGTAGAGCACCCAGTGAAAGCGCGCGATGACGCTGACGCCGACCAAAATGAAGACCGCCCGCATGACGACCGCGCCGATGATGCCCCAGAAGAGCACGCGGTGTTGGTATTGCGGCGCGACCTTGAAGTAGGCGAAGACCAAAATGAAGACGAAGACGTTGTCGACGCTCAGGCAGAGTTCGATGAGATAGCTGGCGAGAAATTGCTGGCCGAGTTCAGGCCCGCGGAAGTGCCAGACGCCGCCGCCAAACGCGAGTGCGAGGGTGCCCCAGACGGCACACCAGCCGAGCGCCTCCTTCATGGAGACGACGTGCGAGTCGCGCTGAAACACGCCCAGGTCGAGCGCGAGCATGGCGGTGATGAATAGAAAAAATGCACCCCACGCCCACAGGGGCATGGCGTCGATGGCGGCGAGGAACGGAAACATGGGCGCGGAGTTTGGTCGGCTCAGGATGCAGCGGGCAAGCGGGTACTTCAGGAATGGAATCTCACGGACGCTTCCCACGGGACGTTCTGATTTCCGGTGGGAAGGCGGTGCCCGGGGCAACTCCGGCACCGGTGCGGACGGGGTAAACCGGGGGCAAACCGCTTTGACACGGCGGAGGCGGGCCGTTGAGTCGGAGCCCTCCGATGAAACGTATTTTTAGACTCTGGTTTGCCACGCTGACACTGCTCATGTCCACCCTCGGCGCGTTGGCCCAGCCGGCCAAGACGACCGACGCGGCGGAGGCGGCCCGCACTGCCCTCGCCGCCACCGTGGCGACCAGCCGGGCCGACGTGCGGAGTCCCGATCTGCTGGAGCATATCGTCGATGTGTTCCTGCGGTTCTTCAACGTGACGAGCAGCGGCAATACCGCGATACACTATGCGATCAGTGCGGTCTTTATCGTGGGTGCGATTCTGCTCCGGCGGTTTCTGACGACGATTTTCTTTAATCAGCTCAAGAAGCTCGCGGCGAAGACGGAGACGACGCTCGACGACAAGCTCCTCCCTGCATTGGAATCTCCGGTCGCGACGTTCGTGATGGTCACGGGTATTTTTGCGGCGCTGAAGGTGCTGAAGCTCTCCGAGACCGCGGACCAGAGCATCGCGGCCGGCTCGACGGTCGCGTTTTCGATGGTGATCTTCTGGGGCTTGTTGCGGGCGTTCGACGCGATCATCGACCACGCGGCCGAGATTGCGAAAGTGAAGCAGATGGGCATCGCGGCCTTTATGCCGTGGATCAAGAAATCGCTCATCGCGGTGTTTGTGGTCGTGGGCACGTTGATGATTGTTCAGAGCCTCGGGTACAACGTCTCGACGATTTTGCAGGGCCTCGGCATCGGCGGCTTGGCCTTCGCGCTCGCGGCGCAAGACACGATCGCGAATCTCTTCGGCTCTCTCGTCGTCGCCATCGATCAACCCTTCAAAATTGGCGAGACGGTGAAGATTGGTACGCACACTGGTACGGTTGAGGACATCGGTCTGCGTTCGACGAAGATTCGACTGATCGACAAGTCGCTCGTCGTGATGCCGAACAAGTTAGTGTCGTCCGAGGCGATCGTGAATCTCTCGCGTTCTACGCAGCGGCGCGTGGAGCAAGTGGTCGGGCTGACCTACGACACGACGCCGGACCAGCTCGCGGTGATCGTGGAAGACTTCCGCGGGATTTTATTGGCGGATGCCGAGGTCGATCCGACGTCGGTGATGGTCTTCTTTCGCGATCTGAGCGCGTCGTCGCTCGATGTCTGGGTGGTTTATGCGAGCCGGGAGGCTGACTTGAAAGAAGGCTTCGCGCTCAAACAGCGGATGAATCTCGCGATCATGCGCGCCGTGGCGGCGCGGAGGTTGTCGTTCGCGTATCCGACGTCGGTGATGCACCTCGATGGACCGGTGGCGAAGGCGATCGCGGGCGGCAAGGGCTGAGATTCGCTCCAGCGGCGCATCCGCAGGCCGACGGGTGAGAACTTCCGTTTCGCCGGAACAGGGGCCCGCGGGCAATCGAGGATTGCCGCATGGGTGGGCGGAGCAAGCCGGGCTGGAATGCCCGTGGCATTTCAATCCGCTGGCAGCAGCATCGCCAGCGCGCGGCGGACGGCTGCACGGTCAGGAGCGGCTAGCGCACCTGCCTTCCGCAGCACAAAGCGTTCGTCGAGGGTAAAAATTTTCATGCGCACCACCGAAGGGTGACTCAGCCCGGCCGCTTTGAGGTCGAGCAGTGTCACGTCAAGCGGCCACCCACGGTTTTCGTAGCTCGTGATCATCGCTAGCGCGAGGTGCGCGAAGCGGTCATTGAAGCCCTGCGCAGAAAGCACGAGCGCGGGCCGGCGCTTAGTCGCGGCGCTTTCCGTGAAGGGAAACGGGACGACGACCTCGAAGGCCTTAAAGGTCACGGTACGCGCGCTCGTCGTTGGCCGAATGCCACTCGTCGCTCAGCGTATCGGCGACGGCTTTGGCGAACACGTGGTCGGCGGCTCGGGCTTTCTGGAGGAAGATGTGGCCATCGCGAAACTTGAACGCGATGGAGTCGCCCGGCTTGAGCCGCAGTTTCTCGCGCACGCGTCCGGGGATGGTAGCCTGGCTCTTGCTGGTGAGTTTGCTGACGGCGAGGGTCTGCATGGTGGGTAAGAGCAGCATTACTCACCGCACTGGGTTAAGGGCCGGGAGCGTGGCGTGGGAGCTTTGCGCCGGGCTGCGGCCTGCCGACGAGCGGCAGCCCTACTTCAATCCAACGTCTGCCGGTAGCGTTTCACGCCGATGGCCATGGCCACGACGAGGAACGCGAGCAGCGGCCAGAGGTGCGGGGTGATTTCGGCGAGGCCGTTTCCTTTCAGCAAAATGCCGCGCACGATGCGGAGGTAGTGGGTGTTGGGCAGCACCGAGCCCACCCACTGCGCCCACTCGGGCATACCGCGAAAAGGAAACATGAAGCCTGAGAGCAAGATCGATGGGAGAAAAAAGAAGAAAGCCATTTGCACGGCCTGGAGTTGATTTTTAGCCAGCGTGGAAAACGTGATGCCCATTGCGAGGTTCGCCGCGATGAAGAGCAGCGAGACAGCGTAGAGCAGCGGCAGACTGCCGATCATCGGCACGTGAAATACAAAGTGAGATGCGACCAAAATGAGCGTCACCTGAATGTAGCCGACCACGATGTAGGGGAGGATTTTCCCGAGCATGACCTCGATGGGCCGCACCGGTGTCGAGAGCAGGTTCTCCATCGTGCCGCGCTCGCGTTCGCGGGTGATGGCGAGGGCGGTGATGATCACCATCGTCATCGTGAGCACGACACCCATGAGGCCGGGTACGACGTTGTATTGGGTGATGTTCTCGGGGTTGTAGTGGGCGTGGAGCTGGAGATCGATCGGGCCGGCTTTGGCGTGGAGGCGCGCGAGCGGGCCGGTGAGGTCGCGGTCGAGCACGTGATCGGCGATGGCGCGCACGGCGTTGAGGGCGGGACCGGTCGCGGAAGGATCGGTGGCATCGGCCTCGATGAGGAGTGTGGGGCGCTCACCGCGAAGAAGACGGCGGGAAAAATCTTCGGGGATGTTGATCACGAACTGCACTTCGCCGAGCTGCAGGAGGCGGCGGGCTTCGGCTTCGGTCGTGGCCTCGTGTGTGAGCGTGAAGTAACCACTGGTGCGCAGGGCGGCGACGAAGGTGCGAGCAAACGGTCCCTGGTCGGCGGCGCGGAGGGCGGTGGGGAGGTGCTTGGGGTCGGAGTTGATCGCGAAACCGAAGAGCATGAGCTGCATCAGGGGGATGCCGACCATCATGCCGAACGTCACGCGGTCGCGCTTCATTTGGATAAACTCCTTGAGCACGATGGCCCACAGGCGATGGAGGGTGAAGCGGGACGCACTCATGCGAAATTATCCTTCGCGGAGTCCATCAAACTGATGAAGACGTCTTCTAGGCCGGAACGGATTTTATTCCATTCGTGGCGCGGATCGCGGACGGAGGTGAGCGAGGCTTCGAGGGCGGCGGCATCGCGTCCGCTGACGTGGAGCGTCGTGCCGAAGGCGACGACTTGTTCGATACCGGGCAGGCTGCGGATTTTTTTGGCCAGGTCGAGGAGGTCGGGACCGGTGACGGTCCAGGTCGTGAGGCGCACACTCGCGAGCACGTCGTCGAGCGTGCCGTGGGTGAGGAGTTTTCCGTAGGCGAGGTAGGCGAGGCGGTGGCAGCGCTCGGCTTCATCCATGTAGTGCGTCGTGATGAGCACGGTGAGACCCTCGGCGGCGAGGCGGTGAATCTCATCCCAAAACTCGCGGCGGGCCTTGGGGTCGACTCCGGCCGTGGGTTCGTCGAGGAGGAGGAGTTGCGGTGAATGGATCAGGCAGGCTGCAAGGGAGAGGCGTTGCTTCCAGCCACCGGAGAGCTGGCCGGCGAGCTGGTGGCTACGATTGGCCAAGCCAAGGCGTTCGAGGCTGCGCTGCACGGCGGCGCGGCGGTCGGGGAGATCGTAGAGACGCGCGATGAAATCGAGATTTTCGCGGATACTCAGGTCCTCGTAGTAACTGAATTTTTGCGTCATGTAGCCGACATGGCGTTTGATGTCGGACTGCTGCGTGCGGACGTCGTAGCCGAGGCACGTGCCAGTACCGGCGTCGGGGGTGAGCAGGCCGCAGAGCATGCGGATGAAGGTGGTCTTGCCGCTGCCGTTGGGTCCGAGGAAGCCGTAGATTTCGCCGCGGCGTACACGGAGATCGATGGCGTTGACGACGGTCTTGGAGCCGAAACGCTTGGTGACGCCGGTGACGTCGATCGCGAAGTCGGAGCCCGGAGGGGCGGCGGCGGGTGGGGGAGGCATGGCGACGGTGGCGCGGCGGGCGGGTCAGAGCGCCGCCTTAGTTCCGCACGTCGACGGGTTGGCCCGGATGGAGATCGCGGGTGACTGAGAGGTCGGTGAAAACGGCCTCGACGAGCCAGACGAGTTTCGCGCGGTTCTCGCGGTTGTAGAGCACGGGCGGCGTGTATTCGGGTTTCGGTGACAGGTAGCTGATCCGGGCGGCGAGCGGCGCGTGGCCGGTGAGCGCGACGCGCACGGTATCGCCGGCCTTCAGGGCGGCGAAGTCGGAATCGGAGACGTAGAAACGAACTTTGATGTTTTCCGGCGGTAACAGGGCGAGGACGGGCAGACCGGCGGCGACGAACTCGCCCTCGCGGTAGAGGGTGTCGTAGACGAGGGCGGCGCGGGGGGCGGACGGGGATTTCTGAGTGACGTTCCAGTCGGCGCGGTCTTTGGCGGCGGCGGCGGCGCTGGCCTCGGCGTCGGCGGCGGCGATGGTATCGGTGCGGGCGCCGAGGCCGGCGGTCGTGAGTTGCGAAGTGAGCTCATCGATGGCGCGGGTGTTGCGCTCGTGAGTGAGGCGGGCGCGGTCGATTTCGGCGGCGGCAATGACGTTCGTTTTGAAGAGATTTTCTTGGCGGGCCAGTTCGAGTTTCGAGAGCTCGGTACTGGCGCGTGCTTGGGCGAGGCGGGCTTCGAGTGCGGCGAGTTCACTGGGGCGCGAGCCTTTTTGCAGGTCGGCGAGGCGGGCTTGCGCGGCGCGAAGTTGATCGGCGGCCTGGCGTTGGGCGGCGAGATCTTGGCCGCGTTCGAGGGTGAAGAGCGGGGCGTGGGCGGCGACCCGCGCGCCTTTGACGACCGCGAGCGTTTCCAGTCGGCCAGCCAGCGGCGAGGCAATGTAGACGAA
>CAMCHO010000115.1 GCA_945874455.1 Opitutus sp. GAS368 | reverse complement strand
CCGAACTGTCGCCGGCGCAGCAGAAAGCCGTGCGCCTCTTCGAGCTGGATCGCTGGTTGCCATCACTTTCTTCAACTATGAACTAGCCTTCACTTCCTGAGAGGAGAATCGTGCCTGAAAGTGGAGACAAATCCGGAAAGTCGGGCTAGACTGTAGGCCGGGTTGCCCGCCCAACGGGCGGGCCTAGTGGTAAAGTCTGAAATATACGGGCCGTTGGTATGAGGTAGGAGCCCGCTTGCGGGCGATATGACGCGGGTGAACAGCGGGCCTCAAATCGCTCGCGCTCCGCAGCCTCAAATCGCTCGCAAGCGAGCTCCTACCCACGGCAACCTGAGTGAAGTCTGCGGCGGCCTGGAGGCTTCCGATACCAACGTCCTTTGGTTTCTAGACTGTAGGCCGGGTTGCCCCCCAACGGGCGGGCCTACAATGGCAAAGTCTGAAATATACGGGCCGTTGGTATTACTTCAGCCATTGCATGAGCGGGAGTCTTTGCTCGCGGATCTGGGCGACGGCGAGTGACGCGACTTTCGCCGCGCCGGCTTCGACAAAATGGGTGTCGTCTTTTTTGCCGTCCGGGATTTTCGGATTTTTTCCTGCTTCGATCCACATGAAGTATTTTTTCGTGGGTTCGTCGCCCTCGGCTTGCAGCCACGTTGCGGTGGCGCTTTCGAGCTCGAGCAGGGGCACTTTTTCCTCGGAGGCGACGCGCCGGATCGCGTCGGGGTAGGCGCCGTGCGTGGGGATAAGTTTACCGGCTGGGTTGAATTTTCGGCGACAGACGGGGGTGGCGAGGATGGGCGTGGCTCCTTTGGCGCGGACCTCGCGGACGAAACGGCGGAGATTTTCGGGGAAGGTCGTCTTGGGGTCAGTGCCGCGTTTCGGGTCTTCGATTTTCTCGTCGTTGTGACCGAACTGGATGATGACGGCGTCGCGGGGGGTGAGCGCGGCGACGATCTTTTCCCAGCGGCCCTCAGAGATAAAACTCGCGGTGCTGCGGCCGTTCATCGCGTGGTTTTGCACGGTGTCGGGGTCCTTGAAAAACCGGGCGAGAGCCTGGCCCCAGCCGCGCTCCGGGAGATCGAGGGGCTTGTTGGCCATGGTGGAATCGCCGGCGAGATAGAGCCGCGGGGCCTCGGCGGCGCGGGCAGCGAGCGTGCTGGAGACCAAGAGCAGGGCGAGGAGGAGGCGGGTAGGCATGGCAAGGATTTGAGGTAGGATTTGAGGTAGCACGGGCGTCTCGCCCGTGAGGCAGACGACAGGGGCGAGACGCCCCTACCGCGAAAAGGGGGCGATTATTTTTTCAACCAAGGCAGTGCGTCGAGATCGACGTTGCCGCCGGTGAGAATGATGCCGACGCGCAGGCCGGCGACGGGGATTTTCCCTTCGAGGATGGCGGCGTAGGGGACGGCGCAACTCGGCTCGATGATAATTTTGAGTACTTCCCAAATGCGGCGCATCGCCGCGATGATGGCTTCCTCGGAGGCGGTCTCGACGGCGTCGACGTGGCGTTGGATGAGGGGGAAATTTTTCTCACCGAGGGACGTGCGGAGGCCGTCGGCGATAGTCGCGGGCGATTCGAGGGGGATGATCCGGCCGGCGGCAAAGGAGCGCGCGGCATCATCGGCACCGGCGGGTTCCGCAGCGATCACGCGGATGCCGGGACGCAGTCCCTTGGCGGCGACGGCGGTGCCGCAGAGGAGGCCGCCGCCGCCGACGGGAGCGATCACGACGTCGAGGTCGGGGACTTGTGCGAGCAGTTCGAGGGTGGCGGTGCCCTGACCGGCCATCACGGCGTAGTCGTTGTAAGGATGAATGAGGCGTCCGCCCGTTTCTGCAACGAGGCGTGCGCAGGTGGATTCGCGGGCGGCGACGTTGGGTTCGCAAAACGTGATGAGGCCGCCATTGCGGCGGACGGACGCGATCTTGGACTGCGGTGCGTCGGACGGCATCACGATGTGGGCGGCGATCCCCCGGAGTCGGGCGGCGCGGGCGAGGGCGGCAGCGTGGTTGCCGGACGAGTGGGTGACGACGCCACGGGCGGCTTCCGCGGCGGTGAGGGAGAACACGGCGTTGGCGGCTCCGCGGGCCTTGAAGGCGCCGATTTTTTGAAAGTTCTCGCACTTGAAGAACAGGTGTCCGCCGCACAGTTCGTCGAGGGTGGCGCTGGTGAGCACGGGCGTGCGGTGGATGTAAGGAGCGATGCGGGCGGCGGCGGCCTGAATATCGGCGAGGGTGAGGGACATCGTGCGGGCAGCTTGCGTGGCGTGAGGGTGACGTGCAACGTCGCCGCATGGTCAAAAAACTTCTCCACACGCGGATGCGCGTGAGCGATATCGAGCGCACTGTGAAATTTTACGAAGAGGCTCTCGAGCTCACCGTCGCCCGGCGCAGCACGTCGCCGCGCGGGGCGCAGATCGTGTTTCTCGCGACGCCGAACAGCGATGAGGAGATTGAGATTTGCCAGATGCCGTCCGGTGCTCCGGCGGTGGTGGTGCAGCCAGATTTGATGCACCTCGCGTTTGAGGTGGAGGATCTCGCGGAGTTTACGCGCAAGGTCGAGGCGAAGGGCTTTAAGCTCAGCGATGGTCCAACCAAGACCGGGAGTGGTTCGGTGATCGCGTTCATCGACGCGCCGGAGGGCTACGAGGTGGAGCTGATCCAGCGCGCGAAGTGAAGAGAGCGTGCCGCCGCCAGGCAGGGAGCGGCACGTCGGCCAGCGACGGCCCTCCACTCCACGGAATCGTCAAGGCTGAGCGCGGCGTTCGTAGGAAAAAAGAAACTGCTGCGCGAGGCCGGCGAGGGGACCGAAGTGGGTGCGGCCGAAGTGGGCGATTTGCGCAGGCTTCCAACCGGTGAGGCCGTAGCGGCGCTCCATCGTCTTGATGATCCACACGTCGACGGGGAACGCCTCGAGCCGCCCGGCACCGAAGAGGAGCACGCAGTCGGCGACTTTTTCGCCGACGCCCGGGAGCGAGCAGAGACGTTCCTTCGCGATGGCGTAGGGCAGTGTTTCGGTTGCTTCGAGCCAGCCGGGATGTGCGGCGAGAAATTGCGCGGTCTGGGAAATGTAGCGCGCGCGGAAACCGAGGAGGCAGGCGCGGAGGGTGGCTTCGGGGATAGTGGCGAGTTGGGGCCAGGTCGGGAGAGCTGAGAGTTGAGTGCCGACAGCTGAGCGTTCGGGCGGCGGCGTGCCGTGGCGCTCGGCGAGGAGGGCCATCATCTGTTTGATTTGGACGATCTGCTTCGTCGCGCTGCAGAGGAAGCCGAGGAGTGTTTCGCCGAAGGGTTGGCGCAGGATGCGCAGACCGGGGAAGGCGGCGAGACAGGTCGCGAGATGGGCGTCGCTGCGCCACGGGAGGGAGTCGGTGAGGCTGGGAAAATCACGGTCGAGGCCGAGATAGATCCGGAGCGCGGGGGCGACGGCGGCGGCGAGCGGGGCGGGGGCGGACCATTCAGCGTGCCCTGTCGCGGAACGGCGGATACGGGTGAGGTGATGCGACCAATGCCCGAGAAACGTGCCGTCGGGTTCGCGACGCCAACGGAAAGCTTGGCCGCCGTCGAGGGTTTCGGCGAGGACCTCGGCGGAGAGCGGCGGGAGGCCGTCGAGGGACTGCCAGGGAGACCAACCGGCCTCGGGGTGCGCGCTCACTTCGCGGGTTTCTCCCACAGGAAACTTTTGTGTTCGGCGAGCACGCGTCCGTCGGCAGCGACGAGGGTGAGTTTCCACGCAACGGGATTGGCTGTTTTGCGGCCGGGCCAGTCGGCGCCGGTGAGGCCGAGGTCGAACACGGTGTCACCGGACGGGGCGGTGGCGGGGAAGGAAAACAGCTTGGGCTCGGGGGCGTCGGGGCGGATGACGCTGAGTTGGAATGTCGCGCCGGCGGTGAGGGCGGTGGTGGTTTTGACGCGCAGAAGAAAATAGTAGCCGGCGCGGGAGGCGGGTTGAGTACGGAGGAGCGTGCGACCGCCGGTGGGTTCGCTGCCGCCGAGAAACTCGGTGATGCGGTCGAAGGAATCGGTGTCGCGCCAACTGGGCCAAAGGCGGTCGAAGGTGGCTTCGGCGGCGCGGGCGGCGGGTGCGAACGGGGAAAGGACGACGACGAAAGCGAAGAGCAACGCGAAAAGAGAGTGGCGGCGGTGGAGCATGCGGACGGAAACGTGCGTGGGTGCGGCGATCGGGGCAAGCGAGGGAAATGCGAGGGCGAAACCACTCGCTGGCGCTCGCGGCTACGGGGCGAATCGGGCGCGGGCGGACGGGGGGGGAACTATTTTTCGAGGCGGATGAGTTGGTAGCGGTGGATGCCGAGCGGGGCGGGCTCCCAGTTCTTCACTGCGGGGTGGATCGTGTAGGTGCGGGCGCCGAAGACGAGCGGCGCGATCGGGGCTTCGGCGAGGAGCAGCGCCTCCGCCTTTTGCAGCAGCGCAAAACGGGCGGCGGGATCGGCCGTGCCGGCCGCTTGCTCGAGCAGGGCATCGTAGTCTTGGCTCTTCCAGCCGGTCCAGTTGTTGCCGCCGTCGGACTTGAAGACGTCGAGGAAGGTGATGGGGTCCGGGAAGTCGGCGGTCCAGCCCATCAACGCGATGGTGTGGGTGAGCGTTTGTTGATTCTGTATCCACGTTTTTTGTTCGAAGGGATCGATGGTCACCTTCACGCCCAGTTCGCGGAGCCACATGGCTTGGATCGCCTCGGCGGTGCGCGGGAGTTTGTCGTCGTTCAGTACTTGAATTGACATGACGGGCAGACCCTTGCCGCCGGGGAAGCCGGCCTCGGCGAGTAACGTGCGGGCCGCCGCGAAATCGTCGGGCTGACCGGCGGGGCCGGTGTAGCCGTTACAATTCGGTGGCACGAGCGTGTGCGCCGGGGCTCGCGCGCCGCTGAAGACGCGTTGGGAAATTGCCGCGCGCTCGAGGGCGAAGGCGAGGGCGCGACGCACCGACGGATTGTTCAGGGGCGGCTTGGTGGTGTTGAAGTTGATGTAGGTGACGCCAAGCAGCGGATCGAGGCGCAGGCGGTCGGGCGACTGTTGGCGGTAGCTCGCGATTTTCGACGGCGGCACACTGTAGGAAACGTGCAGTTGGCCGGCGCGGAAGGTGAGTTCCTCGACTTCGGATTTTTCGGTGGGATAAAAAATCACCCGCGCGATTGGGTTCGTCGCGGCGCCCCAATAGAGCGGGTTTTTCGCGACGATCAGGCGGGCGTTGGGTTGCCACTCGGTCAGGGTGAACGGGCCGTTGCCGACGAGGTTGCCGGGGCGCGTCCACGCGGTGCCGCGCTCGTCGAGCTTACCGTATTTTTCTATGGTCGCACGATGGACCGGCAGCCACGTGCTATGGGCGGCAAGACCGAGTAGATAGGGCGTGGGCCGAGTGAGCGTGATGCGGAGCGTGGCGGCGTCGATGACAGTGACGCCGACCTCGGCAAATGTTTTTAGTTTACCGGTGTTGAAGGCCTCGGCGTGCTTGATGGGCCAAAGCATGTAAGCGTAGCTCGAGCCGAGCGCGGGGGAGAGGAGGCGTTGAAATGAGTAGGCGAAGTCGGCGGCGGTCACACGGTCGCCGTTGGACCATGTGGCGGTGGGGCGGAGGTGAAACGTGTAGGTCAGGCCGTCGGGGGAGATGTCCCACCGCTCGGCGACACCGGGGACGGGGCCGCCGGTTTTTTCGTCGTAGCAGGTCAATCCCTCGAAGAGGGCGACGGAGATATTCATATCGGTGGCGGCATCGATGAGGGCGGGGTCGAGGGTGGCGGGCTCGTTCTGGTTGCCGACGAGGAGAGTCTGCGTGCGGATGCCTTCTTCGACGGGGGTTTCGCGTGGGGTGCACGACGTAAAAATAAAAAGGGAGGCGAGGAGGCCGAGCGCGGTGCGGAGACGGGTCTGCATGGGGAGGGAGCGAAACGGTGGCTCGTGGCGGAAGCGAAAATATTCTCTCAGGTTGGTTATAAACGGTGGCACGCGGCTGGGCTATTTGGGTGGGCCTCGGGGAACGGGTTCTGCCGCCCGAGCTGATGGGGCAGACCGCGTCTGCGGGTGCCTGAACTGTCGCCACGGGAGTCGGTGCCGGCGCTGTTTGAAATGGCGGTGACGGGCGGGACCGGGAATGGAATCGGCGGTGAGCTCGCAGCGGGGTGGACCTTGCGCGTGGGATACACGCCGGTTGAGCGGGGTGGGAGGCGGTCAGGACCTTGGTTGTGAAAAACGGTGCTCCGTGCGCGTAATGACGGACTGGGAAAATGCGTCCGTGGCGACGGACCGTTGCAATTTTTACGCGGAGCGAAAACGTTTCGTTCCCCCCTTATTCAGCCCCCCATAAACATGAAGACGCTCGTTACCTGCCTGTTTTTTTTCGGAATCTCCGTCCGATTTTTTGTGGGCGGCGCGGCGGCTGCGGAGGCCCGGCCCAACATCGTCGTCATTCTCGCCGACGATCTGGGCATCGGCGACATGTCGGCCTATCGCCCCGGAGCGGATGTGCAGACGCCCCACCTCGATCGTCTCGCGGCGGAAGGGATGCGGTTCTCCCGCATGCGCGCCAATGCCACTGTGTGTTCGCCTACGCGCGCCGCGCTGATGAGTGGCCGTTACGCGGACCGCGTCGGCGTGCCCGGCCTCATCCGTACCGATTCGGCCAATACGTGGGGCTACTTCGATCCCAACGTGCCGACGATCGCAAATCACCTGCGCGCGGCCGGCTACCACACCGCGACCATCGGCAAGTGGAACCTGGGCCTCACCGCGCCCGGCACGCCCAACGACCGTGGCTTCGATTTTTTCCACGGCTTCCTCGATGATATGATGGACAGCTACACGACGCACCGCCGCCAGGGTCACAATTATATGCGCCGCGACCGCGAGGTCGTCGATCCGGTCGGACACGCCACGGATATTTTCACGGCGTGGGCGTGCGATTATCTGCGCGAGCGCGCCGCCGCGAAGTCGCCCTTCTTTCTCTACCTCGCCTACAACGCCCCGCATTTTCCGATGGAGCCGCCCGCCGAGTGGCTCGCGCGCGTGCAGCGACGCGCGCCTGCCATGGACGAGAAACGCGCGCTGAACGTCGCGCTCGTCGAGCACTTCGATGATGGCGTCGGCCAAGTGCTCGCGGCGCTGAAGGCCACCGGCCTCGAGGATAACACGCTCGTCGTGCTCACCGCGGACAACGGCGGCTCACTCCCCCACGCGCAGAACAACGATCCGTGGCGCGACGGAAAACAAAGTCACTACGACGGCGGCTTGCGCGTGCCGTTTGTGCTGCGGTGGCCGGGGAAGGTTACCCCCGGCGCGACGAGCGACTACGCGGGCCTGACCTTTGATATTTTCGCGACGGCGCTCGAGGCTGCGGGCATGACGCTTCCACGCGGCACGGATGCCGTGAGCCTGCTGCCCGTGTTGCGCGGCGCTGCGTCAGCGGCGACGGAGCCGCGCGAGCTGTATTTCGTCCGTCGCGAAGGTGGCCCCGCGTACGGAGGGAAAAGCTACGAAGCTATCATCAAGGGCGACTGGAAGCTGATGCAAAACAGCCCCTACGCTCCGCTCGAACTCTACAATCTCAAGGACGATCCGCAGGAGACGACGAACCTCTTTGCGAAAAATCAAAAGGTCGCGCGCGAACTCCAGGCCGCCCTCCGCCTCCACGTGCAGCGCGGCGGGGCCACGCCGTGGCAGCCGCCCGCGGTCGACAAGTAGGCAGACGAAGCCGAGAAACGAAGCCAACGGCGTCCGCTGTTTCCTGAGATTAAACCGCCGGATGTGGACGACTGCGCGTCCGGTGGTGTGGCACGGGCACGGGGCGCCATCCCGGTGACTCCCTCCGATCAAGGCCGCAGGAGTCGCGAGCCCGCTCGCTCCCACCGCTGCGACACGGCTCAGAACCCCAGTCCCACCGTCAGCCGGAATTTCGTCGGCTCGAGCAGGAGCACGCGCGTCATTCCGGATTTGAAATTATTGTAACGAAGCGGCATCACCGCGTCTTCGGCGGTGAGGTTCGTGACGTTGAGTTGCACCGTGAGGTCGGTGTTCATCCGCCCGACGTTCAGCTTCCGCCGATAGCCGGCGAAGGCGTCCAGCTTGAAGTCCTCGGGGCCGTAATACGTCGCGCCAAAAGTGCGGTTGCCGTTCGGGGCGCGGCCGAGATACGCGCGGCCGAGCGCGGAGGTGCCTTGCCACCGGATGCCGCTGCCGGCGAATGCGCCCCGGAATTTCCCCTCGGTCATCGTGTAGCGGCCGCTCACGTTGCCCTTATACGGGCGCTCGCCGTATCCGAAATTATAGAACTCGCGCACGCCTGCCATCACGCGTTGGAGCGACGCGGCCTCGGCGTCGATCGTCAGGCCGGATGCGGAATTGACGAGCGCGCCGGAGCCGGGCGTGCGGTACCAGTAGGCGTTCTCGCGCTCGAACCAGCCTTCAAACTCGGGCACGATCGAGGACCGGTCCGTCTTGGTGTAGGAGAAATTTACGACGGCGGTGAGGTTTTTTGTGACGTTAAACCACGCGGAGAGTTCGTAGCCGCGGTTCACGATGTCGGAGGTTCCGGTGAGGTTGGCTTCGTCGCCGATCAGGTGCGCGGTGTACTCGGTGGCGGTGATGCGGTTGGCGGCAAGCAGCGTGTCGAGGATGCGCGTGCTCGGGGCGACGAGGTTGTTGTCGCCGGAGTTGAGCCCGATGCCGAAGGTGCCGCCGCTCGATTGTTTCTGGGAGGTTTGGAAGGCCGTCGCGCGCAGAAACACTTTTCCGTCGAGCAGGTTGAGCATGAAGCCGGCGTCGTCGCTCAGGCCGTCGAAGGGCGGCGGGAGCTTTTCATCGGGGAGCACGCGCGCGTTGAGCGGGGGCTGGGCGTTATTGTTGGCATGGTTGTAGAAAACGGAAAACACCTTCGTCGCGTGGAAGACGCCGCCGAGTGTGCTGGTGATGGGCTTGAACTCCGTCTGGTCCACGACCTCCGTGGTGAACGCGACCGTGTTTTGAATCGCGAGGCCGGCGCGCACGTCGGGATCGTTGGCGGAGAGGCGGGTATCGCCGTGTTGGTCGAAGCGGATGCGATCGCCGCGGACGCCGGCGGTGAGCACGAGGCGTGAGTCGAAAAACGCACTCTGCGTCGCTGCGAGGAGTGTGGCGACGGTCCGGCCGATGAAACCGCCCGCGACGCTCGAGTTGATGAAGGTGTTGTGGTAAGTCTTGCCGTCGCGCACGACGGTGAAGTCGTCCGTGCCGTTGCCGACGAAGTAGGTGTCGAAATTTCCGGGCACGACGTAGTGTCGCCGGAAAACGAAGTTAGCTGCATTTTCCGGCAGTGCGGCGTTACCGATGGGCACGCCGGCGGCATCGACGAGAATCTCGACGCCGGGGTAACGGAAGGCGCTCAGTTTTCCGTATTCCGCCATGCCGGCGAGTTTGTGCCGGCCGAAGGTTTTTCCGAGATCGAGCTCCCATGCGAGGGAAGCGCGGGCGACATCGTTGCCGGTTTGTCCACGGTCGACCACCCAGCGGCTTTCAAGGTAGAGCGCGCGCGCGTGGGGATTTGCCACCGGGGTCGCGCCGCCGGCCGGATCGGGGATGACGGTGTTCGGGTCGCCGGTAAAAAGGACAGAGTTGTTGACGGGCGCTTTTACCCACTGCTTCGAACGTTCGCGGTTGTAGGCGAGCTCGAGGGTGAGGTTCGGCGCGAGCCGCTGCTCGACAGTCGTGATGACCCGGTCGAAATTCGTGTCGCGCCCCGCGCCCGGGCCATAGGTGCTGATGCGAAACGGAATCTGCGACGCAGGCACCATGGACAACCCCGCGCGGAGGTCGGCGGCGAGGTTGAGATCGTCGTAGGTGCTCTCGAGTAACCGGAAATTGGTGACATTTTTCGTGGTGACTACGAAAGGCGCGGCGCCGCTGCCGGACGTGATGTAGATATTCTTTACCGCGGTGTTGCGGTTGATGCCGGTGGCGCGGTTCGCGGTGGTCCACGCCGCGTCGTTGAGGGTCGCGGAACCGCTCGCCTGCCAGAGCGCGAGCGCGTCGAACGCGTTCAGCGGCCGGGTGACGTGGGACTTCATTTGCCCGTTCTCGTAGTTGGTGATGACGGTCGTGTTTTTCCATGGGCTCACGCGGAGCGACAACGCGCCCCGGCTGCTGTCGTTGTAATCCCAGCGCCGCCAGCCGCCGGAATTTTGGAGCAGGCCATTGAGTCGCAAGGCGATTTTTCCGGGAAGGATCACCTGGTTGTGGTCGAGCTCGAAGCGCCGGTGAGCCCATGCGCCTACTTGGGTCCGGAGCGAGGTGCGGTTCCGGGCCACCTGCGCGCGTTTGGTCATGATATTGACGAGCCCGCCGGGCGAACCGAAGCCGAAGAGGATGGAGTTGGGTCCGCCCGAGAGTTCGAGGCGCTCGGTATTGTAAGTGTCGACGGCGATGCCCGTTTCAAAAAAATCTACGGCGGTGCTCGCCGAGAGTCCGCGCACGCGGATGCGGGTGTCGCGCAGATCGCTGCCGCCGAGGAACGAAGTGCCGGCGTCGGCCGAGGCATCGAGCATGTCCACCTGCATATTCGGCGCGTAGCCGATGATGTCGGCCAGCGAGGTCGCGCCGAAGTCGGAGAGAAATTCCGGTGTAAAGACCATGACGGCTGCCGCCGTGTCCTTGAGGCTGCTGTTGAGCCGGCTGCCAGACATCGTGTTGCCGGCCTGGTAGCCGACATCTTTTTCGCCGGTGACCTCGAAGGGTGAGAGCACGGTGACCTCGGTTGGGGTCGGGGTCCGCGGGTCGGCGGCGGAGAGCGGCGGCAGGGTGGCGAGCAGCGCGCTGCAGAGCAGAAATGGACGGAAAGGCGTGGTCATGGGGTGGCGGCGGACGCGGGGGACGGTGGGGGTACCGCCCCAAAAGTAGCGCGGAAAAACACTCGCGGGCAAGATTCGCGTTTGATTTTGGATGAAGCGTTCCTATCTGTTTCCCTGTTGTGCGTGCTTCACCCTCTGGGCGCGCCGATTCCACGCTCATGACTAGTCACCCCACCCTTTTGGCCTTGGCCGGCGTTCTGACGCTTTCGGTTGGAATTGCGCGTGGCGCAGACGCGGCCGACATCGAATTTTTCGAAAAGAAAATCCGACCGCTGCTCGTCGAGCGCTGCTACGATTGCCACTCGGCCGAGCCCGGGAAAAAAATTAAAGGCGGCCTGCGCCTTGATCATCCGGAAGGCTGGCGGATGGGCGGCGATTCCGGCCCGGCGATCGTAGCGGGCAACGTCGAGCAGAGCGCGTTGATTAAGGCCGTGCGCTACACGGGACTCGATTTCGAGGCGATGCCGCCGAAGACCCAACTGCCGAGCGAGGAAGTGGCGCTCCTCGAGGAGTGGGTGAAGCGCGGCGCGCCCTCGCCCGAAGGACCAGCGGTCGCCCTAGCTGCGAATGCGGCAGGCGCGGCGGATGCGAAACCGAAACAGGTCGGCCTCACGATCGAGGAAGGGAAAAAATTCTGGGCCTTCGTGCCGCCGGTGAAACCAGCGGTCCCAGCGGCGGCGAACAACTGGCCCCGCAGCGACATCGACCGTTTTGTCGCCGCGCCCTGGGCGGCGAAAGGCCTGAAGCCCGCTGGCGATGCCGACCGCGTGGCGCTGTTGCGGCGGGCGTCGTTCGATCTGACCGGACTGCCGCCGACGCCGGAGGCGCTCGAGGCGTTCGTGCGTGATGTGCGGTCCACGCCCGAGGCGTTTGCGGTGGTGGTGGATGCGATGCTGGCCTCGCCGCAGTTCGGCGAGCGCTGGGGCCGGCACTGGCTCGATGTGGCGCGCTTTGCGGAATCGAGTGGCGGCGGGCGGACCCTGATGTTCAAGGACGCGTGGCGCTACCGCGACTATGTCGTGGACGCGTTTAACCGCGACCTGCCCTTCGACCAATTCATCCGCGAGCAGCTCGCCGGCGATCTCTTGCCCGCCCCGACGCCCGATGAAAAGGCCCGCCAGATCACCGCGACGGCGTTTCTCGCGCTGGGCCCGACCAACTATGAGGAGCAGAACAAAGACGCGCTCCGCATGGACATCGTGGACGAGCAGCTCGACACGCTCGGCAAGGCGTTTCTCGGGATGACGATCGGCTGCGCGCGCTGCCACGATCACAAATTCGATCCCGTGCCGACGCGCGACTATTACGCGCTCGCCGGGATTCTCCGCAGCACGCATACGCTGCACAACTACACCGACAACGTCGCGAAGTGGGTGGATACCTCGCTGCCTACGAATCCGGCGGTGGAGCTCGAGCTCGCTGCGCATGAGGCCAAGGTTGCCGCGCTCGAAAAACAAATTGCCCGGTTGCGCAAGTCCGCCGGTGCGCCCCCCGCCGGTCAGGCGGTCACACTCGCAGCGCTCCCCGGCGTCGTCCTCGACGACCAGCAGGCGAAGATCGTCGGCGGCTGGAGCAGCTCGACGACCATGAAGCCGTATCTCGGCACCGGCTACCTGACCGACAACAACGAGGATAAAGGCCGTCGCACCGTCACGTTTATGCCGGTGATTCCTCAGACCGGCCACTATGAGGTGCGTTTCGCCTACACCCCGCAGCCCAATCGCGCGACCAACGTTCCGGTCACCATTCTCCACGCCGACGGTGAGAGCACCGTGGTCGTGAACCAGCGCACAGCGCCGCCGCTCGCGGGGCACTTCGTGAGCCTCGGGCAGTTTCGCTTCGAGAAAGACGGCGCCGGCTACGTGCTCGTGTCGAACGAGGGCACGGATGGTTTCGTGATCGTGGACGCGCTGCAGGTCCTCGCGGCTGATGGGCGCGCGGAACCGCCGTCCGTCGTCGTGGCCGGCACTGCCAATCCTCCGAAAAAAGCCGCCAAGAAAACGCTGGTGGAGCCCGCCGATCCTGCTGATCCCGTGGTCCGCAAAAATGCAGCGGAGTTACGCGGGCTGGAGGCCGACCTGAAAAAACTGATTGCGAGCGGCCCCAAGCGTGCGGTCGCGATGAGCGTGCGCGAGGCGACCGGCGAAATCGGCGACACTGAGATCCGCATCCGCGGCATCGCGCGCAACCTCGGCGCGAAGGCGCCACGTGGCCTGCTGCAAGTCGCAGCGCACGGCGCGCCACCGCAATTCTCGCCCGGCGAAAGCGGCCGGCGTCAGCTGGCCGACTGGATCGCGAGCGCCGCCCATCCGCTCACCGCCCGTGTGATCGCGAATCGCGCGTGGGGTTGGCTGATGGGTGAGGGCCTCGTGCGCACGGTCGATAATTTCGGCACGACTGGTGAGCGCCCCTCGCATCCCGAGCTGCTCGATCACCTCGCGCAGCAGTTTGTGGCCGACGGCTGGTCGGTTAAGAAGCTGGTCCGCGCCATCGTACTCGCGCGCACCTATCAACTCGCTGCCACGCCGCCGCCTGACGCCGCGCGCCTCGATCCGGACAATCGCCTCTTTTCGCACGCGAACCGCCGCCGGCTCGAAGCCGAGGAAATCCGCGATGCCATGCTCGCTGCGAGCGGCCAGCTCGATTTCGCGATCGGTGGGCCAAACATTGCCGGCCCCGCCGCAGCCGCGGTGTCGGGAGAATACGGGTACGTGTTCACCGATACGCGTCGCAGCCTCTACACGCCGGCGTTTCGCAACCGGCGGCTGGAGCTCTTCGAGGTCTTCGACTTCGCCGACATTAACGCGTCCATCGGCCAGCGCGCGGCGACGACCGTCGCGCCCCAGGCGCTTTTTCTAATGAACCACCCCTTCGTGATCGAGCAGGCGAAACTCGCTGCGAAGCGCACGCTCGGCAGCGGTGCCGCCGACGATAGCGCGCGGCTTGATCGGGCGTATCGCGTCGCTCTTGGCCGCGTGCCGACGCCGAAGGAGCGCGCGCTGGCGCTACAGTTTGTGAGTGGTGCGAGCAGCGAAGGTGCCGGCGAGGCCGCGCGGGCCGACGCGTGGGCGCAGTTGCACCAGTCGCTTTTCGCCTGCGTGGATTTCCGTTACCTTGAGTGATGCTCCCACCGATTACACTCGAATCATGATTTTGAACTTATTTAATTGCTGAATCGTCCTGACTGAGCCCAACCCCGTTTTCCCATGAACCCGAATCCCCTCCTTTCCCGTCGTCAGGCCCTGCAACAGCTCGCGTGCGGTTTCGGCTACATGGCATTTGCCGGGCTCGCTGCGCAGGCCGCCGCACGCAGTACGGCCAATCCCCTGGTCGCCAAGGCGGGCCATCTGCGACCGCGGGCGAAGCGAGTGATCTTCCTCTTCATGGGCGGCGGCGTGAGCCACCTCGATAGCTTCGACTACAAGCCCAAGCTTTATGAGCACGACGGCAAGATGATGGACTTCCTCGACCAACGCGCGATCGCCAAGACCGGCGTCGGCGCGACGGGCCGCGTGATGAAGCCGATGTGGGATTTCAAGCAGCGCGGGCAGAGCGGACGCTGGGTCTCGGATCTGTTCCCGCACATGGCGGAGCTGGCCGACGATTACTGCGTTGTCCGCTCGATGCACACCGAGGGTGTGGCGCACGGGCCCGCGACGCTGTTTCTCCACACCGGCTCCACCAATCTCATCCGCCCCTCGATGGGCTCGTGGGTCACCTACGGTCTCGGCTCGGAGAGCGAAAATTTGCCGGCGTTTGTCTC